>JAEYQX010000276.1 GCA_023409795.1 Pseudomonadota bacterium
CTTCGTGGCCGGTTTCGCGGCGGTCCTGCTTCCGTCGGATTCGCGCGCGCCCGCGACCTGGCTTGCGGGTATCACCATGCTGGCCTGCCTGGCGCTGACCCTGTCGCTCTATCCGTCCGTGGCGGCCGGGGGCGTCGTTCGCTACGCGGTCGACTGGATCCCGTCGCTGGGCCTCGGCTTCGTGCTGCGGATGGACGGCTTCGCGTGGATCTTCACGGTGCTGGTCAGCGGCATCGGGCTGCTCGTCGTCGTCTACACGCGCTACTACATCTCGGCGGAGGATCCGGTCCGCCGCTTCTATCTGTTCTTCCTCGCCTTCACCGGCTCGATGCTGGGCATCGTGCTCGCCGGCAACCTGATCCTGCTGGTCGTCTTCTGGGAGCTGACCAGCATCTTCTCCTTCCTGCTGATCGGCTACTGGCACCACAACTCGGCAGCGCGCGACGGGGCGCGAATGGCCCTGACCGTCACGGCGGCAGGCGGCCTTTGCCTGTTTGCCGGTGTCATCGTGCTGGGCCGCATCGCCGGCAGCTTTGACCTGGACGTGGTCCTGGGCTCGGGCGCGGCGATCAAGAACAGCCCGCTTTACCTGCCGGCTCTGCTGCTGATCCTGGCGGGGGCCCTGACCAAGAGCGCCCAGTTCCCGTTCCACTTCTGGCTACCGCGCGCCATGGCCGCCCCGACCCCGGTCAGCGCCTATCTGCACTCGGCCACCATGGTGAAGGCGGGCATCTTCCTGCTGATCCGCTTCTGGCCGGTCTTGGCGGGCACGGATGCCTGGTATTTCATCCTCAGCGGCGTCGGCGTCACCACCCTGCTATTCGGGGCCTGGGCCGCCATGTTCCAGAACGACCTCAAGGGTCTGCTGGCCTATTCGACGATCAGCCACCTGGGCCTGATCACCCTGCTGCTGGGCCTGGGCAGCCCCCTGTCGGCGGTGGCGGCCATCTTCCACACCGTCAACCACGCGACCTTCAAGGCCAGCCTGTTCATGGCGGCGGGGGTGATCGACCACGAGACCGGCACCCGCGACCTGAGGAAGCTCAGCGGCCTGCGCCGGTCCATGCCCCATACGGCCCGCCTGGCCATCGTGGCTGCGGCGGCCATGGCGGGGGTGCCCCTGCTCAACGGCTTCATCTCCAAGGAGATGTTCCTGGCCGAGGCCATCGCCCAGACCGGAGGCCGCCACACCAACCTGACCCTGCCCGTCCTGGCCACCCTCGGCAGCCTGCTGAGCGTGCTCTATTCGGTGCGCTTCATCCACCAGGTCTTCTTTGGCCCCGAGGCCACCGACCTGCCCCATGCCCCGCATGAGCCGCCGCGCTGGATGCGCCTGCCGATCGAGATCCTGGTGGGCCTGTGCATCCTGGTCGGCATCCTGCCCGCCCTGGTCATCGGCCCGGTGCTGAACGTCGCCGTGCGCTCGGTCCTGGGCGACGACATCCCCTACTACAGCCTGGCCCTGTGGCATGGCTTCAACCTGCCCCTGCTGATGAGCATCATCGCCCTGGTGGGCGGGGTGGTCGCCTATCGCCTGTTCGGCCGTCGCATCAATGCCGCCGAGCGGCCGTGGATTGTCGGGCGCTTCAACGGCGCACGCGCCTATGACCGGCTGATGAAGCTGGTCACCTCGTTTGCTGAGTGGACCGTGCGCCGGATGGGGGCCGCCCGCCAGCAGGCGCGGCTGAGATACATCGTCGTGACCTGCCTGCTGGCCGGTGTGCTGGCCTCGGGCCTGACCGGCCTGGGCTTTGGCCAGGCCGGCATCGACATGCAGCGCCCCGGCGTCGGCTTTACCGTCATGTGGATCGTCGGGGCCGGCTGCGCCATCGCCGCGGCCTGGCAGGCCAAGTATCACCGCCTGGCCACCGTAATCCTGGTCGGCGGCGCGGGCCTGGTCAGCTGCCTGACCTTCGTCTGGTTCTCTGCGCCCGACCTGGCCACGACCCAGATGCTGGTCGAGGTGGTGACGACCGTCCTGCTGCTGCTGGGCCTGCGCTGGCTGCCCAAGCGGGTCGAGGGCCTGGCCACGGCCGATGAGCTGAGCCGCTCGCGTCGCCGTCGCCTGATCGACCTGGGCATAGCCGGGGCGGTCGGCAGCGCAGTGGCCGTCATCGCCTTTGCCGTCATGACCCGGCCCAACACCTCGCACCTGACGCGCTTCTTCCTGGAGAACTCCTATCCGGAGGCGGGCGGGCGCAATGTGGTCAACGTGCTGCTGGTTGATTTCCGGGCCTTTGACACCCTGGGCGAGATCACGGTGCTGGGCATCGTGGGCCTGACCATCTGGGCCCTGCTGCGCCGCTTCCGGCCGGCCGCCGACAGCATTGGCGAGACCGACCAGAAGCGCATCCAGAATGACGCCGACCATCGCCGCGAGAACCGCAAGCAGGGCGACACCCTCAGCGACACCATGCTGATCCCGCGCGTCGTCATGCGCTGGCTCTTCCCCTTCATCATCCTGCTGGCCTTCTACCTGTTCATTCGCGGCCACGACCTGCCCGGCGGCGGCTTTGCGGCCGGTGTGGCCATGTCGATCGCCTTTATCCTGCAATACATGGCCTCGGGGGCCCGCTGGGTGGAGGAGCGGCTGGAGATCCGGCCCCTGGTCTGGATCGGCGGCGGCCTGCTGATCTCGGCCCTGACCGGGCTGGCGTCTTGGGTCTTTGGCTATCCCTTCCTGACGTCCTGGTTCCGCTATGCCGAGCTGCCGCTGGTGGGCAAGACGCCCCTGGCCAGCGCCCTGGTGTTTGATGCGGGCGTGGCCCTGCTGGTCGTCGGGGCCACGGTGCTGATGCTGGTCGCTATCGCCCCCCAGTCCCTGCGCAAGCCGCGCGTGACCGAACCCGCCCCGACCACGCCCGAGGAGACCGCCTGATGGAGCTTATCCTTGCTCTGGGCATCGGTGTCCTGATGACGGCGGGGGTGTGGCTGCTGCTGCGCCCGCGCACCTTCCAGGTCATCGTCGGCCTGTCCCTGATCGGCTATGCCGTAAACCTATTCCTCTTTGCCATGGGACGGCTGCGCAGCGGCATGCCGCCGGTCCTGCGTGATACCAAGACCTCTGTGATCCCCGAGACCTATGCTGACCCCGTGCCCCAGGCCCTGGTGCTGACCGCCATCGTCATCGGCTTTGCCCTGACCGCCCTCTTCCTGGTGGTCCTGCTGACCAGCCGGGGCATCACCGGGACGGACCATATTGATGGCCAGGAGGCCGGCGAATGAGCCAGTTTCTTGACCACCTGATCATCGTGCCGATCATCCTGCCCCTGATGGCGGCAGCGGCCATGCTGCTCTTTGACGAGCGGCACTATCAGCTCAAGGCCTTCATCAGCCTGGTCTGCATGACCATCCTGGCGATCACGGCGGTTGTCCTGCTGCACGAGGCGTCTGTCGGCGGTGCGGGCGGACAGGATACGGCGCGGGTCTACAGCCTGGGCAACTGGGCCGCCCCGTTCGGCATCGTCCTGGTAGCAGACCGGCTGTCGACCCTGATGCTGGCCCTGACCGCCGTCCTGGCGGCGGGCGGCCTGATGTTCGCCTTTGCCCGCTGGGACCGGGCCGGGCCCCGCTTCCACGCGCTTTACCTGCTGCTGGTCATGGGGGTGAACGGGGCCTTGCTGACGGGCGACCTGTTCAACCTGTTCGTCTTCTTCGAGGTCATGCTGGCAGCCTCCTATGGCCTGCTGCTGCACGGATCGGGTGACAAGCGCGTCCGCGCGGGCCTGGGCTATGTGGCGATCAACCTGACCGCCTCCTTCTTCTTCCTGATCGGGGTAGGCCTGATCTACGGCGTGACCGGCGCGCTGAACATGGCCGACATCGCCAGCCGGATCGCCCTGATCCCCGTCCACGACCGGGCCATCTTCCATGTGGGCTGTGCGGTGCTGGGCATCGCCTTCCTGGTCAAGGCAGCGGCCTGGCCCCTCGGCTTCTGGCTGCCGGGAGCCTATGCGGCGGCCACCGCCCCGGTGGCGGCCGTCTTTGCCATCCTCAGCAAGGTCGGCGTCTATGTTCTGATCCGCCTGTCGATGCTGATGTTCGGCGACCAGGCCGGGGCCTCGGCCGGCTTCGGGCAGGACTGGATCCTGATTGTCGGCATCGCCACGGTCCTGTTCGGCGCGGCGGGCATTGTCGCCTCGCGCCGGCTGGAGCAGGCGGCAGGCTATGCCATCATGACCTCGTCCGGCACGGCCCTGGCCATCCTGGGTACCGGGGACACGGCTGCGCTTGGCGGGGCCCTCTTCTACATGGCGGCCTCGACCCTGGCGGCGGCAGCCCTGTTCCTGATCGCCGAGATCCTGGCCCGCGGCGAGGACCAGTCCATCCTGCCCGACGACGCCGTCTTCGACGACGAATATGACGATCCCTTCTCCTCGGACGAGGTGCAGGAAGTGGGCCGCGTCATGCCCGCCTCGACGGCCTTCCTGGGCTCGGCCTTCATCCTGGCGGCGCTGGTGACCATCAGCCTGCCGCCGCTGGCCGGTTTCGCGGGCAAGCTGACCATCTTTGTCTCGCTGCTGGGCGGTGACGGCGCGGGGCTCAGCGCGACCTGGGTGCTGATCGGGGCCCTGACCCTGTCGAGCCTGGCCAGCCTGATCGCCCTGTCGCGCTTTGGCATCGCCGGCTTCTGGCGCGAGCTGGACGACGCCCTGCCCCTGGTGCGCAGCCCCGAGTTCGTCGCCATCGGCGGCCTGGTGCTGGGCTGCCTGTGGATGAGCCTGGGCGCGGCGGCGGGCCTGAACTTTGCCGAGCAGACCAGCCTGTGGCTGGCGGAGCCGCAGGCCTATATCCAGGCCGTGCTGGGAGGCGGCCAATGAGGATTATCCGCGCCATCTTCCCCCACCCGCTCCTGGCGCTGGGCCTGTTCACCGCCTGGCTGTGGCTCAGTGGCCCGGTTACGCCCGGCAGCGTCACCCAGGGCTTGCTGATCGGCCTGATCGTGCCCCACGTCATGCGTCGGCTGGAGCCTGACCGCTCGAACATCGGCAATCCCATGGCCGTGCTGAAGCTGGCGGCCTATGTCGGGGTGGATGTCATCCGCTCGAACTATGCCGTCTGCCGGATCATCCTGGCCGGGCACCCGGAGCGGGTGTCGGGCTTCATCCACGTGCCGCTGGAAATGCGCAACCGCTATGGCCTGGCCGTCCTGGCCATCATCCTGACCAGCACCCCCGGCACCTTGTGGGTCCAGTATGACCGCATGACCGGCCAGCTGCTGCTGCACGTCCTGGATCTGGTCGATGAGGCCGAGTGGATCGACCTGATCAAGAACCGCTACGAATCCCTGTTGCTGGAGATCTTCCCGTGACCGCCGCCACTGTTCTTCATTGGGGGCTTGGCCTGGCCCAGCTGATCCTGGTGGCCGCCATGCTGCTGTCTGCCCTGCGCATGATCAAGGGACCGCGCGCCCAGGACCGTATCCTGGGGCTGGATACCCTGTACCTGAACGCCATGCTGCTGATCCTGGTCCATGGCATGAGAAGCAGCATCAACCTGTATTTCGAGGCCGCCCTGGTCATCGGCATGCTGGGCTTCACCGCCACGGTGGCCCTGGCCAAGTTCCTGATGCGTGGCGAGGTGATCGAATGAGCGGCCTGTCTGAACTGCCCGTGTGGGCCGCCTGCCTGGTCGTGGCCCTGGCCCTGTTCGGGGCCACCATGTCCCTGATCGGTGCCATCGGCATGCTGCGGCTCAAGCGCTTCTATGAGCGGGTGCACGCCCCTACCCTGGGCGCGACCCTGGGCATGGCCAGCGTCGTCGTCGCCTCGGTGATCTTCTGGTCGTTCGCGCAGGGCTACCTGGCGCTGCAGGACCTGCTGATCGGCCTGTTCCTGACGGTCACCACGCCGGTGACCCTGATCCTGCTGGCCCGCGCGGCCGCCTATCGCGACCGGGTCGAGGGCAGCGACGAGGTCCCGCCGGAATAAGGGCACTGTCAGCGCCGCCGGTCGGAGACCAGGCAGCCATCATCCAGCGTCAGCCGGCGGCTGCACCGCTCGGCCACGCCCTCGTCATGGGTGCAGATCAGGAAGGTGGCCCCCTCCTCCCGGTTGACCTCGCGCATCAGGTCCAGCACCCGGTCGGCGGACTCGCGGTCCAGGTTGCCCGTCGGCTCATCGGCAATGATCAGGTCCGGCTGGTTCATCAGCGCCCGGGCTATGGCCACCCGCTGCTTCTGGCCGCCCGACAGCCGGGTCGCGGGGAAATCGATCCGGTCCTGCAGCCCCACGCGGGTCAGCAGCATGGCGGCGCGGTCCTTCATCTGGCGCGATATGCCGCCTGCCGGTGCCGCCGCAGGAAAGGTCACGTTCTCCAGCGCCGTGAAGTCCGGCAGCAGGTGGTGGAACTGGAAAACAAAGCCCAGCCGGTGATTGCGGAACCGGGCCCGCGCCTTCTCGTCCAGGTCATCGACGCGCTCACCGCTGATCGTGATCTCGCCAGCGGTCGGGCGCAGCAACAGGCCGACGATCGACAGCAGGGTCGATTTGCCCGAGCCGGAGGCCCCCAGCAGGGCCACCAGCTCGCCGCTTTCCAGCGTCAGGTCGATGCCCTTCAGCACCCGGGTGGTTTCGTCGCCGTTCTGGAATTCCTTGGTGATTCCATGGGCTTCAAGGACCTGGCTCATTGCTGGATCGCCTCCAGCGGATCAAGCCTGGAGGCGGAACGGGCGGGCAGGATCGAGGCGATGACAGCCCCCAGGGTCGTCAGGACGATGGCCGCGACATAGCCGCCCTGCCCCGGCGCGATCGGCAGGACCGGCTGGCCGTCGGGCCCGCTCATCCCTGCCAGCCACAGGCACAGGCCATAGCCGGTGGCGCAGCCGATCAGGGCCCCGATCAGGCCGATCAGCAGGCCCTGCAGCAGGAAGATCCAGATGATGAAGCCCCCCGGCACGCCAAAGGCGCGCATGATGCCGACCTCGCTGCGCCGGCGATAGGCGGACAGGACAAGGGCACTGGCCACGCCGATGATGATCGATACCAGCGAGAAGACCTGGATCATAGTTCCGGTCCGGCCCTGGGCGTCCAGGGCGTCTTCCAGGCTCTGATTCCTGTCCTGCCAGGGCGTGGCGCGCAGGTCGGTCGCGCCTGCCAGGAAGGTCGCCATCGGACGGGCCTGATCGGGGTCGTCCAGCTTGACCTCGATATTGGTCACCCCCTCGGGCAGGTCGAACAGCGGCCGTGCGGTCTGCAAGGAGATAAAGGCCACCCGCTCGTCCAGGCTTTGCAGGCCGGTGCGAAAGATGCCGCGCACCGTCATCTGGCGCTCGACGCCCCGGTCGGTCCGCAGCTGGATCGACTGGCCCGCCGCCAGGCCCAGGTCCTCGGCCATGCGCGCCCCGATCAGCAGGCCGTCGGCCCCCATGTCGCCCGAGCCGTCGATGATCCGGGGCGTGATGCTGGAAATGGCGTCAATGCCCTGGGGCTCGACCCCGATCAGGGACAGGGTCGAGACCGCCTCGCTCTTGACCAGGAAGGCACTGCCGGTGATCTGGGGGCTGATGGCGGTTACCCGCGGGTCGGCCCGCAGCAGGTCAACCACCATGGGCCAGTTGCGGATCTGCTGACGCTGGAAGGTCGAGACCAGGGCCACGGACTCCACCGGCAGGCCCTGCGGCCCCGGCAGGACGCGGGCGATGCGGGTCGGCGGCTCCAGGCTGACATGGGCATTGTCGCCCGTCACCTCGTCGGTCAGGCGCACGGCCAGCCCGGCGATCAGGGCCGTGATGAAGATGAAGACGGTCACGCCCAGCGCCACCCCGGCAATCAGCAGCAGGGTCTGGCTGGGATTGGACAGCAGGTAACGGCGCGCCACCGTCAGCACGAACATGGATCAGCGGCCCTGGTCGGTCGGCTGCAACCGGGGCCTGACCTTTTCGTCCGGCTCGACCGAGCCTGGCTCCAGCACCACGCGATCGCCCGGCTTCAACCCCTGTTCGATGATGGCATTGACCGACGGCCAGCGCGAGACGGTGACCGGGCGCAGCCGCACGCGGTCGTCGGCATCGACCACATAGACCTTGGGCTCGGCCGTCGCGTCGATCAGGGCGCTGCGGGGCACGGTCAGGGTCCCTGCCCGCTCGGCCACCACGACCGTCAGGTCCACGGAGCGGCCCGGGGCCAGCCCCGCCACCGCGTCCTCGGCCACGACCCGGATCATCCGACCGCCGGTGCTGGAATCCACCCGGGGCGAGACCTCGGTCACCCGAGCCGGGAAAATGGCATCAGAGCCCGACAGGGCCCCGCGCGCCGCCTGTCCCGCCGACAGGGCGTCGGCATAGGCTTCCTCGACCTCGGCGCGGATCTCCACCTCGGACGTCGAGCCCATTTCGAACAGGGTCTCGCCCATGGCCACGACCTGGCCATTGTCGATGGGACGAACCAGAACCACCCCGTCCATCGGCGCGCGGATGGTGAACTCACGCTGGCGGGCGGCCGAGGCGCGGGTCGAGGCGGCGGCGGCGGCCACATTGGCCTCGGCCGTATCCAGCTCGGCGCGCGCGGCATCCAGGGCCGCCCGGGCCGCAAAGCCCTGGTCATAGAGGGTCCTGGTGCGCTGGTATTTCAGCCGGGCCTCATTGGCCGAGGCCCGCGCCGCCTCGGTGCGGGCGGCATCGGCCTGGGTCTGGGCCTGCTCGACCGTGGCGCGGATGATGGCCAGGGGCGCGCCGGTGGCCACCTGGTCCCCGTCATCGTGAAGAAGCTGGATCACCTGCCCGGCATTGGGCGAGGCCACCTGGACCAGCTGGACCGGGCGGGCCCTGCCGACGACCGACAGGGCCTGCTCGACCGTCCGGGGCCTGACCTCCAGGACCTCGACCTCGGCCGGACGCTGCCACAGCAGAACCAGTCCAATACCGGCGACGCCCACAACCGCCGCCGTTGCCACCAAGGTCTTGCCCTTCAGCCTCACAGTCGCTCCCGATCCCGGTTCGAATGGAGCTTCCTGTTTGCCCTGCCAGGAGGACCGGGTCCAGTCCCCAGGGCGTCAAGCCTCCACGAAGCGACGATCAGCCCAGCAGGCATGAGTGCCCGAGCTGATCTTGTGCGGCAGCCGGATACGGCACACCGGACCCTCATCGAACTTCTTGCAGTCAATAAGGATGCATTCGGACGTGCCGGCGTTCTCGTCGATGATGAAGCTGACCAGGTAGCCGTCGTCCTCGGACGTCCCGTTGATGCGCGGCGCGAAGGGGGCCTCGCTGGCATAGCGACCGTCCGGCAGGTTCACCGTCCAGCTCTCGCCGGTCTGCAGGTCGTGCTTGATGAAGCCGTTGAACAGGAACCAGCCCGGCTTGGTCGTGGTCGAATAGGCATAGCGATAGGGCTGGCCCGCATACTGCTGGTTCACCGTGCCGAACTCGACCACCCGGTCATCCAGGCGCTCCTCGATCGTCTCGCCCGTCTTCAGGTTGAAGCGCCAGCGGTGCAGCTTGGGCTGGAAGCTCTGCTCGTCAACGAAGGCCATCATGTGGGCATACTCGGCCCAGGCTTCCGGCAGGTCCGCCAGCGGCTTGGGCATGGGATTATCCTGGAAGTAGCCGTCCATGATGATCTCGTCGCCCTGCTCATAGGCATTGAGGAAGTGCAGGACATAGGTCGGCTCCGCCTCGAACCACATGATGTCCTTTTCGGTGCCATAGCGCGGGATGATGGCGAAGCGCGACTTCATCTGCGGGTTGAAGCGCACGGCGTGGAAGCCGGCCTTCATCGCCTTCTCGTCCCAATACATGGGGAAGTCGTTCAGGATGGTGTAGTTTTCGCTGAAGATCATGTCGTGCGGCAGGCGCGCACCCGGCAGCGGAATAGGCGTGTAGTGGGTGCGCCTGCCGTCCGCGTCGACGATGCCGTAATACATGTAGGGCGCGTGCTTGGAGTAGTTGAAGAACAGCAGCTCGCCCGTGCGCTCATCGACCCGGCAGTGGGCGGAGACCCCGTCCAGCGGGCCCCACGGGGCGACGCCCTGGTCCTCCATGCTGGTGGCGTCCAGCTGATAGGCCTCACCGCACTGGTAGAAGGTGGCGATGGCCTTGCCCTTGTGCACCACGACGTCGGTCGAGGCGGAGTCCTTGAGCCCGCCGTGGGCCCCGAAGCCGGGGCGCGTGGACACGCCCGCCGGGTCCATCATCCCGCCCCACAGGCTGGCCCCTGCCTGCTGTTCGGCCTGGAAGCAGCGGGTGCGGACAAAGCGGTTGCGATAGTCGGCCTTGCCGTTCTGGAAGCTGATCTGGTGCAGCATCCCGTCACCGTCGAACGGGTGGTAGCGGCCCAGGGGCGTGTGGACCTGGTTTTCGGTGTTGCGGATGTAGACGCCGTCGATGTCGGTCGGAATCGCGCCCTCGATCACCTCCAGGTCAAAGGCGTTCACCTCCTCGTGCTGCGGCGTCCAGGGGCCGCTCAGATAGGGGTGATTGCTGCCCTTCAGGGTCGCCACAATCGGTTCCAGCCGCTCGATCTTCATCGACATTCCTCTCCCTTGGATGAGAGGTAGCTAAACATTTTGGTTCGTTTACGCAAGTCATGGATTGCAGCCAGGCACGCGCGGCGGCCGCACAACCTCTGCGGACGATCGCGAAACGCCTGATAGGATTTCAGAAATCGCCGAGGATGCCGACCAGCTTCTGTTTCAGCAGGGCATCCGAGAAGGGCTTGACCAGATAGCCACTGACCCCCGCCTGGCGGGCGGCGATGACCTTTTCGACCCGGACCTCAGAAGTCACCAGTATAAAGGGCAGGCTCTTCATGGCGGGATCGGCGCGAACGGTGCGCAACAGCTCAAACCCGGTGACGGGGCTCATCTCCCAGTCGGACAGGACCAGGCCATAGCGGCGGACGGCCAGCAAGCGCATCGCGTCGCGGCAGTCGTGGATTTCGTCAATGTTTACAAAGCCCAGCTCACCCAGAAGCCTGGCGATAGAGCGCGCCATGGTCGTCATTTCATCGACAACCAGAACCCTCATACCCCGATCGACCATCATCGCCTCTCCATAAGGGAAGAGCTGCAGCTAAGAACAGCCGCACTAATAAATGATGAGTCTTGATCCAGATCAAAAGTAATCACTGGATTGTGAACTTATACAGATTTACCCTTGAGGGGTAAATGTTGGCTCCATAAGCCGCATATCTTGAGCGCAGCGCCTATATGTTATCAATCTATACATAAAATATACTGAAATCGCCGCAACCTAATGAGTGACAATCGCTTCGATTAACCCTGTTATCCCAGACCGAAGGACCACGGGTCGCTTCTGTTGTCGAGGATGGGGAATTTCATGGATCAAGGCCGCTGGCGGGCGCGCGCCCGGGACGGATCATCTGGCACGAAGGGAGCACGGCCATGATCCTGGCCACGCTCCAGGGCTCAGCCGCGCGCCGGTCGCGCCGGCCGGACACCCTGCCCGACTTCCGCCGCCTGCTGGATGACGCCCCGGTCAATGTCATGCTGTGCGACTTGATCGAGTTCAGGATCACCTATGCCAACAAGGCGACGCTCAAGACCCTGCGCGCCATCGAGCACGTCCTGCCGATCCGCGCGGATGAGCTGATCGGCAGCTCGATCGACGTCTTTCACAAGCATCCCGCCCACCAGCACGCCCTGCTGCGTGATCCGGGCCGCCTGCCCCACAGCGCCCTGATCGAGATCGGGGGCGAATACCTGGACCTGCTGGTCACCCCGGTCTTTGATGACCGGGGCCAGTATGTGGCGGCCATGACCACCTGGTCACTGCAGACCCACCGCGTGCGGGCCGAGCGCGAGAACCAGCGGCTGCTGCAGATGCTGGAGAAGATCCCGCTGAACGTCATGCTGTGCGATCCAAAGGACCTGCGGCTGACCTATGTGAACCGGCGCTCGATTGAGACGCTGATGCCGCTGCAGCACCTGCTGCCCTGCCCCATCGACCAGATGGTGGGCCAGTCGATCGACATCTTCCACAAGCAACCCCGCCACCAGCGCGACCTGCTGGCCCGGCCCGAGGTCCTGCCCCATTCGGCCATCATCCAGTTGGGCGACCAGAAGCTGAACCTGAACATCTCGGCCGTCCATGACGCCGGGGGCCAGGTCAGCAGCTTCATGCTGACCTGGGCCGTGGTCACCGAGCAGGCCGTCTTCATCGACCGCGTCAACGGCTTCAGCCAGGACGTAGACGCCACGGCCACCAGCCTCAGCGACATGGCCCACACCATGGCCGCCAGCGCCGAGGAAACCAGCCGCCAGGCCATCCAGGTCTCGCGCGCCTCGGAAACGGCCAATGCCAATGTCCAGACCGTCGCGGCCACGGCCGAGCAGCTGAACGCCTCCATCCACGAGATCAACCGCCAGGTGGAGCAGTCCACCCTGATCGCCCAGGCTGCGGTGGCCGAGGCCGTGGCCACCGACGGCATCATGCAGGGCCTGACCCACTCGGCCGAGCAGATCGGCGAGGTGATCGGCCTGATCCAGGAAATCGCCAGCCAGACCCAGCTCCTGGCCCTGAACGCCACCATCGAATCGGCACGTGCGGGCCTGGCCGGTCGCGGCTTTGCCGTGGTCGCGGCCGAGGTCAAGAAGCTGGCCGACCAGACCGCCAGCGCCACCCAGCAGATCTCCAGCCAGGTCGCCGCCATCCAGCAGGCCAGCCAGGGGGCCGTCGGGGCCATCCAGCGCATTCGCCAGACCATCGAAAAGGTCAACGCCGCCTCGACCGCCATCGCCGGGGCCGTCGAGCAGCAGGGCATCGCCACCCACGAGATCAGCCGCAGCATCCAGCAGGCCGCGATCGGCACCTGCAATGTCTCGGCCAGTATTTCCGAGGTGACCCAGGCCGCCACCGACAATGCCCGCGCGGCGGCCACCATGCTGGGCGTGACGTCCGACCTGGGCCTCAAGGCCAAGGAACTGGACCATCTGCGTCGCCAGATCGAAGCCTATATGAAGGGCTGACCCGGCCGCGTCCCTGCTTCCCTGCTTCCCCGCCTCCCTGCCTCCCTGCCGGTCAGTCACGGGCCTGATCGGCGGGGATACAGCAAAGTTTGCACCTGCACGCGTGTATGGGCTTGCGTTCCGGGGCGGACCGGCTCAAAGCATCGCCCTCAAGTTTCAGATCAGGGGCTGAATCTCAAGTCTAAACGAAGGATTTCAGGCTCGAAATCAACTCGTCCGGCTTTTCATAAACAGATAAGAAACATTCAGGAGGACGGCGCACTTTATCGTTTCGTGCATGGGACATAGAGTCATCTTTGCTCCCCATTGCTCCGAATGCAGGCATTACACCTGGGGTGTAAATTAAGCGCCTTTGTTGATTATGACCTTCAACATTTTACTTCTAACAGGAGAGCAAATTCGCGCAGCGCGTGCATTGGCCCGCATTGAGCAGACCGAACTCGCCCGCCGCGCCAGCCTCAGTCTCGAGACCATCAAGCGGCTTGAGCGTATTCGCGGCCCGGTCGAGGCCAATGCCCGGACCCTGCGGGCCATCCAGCGCGCCTTTGAGGCGATCGGCGTCATCTTCGTCGGCGACGAGACCGGGACCGTGGGCGTCAAGCGCCGCCTGACCGAGACGCAGCCCTCTGTCGCAACCGAACGCCTGCGCCGCCTGATCTATCATGGACAGCTGGTCCAGGGGGCTGCGCCGCGCCTGCGCCCGGCCCTGGCAGCACTGCACGACCTGACCCTGGACCTGCACCAGGGCCTGGGCCTGACCGGCCTGACCCTGGTGCTCGATGGCTGCGTGCTGCAGGCGCTGGAGGGCGAGCGCGACGCCGTCGAGGTCGCCTATCGCCGGCTGGGCACCAGCACCTTCCAGGACCAGATGCACTTGCTGGACGACAGCCCGGCCGGTCAGCGCATCTTCCCCGACATGGGCTTCTGCTGCGGCCTGTTTCCGTCGGACCTGCGCCCCGACAGCGAGGGCCCCGGCCTGGCCCTGCCCTTCCGGCCCGAGCGATTGTCGGCGTCAGAGGCCATGGGCGTGCTGATGAAGGCCCGCAAGCTGCAGATGGCCCAGCCCCGCAACAACTGCCTGGTGCCCGCCGCCTGCGCCCTGTCCGCCCTGTGCATGGACCCCCGCTGCAGCGACCAGCCCCAGCCCCGCCGCATCAGCCTTACGCCCCAGGCGCATTAGGTTGCCGCTGAGGCCACAGCCCGGCCTGCTCGCGATTAAATTATTGATTGTGCAAGGCTAAGCTATTTTTCCCGGCGTAAATTTGTCCCATTATCGGCCCGACGCGGACGGGACTCAGCCTCTGGATTCGCGGACCACCGATCAATAGGAGGAGACCCGCAGGATGTCGGGCGCAAGCAGTCTGGATCGCCAGGGGGTCGACGACACTCGAACGCACTGGCCCAAGGCGCGCGAGTCGTTGAAGACCGCCCTCAATGTCGATGCCGCCGGCCTGCCCCACATGGTCGAGGACATCCTCAGCAGCATCCTGAACATCTCGTCCGAAGGCATCATCCTGACCGACGCCCGCCAGAACATCCTGCTGTTCAGCCACGGTGCCGAGGTCATCTTTGGCTACAGCGCCGAGGAGGTCGTGGGCCAGCCGCTGGAGATCCTGATCTCGCCCGAGCTGCGGGCCGACCACGGTGCCCTTGTCGACGGCTTTGGCAAGGGTCCGGTCAGCAGCCGCCGGATGGGCAAGAGCCGCGGCGTCACCGGCTATACCAAGGACGGTCGCCTGGTCCCGGTCGAGGTCGGCCTGTCGCGACTGATGACCCGCAACGGCCTGATCTTCACCGCCATTATCCGGGATATCTCCGAGACCATCCAGGCCGAGGCGGCGCTGAACCAGGCGCTTAGCGAGGCCACGCGCGCCAATCAGGCCAAGTCGGCCTTCCTGGCCACCATGAGCCACGAGGTCCGCACCCCGCTGAACGGCATCCTGGGCATGGTCCAGGCCATGGCCTACGACAGCCTGCCGCCCAAGCAGGCCGAGCGGCTGGAGATCATCCGCAGCTCGGGCCAGAACCTGCTGGACATCCTCAATGACGTCCTGGACCTGTCCAAGATCGAGGCGGGCAAGCTTGAGCTGGATATCCAGGAGTTCGACCTGGAAACCCTGCTGGAGCGGACGCAGGAAACCTTCTCGGCCCTGGCCATGCAGAAGGGCCTGGCCTTCAAGAGCCATGTCCGCAGCGCGGCCAAGGGGGCCTATCTGGGCGACCCGCTGCGCCTGCGCCAGGTGCTGAGCAACCTGACCTCAAACGCCATCAAGTTCACGGATCGTGGCGAGGTGCGGGTCACGGTCGACCGGGTCGACGACGTCCTGACCCTGACCGTCAGTGACAGCGGCATCGGCATCCCGGTCGAGATCCAGCAGCAGATCTTCAACAAGTTTGAGCAGGGCGACCTGACCGCCAGCCGCCGCTATGGCGGCACGGGCCTGGGCCTGTCGATCTGTCGCGACCTGGTCCAGCTGATGGGCGGCACCATAGAGGTCCAGAGCCTGCCGGGTGCCGGGACCAGCTTTTGCGTGCGTGTGCCGCTTGACTATGTCGGCCAGGTGCCCAGCCTGCCCGAGATCACCGCCCAGCCCTCTGGCCCCGAGGCCCGGTCGGCCTCCAGCATGCGGCTGCTGGTGGCCGAGGACAACCGCGCCAACCAGCTGGTGATCGACACCCTGCTGCGCCAGGCCGGGATTACCCCGGTCATCGTGCCCGACGGAAAGGCGGCCGTCTCGGCCTGGGAAGCGGACCGCTGGGACCTGATCCTGATGGACGTTCAGATGCCGGAAATGGACGGGCCCACTGCAACGGCCATCATTCGCCGCCGCGAGCAGGACCGCCGCCAGGACCGCACGCCCATCCTGGCCCTGACCGCCAATGCCATGGATCACCAGGTGGTCGAGTATCGCCACGCAGGCATGGACGGCGTCATTGCCAAGCCGATCGAGGTGGCCAAGCTGTTCTCGGCCATCTCCGAGGCCACCCGGACCCCAGCCTAGCCCGCCGCAACCTCGCTCAGCCTGCCCTCGCGGCTGACGCTGAAGCGCTTGACCACCGAGACCTCGAACGGCTTGGCATGGATGGTCGAGACCTTCATCAGCGCGGCCTCGGCCCGGTCCTGGTCCAGGTTCAGCAGGACAAAGCCCTTGGACGACTGGTCGCAGAAGACGACCTCGGCATTGGCCTGCATCAGGGCCGCGCCCAGCGGGAAGCCACCAATGGCCTCACCGATCGAGGGGCTGGAGACGGCGCTGGTGCCGAACTCGACCGCCCGGCGCTGGCCGGCCTCATCCTTCAGCTCATTGACCCAGAAGGCATGGCTGTCACCCGCCAAGACGATGGGCTGGACCCCGGCCTCGGCAAAGGTCTGGTAAAGGCGCTCGCGCCCCGCCGGGTAGCCGTCCCAGGCGTCCAGGTTGAACGGCAGGCCCATGCTGAACAGGAAGAGCGCCTGTTCGAACTGCTCGCGGAAGGCCTCGGGCACCTGGGCCATCAGGGCCTGGACCTGTTCCGGCGTCATGCTGCGCGAGACGTCGGGCCCCGCCACGCGGGCCGTCACCACCTGGTTGCCCAGCACCTGCCAGGGCCGCCCGGCCGTGCGTGAGGCCACCAGCTCGTCCCTCAGCCAACGCCGCTGCGCCTCGTCCATCAGGTCGCGGGCGGGATCATTCAGGCGCGCGCGGAAGGCGTCCAGATCCAGTTCCGGCTCGCCATCTGGACCTGGCCTGGCCGTCAGGTCGCGGTCATAGGCCAGGGGCTCGGTGCGGCCCGTCAGGCGCGTCTCGACCATCATCAGGCTGGCCAGGTCGCCAAAGTGGAAGCTGCGGTGGATCGCGGCCTTCAGCTGGCCAGGCGCGGCCTCACGAATGGGCATCCACTCGTAATAGGCCCTGAGCGCTGTGGCCTTGCGCTCCGCATAGTCGCCCTCGACCTCGGGCTGGTGGTTCTCGGCCCCGTGGAGCCAGGCGTCATTGGCCGTCTCGTGGTCGTCCCAGACGCAGATGAACGGCGCGCGTGCATGGGCGGCCTGCAGGTCCGGGTCCGACTTATACTGGGCGTGACGGATGCGATAATCGGACAGGCTGACGATTTCGTGGGCCGGTTCCGGCACCCGGTTCAGCATGGGGCCGGTCGCCATGCCATAGTCGCTGGCGGCCGATCCATACTCGTAGATGTAGTCCCCCAGATGCACGACGGCATCCAGTTCGGGCAGGGCCGCAATGGCCTCATAGGCATTGAACAGCCCACCGGGGTAGAGCTGGCACGAGACCACCGCCAGGTTGACCGGCTTCATCCCCGCCTCGGCCAGGGTGCGGGTGCGACCCATCGGCGAGGCCACCTGTCCCACGCTGAACTGGTAGCGATAGTCCCTGCCCGGCTTCAGTCCGGCGGCATCCACCTTGACCGTATAGTCCCGCTCCGGCCCCGTCTGGACCAGGCCCGAGGCTACGACGGCATCGGTCGCGGCCTCCAGCACCGTCCAGCGCACCGGCAGCGGCCCCTCGGTGTCCCGGGGCAGCGTCACCCGCGTCCACAGGACCACGCGGTCGACCAGGGGATCGCCAGAGGCCACCCCATGATCAAAGCGCACATTGGCCAGGTCGGCGGCCTGCGTGGCCGAGGCCAGGCTGCCGGCCGCACCGGCCCCGAACAGGCCCAGCAGGCCACGACGGTTCATCCTCATCGATCCTGCCCCCTAGTAGCGGACGGTAAAGGCCAGGCCATAGGTGGCCGGGCGGCCTGCGATGAAGGTCGGCAGGCCCAGGGCATCGCCCGTGTTGCCGGCGTCCTTGATGTATTCCTCGTCCAGCAGGTTCTCGCCAAAGGCCTCGACGGCCCAGTTCAGCGAGGCGGGCTGATAGCGCAGGCGCAGGTTCAGCAGGCCATAGGCGTCCTGATACTCGTCCTGGACCAGGTCCGGGACGAAGTTCTGGATCTGCAGCGCGGGAATGTCGTTGTTGTCGTCAAAGAAGACCTTTGACTGCCAGGTATAGGTCGGCTGGACCTCGACCGTGCCCTGCCCGGCGGGAATGCGCCAGGTGGCCCCGATCGACGCCATGTGGTCCGGCGACAGGCGGAACCGGTTGCCGTCATAGATCCCGGCCTCGAACCGCGAGTGGTTCCAGCCATAGGTGGCAAAGACGTCCACCGCCTCACTGGCCATCCAGAAGACCTGGGTCTCCAGGCCATAGGACGTCGCCTCGCCCGCGTTGGTGGTGATGAAGCGCGTGCCTTCCTGGACCGTGGTCTGGAAGTTGTCATAGCCATAGTAAAAGCCCGCCACGTCAAAGCGCAGGCGACCCCCGTCCAGGGCGAACTTGGAGCCGACCTCGAAGCTGTCGACCGTCTCGGCCTCGACGACCTTGAAGTTCGGCGCAGCCAGCGGGGCGGACGGGCCGCCGACGCTCAGCACCTCGGGACGACGGCCGCGCGCATAGTTGGCATAGAGGCTGGCATCATCCGACAGGTCATAGCGGGCCGTCAGGCGCCAGGTGAAACCCTCGTCCTCGTGGTCGGCATAGATGAAGTCGCCATTGTTGGCCGTCGGCTGGGCGGTGATGCCGAACAGGGGCACCAGGCTGGCCGGCAGCTGGCCGATGGCCGGATTGGCCAGGGCTCCCAGCAGGGCCGGAACCTGGGCTGGCGGCACGGCACCCTGGATGATGGCCAGCAGCCCGCCCGCGACCGAGCGGCGCTCAACGGACGAGGCATAGCCCGTGGTCTTGTCATCGCGGGTATAGCGCAGGCCGCCCGACACCTCGAGCCGGTCCGTGACCTTGAAGGTCGCGTCGCCGAACAGGTCAAACGACGTCAGCTCGCCCGAGTTGATCGGGGTCTCGACATGGGCCGGGTTCAGGTTGCCGACCAGCGGGGCCGCCAGGGCACCGGCCCCCATCGGGGCCAGGACGCTCTGCAGGAACAGGCCCGTCACGCTAGGATAGGCCGCGACCGGCAGGGTATTGGTGCCCACGGCCGCCGGGTTGCCGTCCAGAAGCCCGGCCAGCTGGGCCAGGGCAATGCGCTCGTCGAACTGGCTGGGCGTGCGCTGGAAGCCTTCTTCCTTGAAGTAGCCCGCCCCGACAAAACCCGACAGGCGGTCGCTGGCCTCGAAGTTCAGGCGGAATTCCTGGCTCCACTGCTC
>JAEYQX010000069.1 GCA_023409795.1 Pseudomonadota bacterium
GTCCTGGAGGCCGAGGGGCAGATGGATATGCTAGTCTCGGCCCAGACGGGCTCGGGCAAGACCGTGGCCTTTGGCCTGGCCGCCGCCTCCAGCCTGCTGGGCGAGCAGGAACGCTTTGGCCCCGCCGACGCCCCCCTGATGCTGGCCATTGCCCCGACCCGCGAACTGGCGCTGCAGGTCTCGGCCGAGCTGACCTGGCTCTATGGCGAGGCCGGGGCCCGGATCACCACCTGCGTCGGCGGCATGGACGCCCGCAAGGAAGCGCGCGCGCTGAACCATGGCATCCACATCGTGGTCGGCACGCCCGGCCGCCTTAAGGACCACATCGACCGGGGCAACCTGGACCTGTCGGCGCTGAAGGTCCTGGTGCTGGACGAGGCCGACGAGATGCTCGACATGGGCTTCCGCGAGGACCTGGAATACATCCTGGAGCAGTCGCCCGAAGAGCGCCGCACCCTGCTGTTCTCGGCCACCATCGCCCGTGACATCGCCATGCTGGCCAAGCGCTACCAGCGTGACGCCATCCGCATCGACACCGTCGACCGCTCGGCCCCGCACCGCGACATCGAATACCGCGCCATGCGCATCGCCCCCAACGAGATCGAGCACGCGGTGGTCAACACCCTGCGCTTCTTTGAGGCTCCCGGTGCCCTGGTCTTCTGCTCGACGCGTGACAGCGTGCGCCACCTGCAGGCCTCGCTGCTGGAGCGCGGCTTTGCCTCGGTGGCCCTGTCCGGCGAGATGGGCCAGCGCGAGCGTTCGGATGCGCTTCAGGCCCTGCGCGATGGCCGCGCCCGTGTCTGCGTGGCCACCGACGTGGCCGCCCGTGGCCTGGACCTGCCGGACCTGGGCCTGGTGATCCACGCTGAGCTGCCGATCAACAAGGCCACCATGCTGCACCGTTCGGGCCGAACCGGCCGGGCGGGCAAGAAGGGCGTCTCCATCCTGCTGGTCCCGCACTCGCGCCGTCGCAAGGCCGAGATGCTGCTCAGCTCGGCCGGTGTCGAGGCCACCTGGGGTGGAGCCCCGACGGCGGACGAGATCCTGGCCAAGGACGAACAGCGTCTGCTGGCCGCCCCGGTCTTTGCCGAGGAAGGCAATGAGGACGACGCCGGCCTGGTCGCCAAGCTGGTCGAGGAGCGCACCGCCGAGGACCTGGCCCGCGCCCTGCTGGTGCTGCTGCGCAAGGACCTGCCGGCCCCCGAGGAACTGACCGATCCCGGCCAGGGCCCGCAACGCAAGCCCCGCGACGGCGACAAGTTCGCGCCCGGTGCCTCGCCGTTCGAGCGCCTGTCGGCCGACGAGGTCAGCTGGTTCCGCATGGACATCGGCCGCAACCGCAATGCTGATCCCAAGTGGCTGATCCCGATGATCTGCCGCATCGGCGGCATCACCAAGCGCGAGATCGGCTCGATCAAGACCTTCCCCGAGGAAACCCGCTTCGAGATCGCCAACACCCACGTTGAGGCCTTCAAGAAGCTGGCGGCCATGAATACCGACGAGGCGCACATCACGCCGTCGGAGGCCCCGGGACCGGGTATGTTCAAGGGCGGTCGCAACCGCCGCGAGGACGGCGATCGTCCCTATGCCAAGAAGCCCTTCCGCCGCGACGAGGGCGGCGAGGGTGGCGAGCGCCCGGCCTTCAAGAAGAAGCCCTGGGCCCCGCGTGCCGAGGGCGAGCGCAGCGAAGGCGGCAAGCCGCCCTTTGCCAAGGGACCGGGTGCCCGCAAGCCGTTCAAGCCCAAGGGTGACTTCAAGCCGGGCTTCAAGCCGGGCGGCAAGCCCTTCGCCAAGGGGCCCAAGGCTGCCAAGGGTGGCAAGCGCTTCGACTAGGCCCTGGCGGACGATCGCTGATCTCTGACTTGCCCCCGGTGCAAACCGGGGGCAATCTCGTTTCATGAGCAAGCATCCGCCCGAGGGTCGATACGCCTCGTTCGAGGCCTTCTATCCCTTCTATATCCACGAGCATTCCAACCGGATCTGCCGTCGTATCCATGTGATCGGGACCGGGCTGGTCATCCTCGCCTTTGCCGCCTTCGTGGCCACGCTGAACCCGTGGTGGCTCCTGGCCATGCCGGTGATCGGCTATGGCTTTGCCTGGGTGGGGCACTTTGCCTTTGAAAAGAACCAGCCGGCGACCTTCCACTATCCGCTGTGGAGCCTGATGGGCGACTTCCGCCTGTTCTTCGAGACGGTCAGCGGGCGCCGGCGCTTCTAGGCCGCCGGACCGCCAGGGCCACGGTGGCCAGGCCTGTGGCCACCACCAGGGCATCCTCGATCAGGCCGCTGCGGGTCTGGCCGATCTTCTGTATGGCCTTCTTGCGCGCGCCCAGGGTCAGGTAGGCGAGGGGGACCGCCGTGCCCACAGCCAGGGCGGCCCCGGCCCGTTCACGACCCCGCGGGGCCAGGGCCGCCCCGGCAATGCCGGCGCTCATGACCCGGGCCAGAAGGCCCAGGAAGACCGTGCGGTCGGGCGCGGATTTCATCTTGTCGCCGTAAAGCTCGCCTGCGCCCATGGCCAGGGCACCGACCCGGAACAGCGGATGGTCCAGCAACAGCAGGCGACCGGGCGTGCGCCGGTGCCTCAGCCGCGCCAGGGAGATGGCGGCCATCGGGGTCATGGACCGGGCGCTGGCCACGGTGCCGATCAGGACGGAGGGAGCGAGGCTGAGCGGGTTCATGCCAGCTCAACACGATGGCGGGGCATCCGGTTGCGTCCTGAGCCGGGCAGGGGGAGGCGGCAACAAAAAAGGCGACCCGCGCGGGCCGCCTTTTTGGATCGATCAGGCCGCAGGCCCGGGCCTCAGGATTCCCAGGCCGGGGGGCAGCCGTCAAAGTCGCCGGCGTCCGTGATGCTGAGCGTCTTCATGTTCAGGCGCATGATCGGGCGCATCGAAGCGCGGCCATGGCCGGTATAGAGGTCGATCTTGGCCCCCTTGATCGCGCCGCCGGTGTCCGAGGCATACCAGTAGCCGTCGTGGCGGGTGCCATCGGCCAGCTCCAGGCCGACGGTTTCGCGAATGAACAGCTTGGTGCGACGCGGGATCACGCGCGGATCAACCGCGACCGTGCGCATCGGGATCGGGCGGCAACCCAGGGAATCATTGCCCGTCGCCCCACCGCCACCGGCGTGATAGAGGCGGGCCGAGGCGCGCCAGTCCGGCTCGCCTTCCATGTGTTCCGATGCTTCGGCGTCTGCCGCGACGCTGGAACCTTCCGCTTCCTGTACCATTTCCTTTGCAGCTGCCTCGGCAGCGACAACCGCCTCATAGGCGACGGGTCCTTCAGCCTGCGCGAAGGCCATGGTCCAGAACATGGCAAGGGCCGCGGCGGAGTTCAGCATCGTCCATACTCGAGAAGCACCGGTCCCGACACGATCCGGCGCTGGTTTTCTGCCGTCCAAATATGTCAAAAAAGCGGCTATCAAGATAAGGTACGATATAAGGCGTGATCACGGCCGGATCAGTTGTCATCATCGTCAGCATACCTGCCGTATATATGAGAATATCCGTCCAACTCGAAATCAATATTCGACGCTCGTAGATTCTTTTATTGGGCCGTGATCTGTCAGACGGTTTAAAATTTCAGGCTCGTTTAGACTTTATTGGCAAGATTATCTGCCATGCGGTCATAGATAACAGTGGCGTGATCGTTCCTTGGTCCGCGCGGGGGCCATGGGTGGAGATAGGGGCCGGAATGGGATAAGCGAAAGTTTCCTCACGAATTTTCCCTCCGGTGGTCCGCGATGAAGCGCCAAGTCAAACATCTGATGATTTCTGCAGCCGCCCTGCTGCTGGTGGCCGCCCCGGCGGTTCACGTGGATGCCTGGGGCAATACCGGCCACCGCCTGATCGGCGTCGCGGCCATGCGGGCCCTGCCGGATGATCTGCCCGCCTTTCTGAAGTCGCCCGGGGCCATCGCCGACGTTGGCGAGCTGTCGCGCGAGCCGGACCGCTGGAAGGGCGCAGGCCAGCCGCACGACCGCGAACGCGACACGGCCCACTTCATCGACCTGGACGACAACGGCCATGCGATGACGGACAAGGGCCCGCATATCGACAACCTGCCCCGCCTGAAGTCGGACTTCGACACCGCCCTGGTCCAGGCCGGTATCAAGATCGACGAGGTCGGCTACCTGCCCTATGCCATGATGAATGCCTGGCAGAACCTGGGCCGCGACTTTGCCTACTGGCGCGTGCTGCCCGCCGCCGAGGCCCGCGAGACGGATCCGGGCAAGAAGGCCTGGTATCGCGCCGATCGTGTCCGCCGCGAGGCCCTGATCCTGCGCGACATCGGTGAGCTGTCGCACTATGTCGGCGACGGCTCGCAGCCGCACCACCTGTCGATCCACTACAATGGCTGGGGCAATTATCCGAACCCCGAGGGCTTCACCAACTCGCGCCGGACCCATGCCATCTTCGAGGGTGAGTTCACCTCGCGCGTGGCGCGCCTGGACGTGGTCGAGGCCGCCATGGCCGCGCCGCAGCTGGACGGTTTCGACCTGCGCGCCCGCACCGCCCACTATCTGAAGACCAGCCACGGTTCGGTCATTCCCTTCTATCGTCTGGAGAAGGACGGCGGCTTCCGCGACAACGACCCGCGTGGTGCGGCCTTTGTGATCGAGCGCCTGGCCGCAGGAGCCTCGGAGCTGCGCGACCTGGTGATCCTCAGCTGGCGTGAAAGCGGCACGGCCTCCATCGGCTGGCCCGCCGTCAAGGTCGCCGAGGTCGAGGCGGGCACGGTCGACCCCTGGCTGTCGATGATCGGCGAGGACTGATTTCTTCAATCCTCCCCTGCAAAGCGGGGGAGGTGGCAGGGCGCGAAGCGGCCTGACGGAGGGG
>JAEYQX010000098.1 GCA_023409795.1 Pseudomonadota bacterium
CTTGAGGGCGCACGCGCCACCCTCATCACCGCCCCGGCCACGCCGCTGGCGGCCTGGAAGCAGTGGATCGCCGGCAGCGTCCATACCCATGGCACCCTGACTGTGGACGAGGGGGCCGTGCGCGCCCTGAAGTCGGGCAAGAGCCTGCTGCCGTCCGGCATCATCTCGGTCACGGGCGAGTTTGAAAAAGGGGCCTCGCTGCGGGTCGTCGATCCGGCTGGCCACAAGGTCGCCGTGGGGCTGGCCACCTATCCCTCGGACGAGGTCGCGCTGATCCTGGGCCATCACTCGGACGAGATCGAGCGGCTGATCGGCTATCGCGGTCCCTCGGTCGTCATCCATCGCAATGACCTGGTTCTGGAGCCCTGAGACGTGAGCGATCTGACCACCGCCATGCTAGAGCGCGGACAGCGCGCGCGCGCCGCCGCCCGCGCCCTGCGCGAAGCCACGCCGCAGACCCGCACCCGCGCCCTGACGCTGCTGGCGCAAAAGCTGCGCGACAATGCCGGGCCGGTGCTGGCAGCCAACCAGCGCGATCTGGACGCCGGTCGCGCCAATGGCATGGGCGAAGCCCTGCTGGACCGGCTGGCCCTGAATGCGGCGCGTGTCGAAGGCATTGCTGCCGCCGTGGACATCATCGCCGGCGTCAAGGACCCGCTGGGCATCGAGACGGAGCGCTGGACCGCCCCCGGCAACGGGCTGGACATCGCTCGCGTTCGCACCCCCATCGGCGTGCTGGGCATCATCTATGAAAGCCGTCCCAATGTGACGGCGGATGCCGCCGCCCTGTGCATCCGCTCGGGCAATGCGGCCATCCTGCGCTGCGGTTCGGACTGTCTGCAGTCGTCGCTGGCGATTGCCGCCCTGATCTCGCAGGCCCTTGAGGAAGCAGGCCTGTCCGCCGATGCGGTCCAGCTGGTCGATACGCCCGACCGCGCCGCCGTGGGCCTGATGCTGTCGGGGCTTGAGGGCGCGATCGACCTGATCGTCCCGCGCGGCGGCAAGAGCCTGGTCGGACGGGTTCAGGCCGAGGCGCGCGTGGCCGTGCTGTCCCACCTCGAGGGCCTGAACCACACCTATGTCCATGCCGCCGCCGACGCTGACATGGCCCGCGCCGTTGTGGTGAATGCCAAGATGCGCCGCGTCAGCGTGTGCGGGGCGACCGAGACCCTGCTGATCGACAAGGCGGCGGCCCCGTCGCTGCTGCCGCTGATCGCCGCCGACCTGCAGGCCCGGGGCTGCGAACTGCGCGGAGACGATGCCGCCCGCGCCATCGTGCCGGACATGGCCCCCGCCACGGACGAGGACTGGGCGAGCGAATATCTCGCGCCCATCCTTGCCGTGGCCGTGGTCGATGACGTCAACGCCGCCATCGCCCACATCGAACGCCACGGCTCGGGCCACACCGAGGCCATCGTGACCGATGATGCGGAAGCTGCCGCCACCTTCCTGAACCGCGTGGACAGCGCCATCGTCGTCCACAACGCCTCGACCCAGTATGCCGACGGCGGCGAGTTCGGCTTTGGCGGCGAGATCGGCATCGCCACCGGCCGCATGCACGCCCGCGGCCCCGTCGGTGCCGAACAGCTGACCACGTTCAAATACATCGTCCGGGGCCAGGGCCAGACCCGCCCCTGACCCACCTGCAACAAAAAAGGCCGGAGCCAAAACTCCGGCCTTTCTTTTTTAAGCGCTGCCATCGCACCGCGCCCCTCAAGCAGCCCAACGGGCGATAGGGGCACTCACAAACCCCCTCAAGTAGCCCGAAGGGCGATAGAGGGCCCCCAAGTATCAAACCTATGCGCGCCCTTCGGGCAGCGCATAGGCAATCACATGGTCGCCGCGCGGAGTTTCCATGAAGTGGTGGCCGCCGGCCATGATGACCAGATACTGGCGGCCATCCTGCTCATAGACCATGGGGGTGGCCTGGCCGCCGGCGGGCAGGACATCGGACCACACCGTCTCGCCCGTCTCGATGTCGATGGCGCGGATCAGGTCGTCAGTGGCCGCAGCGATGAAGATCAGTCCGCCCGCCGTCACCACCGAGCCTCCATTATTGGGCGTGCCGATCTCCAGCGGCAGCATGGAGGGGATGCCAAAGGGGCCGTTCTTGCGGGCGGTGCCGAACGGGCGGTCCCATAAGGTGCGGCCGGTGCGCAGGTCGATGGAGCGCATACCGCCATAGGGCGGCTCCTTGCACAGCAGGCCGGTAAACTTCACCCGCCAGCCGGCATTGACGTTGATGGCATAGGGCACGCCGGCCTGGGGATCGCCGGCACCCTCGGCCTTGGACTTCATCAGGCTGCCGCCGCGGTTGGCCGCTTCCTTTTCACGCTGGATGTAGCGGGGGTCATCGCGCGAGAACCAGCCCTGACGATCAGCCTCGGCCCGGGGCACCAGGCGGTTGTGGTTGGGCATGTCGTTGTAGTTGGCCACGATCACGCCGCGTACCGGATCCACGGCAATGCCGCCCCAGACGGAGCCGCCGTTGTAGCCCGGATACTGGATCCAGTGCCGGTCCGAGGTGGGAGGGGTGAAGTAGCCGTCATAGGCCGCCTGGCGGAACTGGATGCGACAGAACATCTGGTCGATCGGGGACATGCCCCACATGCTGCGCTCGGTCAGGTCCGGCTTGCGCAAGCTATGGAACAGGGAGAAGGGCTGGGTAGGGCTGCGCTGAGACGGCTCCACCCCGCCCTGGGGCACGCGGCGCTCCTCGACCTGGTGCAGCGGGGCTCCGGTGCGCCGGTCCAGGATATAGATGTCGCCCTGCTTGGACGGCAGGATGACGGCAGGCACCACCGCCCCGTCCATCGGTAGGTCAACCAGGGTGGCCTGTGAGCCCAGGTCATAGTCCCAGACATCGCGCCGCACCGTCTGGAAGTGCCAGCGCGGCTTGCCCGTGGTGACGTCCAGCGCCACCAGAGAGGTCGAATACTCGTTCTCGGCCGGACGGCGCGTGCTGGAATAGTAGTCGGCCGAAGAATTGCCCATCGGCAGATAGACCAGGCCCAGGGCCTCGTCGGCCGTGGCGGTGGTCCACATATTGGGCGTGCCGGGCGTAAAGGTCTGGCCCTCGGGCGGCAGGCCGGTCAGGTCGGGCCGCATCATGTCCCAGGCAAAACGCATCTCGCCGGTGACCGCATCAAAGCCCTGGATCACGCCGGATGCATTCCAGCGCTTCTGGCCATCCAGCACCTGGTGGCCGGTCACGACCACGCCGCGCACAATAACGGGGGCCGAGGTGATCGACACCATGCCCGGATAGGGATCGCCCATGCCCTGCTTGATGCTGACCGAGCCATTGGTGCCGAAGCCTGCGCAGGGCTGGCCGGTGCGGGCATCGACCGCTACGAGGCGGCCATCCAGGGTGCCCTCGATGATCCGGGTCGCACAGGGCTGGGCCGCATCGGCGTTGGCCACCTGGTAATAGGCCACGCCACGACAGGCGGCGGTATAGGGGATGTCCTCGTCCGACACCTTGGGATCATAGGTCCATTTCTGCGCGCCCGTGCGGGCATCCAGCGCGAACAGGCGATTGCGCGCCGAACACAGGTAAAGCGTGTCGCCGATCTTCAGCGGCGTGGTCTCGGCCCCATAGCGCTCGTCCGGCAGGTCACCGGTGCGGAAGGTCCAGGCCCGGGTCAGGTTGCCGACATTGTCAGGGGTGATCTGGGTCAGCGGTGAATAGCGCTGGGCGCTGTCGGCCCCGCCCCAGGCGGGCCAGTCCGCGCCGACCTGGACCATGGCCGGGTCCCCTATGGGCACCGGGCTGGCCGCAGGGACCGGGCTCTGGACCTGCGGCCGGTTGGCCTGGGCCACCACGAAGCCAAAGACCACCGTGGCCAGGGCCACCAGGGCCAGGCTGCCCAAGGCCAGCCGCCCTCCTCCGCCGCGCCTCAACAAGGGCAGGCAGGCCAGGACCGGAATGAGCAGGACCAGGGGCGCAACCAGGCGCGGCACCAGGGCCCAGCCGTTCAGCCCGACCTCCCACAGCGCCCAGACCACCGTGCCCAGGAAGATGGCGACATAGAGCCAGACCCCCGCCGCCCGGCCCAGGAACAGCAGCAGGCCCGACAGGATCATGAGGACCCCGACCACCCCATAATAGAT
>JAEYQX010000102.1 GCA_023409795.1 Pseudomonadota bacterium
TTCCTGGACTGCGCCGAAATCCACATAGGTGACGATTTTCAGTGCGGGCCGGGGGTCCAGCTGTTGACGCCAGAACATCCTCTGGACGCAAGCTTGCGTAGATCCGGCGTGGAAAGCGCTCGACCCATTCGTATCGGCCATGATGTCTGGATCGGCGACGGTGCCATAATTCTGGCGGGGGTTACCATTGGAGATCGCGTCGTGATCGGCGCGGGATCGGTCGTTACCCGTGATCTGCCTTCCGATGTTGTGGCGGTCGGCAACCCGGTGCGCATCGTCAAACGGCGAGCCAGCGACGAATCACTTTAACCGAGCGGCAGCCTCAGGATATCGCCAATTGTCCGTGCCAGTCAGCGTGATTGTCAGGTTTTAAGCCCATACAGCCGTATTATGGCGCGGGTTGACCCGGTTTCTGCCGGAACGACTTGAAATCCTTTCCGGCTTCATGCATAAGCCCGCCCTCGCGTGGCGGCTCTTATCGGGGGGCCGCCGCTGTTGTTTTCGCGTCTTTACGGCGCACCGACTTAGAGATTGAGACGGACATGGCCGTTCCGAAGCGCAAAGTATCTCCCTCGCGTCGCAACATGCGCCGCGCCCACGACGCCCTGGGCACCAATGCCTACGTCGAGGACAAGGACACCGGCGAGCTGAAGCGCCCGCACCACATCGACCTGAAGAGCGGCACCTACCGCGGTCGTCAGGTTCTCACGCCCAAGGAAGACTAAGGTCTCCTGACGTGTGACCGGCCCCTGGCCGGACCAGATCTTAAACGGCGCACGAGCTGATCGTGCGCCGTTTTCGCATTTCGGCCCCTGATCATGGTCACGAGTGTTGGCCTTTTGATGCGGGACCGCTAAACCCGGCTCAGTTTCATCTCTGCCCAGCCTAAGAGCCGCACTCATGACTGATATCGCCGACATCGTCGCCCGCCAGATCCTCGACAGCCGGGGCAATCCGACGGTCGAGGTGGATGTCACCCTGGAAGACGGCTCGTTCGGCCGCGCCGCCGTGCCCTCGGGCGCGTCGACCGGTGCCCATGAGGCTGTCGAGCTGCGGGACGGCGATGCCGACGTCTGGGGCGGCAAGGGCGTGCAAAAGGCGGTCGACGCCGTCAATGGCGAGATCTTTGACGCCCTGTCGGGTATCGACGCCGAAGACCAGCGCCGCCTGGACGAGATCCTGATCGAGCTGGATGGCACCGAGAACAAGTCGCGTCTGGGTGCCAACGCCATCCTGGGCGTCTCGCTCGCCGCTGCCAAGGCCAGCGCCATCAGCGCCAACCTGCCGCTGCACCGCTACATCGGCGGCGTCTCGGCCCGCGTCCTGCCGACCCCGATGATGAACATCATCAACGGCGGTGCCCATGCCGACAATCCGATCGACATCCAGGAATTCATGATCCTGCCGACCGGCGCGGACAGCTTCTCCGAAGCCCTGCGCATGGGCGCCGAGATCTTCCATGCCCTGAAAAAGGCCCTGAAGGACGCTGGTCACAACACCAACGTCGGTGACGAGGGTGGCTTTGCCCCGAACCTGGCCTCAGCCGAGGAAGCCCTGGCCTTCATCACCAAGGCGGGCCAGGCTGCCGGCTATCTGGCGGGTGAGGACTTCCACCTCGGCCTGGACGTGGCCTCGACCGAGTTCTTCAAGAACGGCAAGTACAACCTGACGGGCGAGGGCAAGGCCTTCGACGCTGACGGCATGGTCGGCTACCTGGCGGACCTGGTCGAGCGCTTCCCGATCGTCTCGATCGAGGACGGCTGCGCCGAGGACGACTTCGAAGGCTGGAAGCTGCTGACCGATCGTCTGGGCGACCGCGTGCAACTGGTCGGCGACGACCTGTTCGTGACCAACCCGCGCCGCCTGGCCGCCGGCATCGGCGAGGGCCTGGCCAACTCGATCCTGATCAAGGTCAACCAGATCGGCACCCTGTCCGAGACGCTGGACGCCGTCGATATGGCTCACCGCGCCGGCTACACTGCCGTCATGTCGCACCGCTCGGGCGAGACCGAGGACAGCACCATTGCTGACCTGGCCGTCGCCACCAACTGCGGTCAGATCAAGACCGGCTCGCTGGCCCGTTCGGACCGCGCGGCCAAGTACAACCAGCTGCTGCGCATCGAGGAGATGCTGGGCGACCAGGCCGCCTATTACGGCGACGGCATGCTGCTGAAGTAAGCCCGGCCCGATCCTGCATCCGGCCTGAAGACGCCGCCTCCGAACCTCGGAGGCGGCGTTCGCTTTTATGGCCAAGCTACGGTTTGTTAGGCATTTTCGCTCATAGTCGAGCAATCGTGATCACGCTCAGAAGGAGCGGTCAGTCTTGTTCGAGCAGATGAAGCCCTACCTGCCGTCCGCGTTCTTGCTGTTTATGATCGTCTACCTTGGCGTTCAGGCCCTGACCGGGGAGCGCGGTCTGCTGAGCGGAGCCGAGCGCGCCGAGCTGCTGGATCGTCGCGAGCGCCAGCTGGCCCGTCTAAATGAGCAAAGACAGGACCTTGAGGTCCGGGTCCGCTACCTGCGCTCGGAAAGCCTGTCGCGCGACCTGCTGGAAGAGCGGGCGAGAGCGATCCTCGGCTTTGCCGACCCCCGTGACTACGTGGTTCATCTCAGCACGCCGATATCTGACCGTTCCGACGCCACTTTGTCGTCCTGAACTATTGTTACAGTCACGGTTGCGCGCTTTGCCTTTGGGGAACGAAGGCTGCTAAAGCCCTTTATCTGTAACGATAAAGAGTCCCTGAAATTGGGGGCGCAGCCGGGAGATGCCGGATGGCGAAAGCCGCCGCTCAGAAAAACTCGCCAACAGCGGGCGACAAGATTCCAAACACCCCTCAGGCCTCCAAGGAAGACCTCCTGCGGTTCTACCGCGAGATGGTCCTCATCCGCCGCTTTGAGGAACGCGCTGGCCAGCTTTACGGCATGGGCCTGATCGGGGGCTTTTGCCACCTTTATATCGGCCAGGAAGCCGTGGCTGTCGGCGTGCAGGAAAGCGTCAAGCAGGGCCACGACAAGATCATCACGGGCTATCGCGACCACGGCCACATGCTGGCTGCGGGCATGGACCCGAAGGAAGTCATGGCCGAGCTGACCGGCCGCATCGGTGGCTCGTCCAAGGGCAAGGGCGGCTCGATGCACATGTTCGATGTGCCGACCGGGTTCTATGGTGGTCACGGCATCGTCGGCGCGCAGGTCGCCCTGGGCACCGGCCTGGCCTTTGCTGGCAAGTATCGCGGCGATGACTCGGTCAGCTTCGTCTATTTCGGTGACGGGGCCTCGAACCAGGGCCAGGTCTACGAGAGCATCAACATGGCCCAGCTGTGGAAGCTGCCGGCCATCTACATCATCGAGAACAACCAGTACGCCATGGGCACGAGCATCGAGCGCTCGTCGTCCACGACCGAGCTCTATATGCGCGGTGCCTCGTTCGGCATTCCGGGCGAGCAGGTCGATGGCATGGACGTGCTGGCCGTGCGCGACGCGACCGCCCGTGCGGTCGAGCGCGCCCGCGCCGGTGAAGGCCCCTACATCCTCGAGGTGAAGACCTATCGCTATCGCGGCCACTCGATGTCCGACCCGGCCAAGTATCGCACCAAGGAAGAGGTGGATGAGGTCAAGAAGACCCGCGACCCCATCGACCACCTGAAGGCCCTGCTGGCCGCGGCCAAGGCGACCGAGGAAGAGCTGAAGGCCATCGACAACGAGGTGAAGGCCATCGTCGCCGAAGCCGTCCAATTTGCCCAAGAGAGCCCGGAGCCGGATGCTTCGGAACTCTAAACTGACGTCTACGTGGAGGCCTGATCCGTGACCGACATTCTGATGCCGGCGCTGTCGCCCACCATGGAAGAAGGCACGCTGACCAAATGGCACATCAAGGCGGGTGATACCGTCGCGGCCGGTCAGGTGATTGCCGAGATCGAAACCGACAAGGCCACGAC
>JAEYQX010000139.1 GCA_023409795.1 Pseudomonadota bacterium
AAGGCCCTGATCTGGAGACTGGCTTAGAAGGCCGAGGCGTCCAGGTCCATCAGGACCTCGGCACCGGTCTTCAGCTTGGCCAGGTGCGCACCGGCGTCGGGCAGGATGCGCTCGACGAAGTAGCGACCCGTCTTCAGCTTGTTGGCGTAGAAGGGATCGGTGTCACCGGCGTCGATCTTGGCCTGGGCCGCCTTGGCCATCTGCGCCCAGATGTAGGCGTAGGCGGTCAGGCCGAACAGGTGCAGGTAGTCGCTGGAGGCGGCACCGGCGTTGTCCGGGTTGGCCATGCCGTTCTGCATCAGCCACATGGTGCCTTCCTGCAGCTTGGCCTTGGCGTCGGCGAGGCCGTCGACGTAGGCCTTGATGGCTTCGTTGCCCTGGTTTTCCGACACGAAGGCGTCGATGTCGCCGAACCACGACATGATGGCGCGACCGCCCTTGGCCGGCAGCTTGCGGCCGACGAGGTCCAGGGCCTGGATGCCGTTGGTGCCTTCGTAGATCATGGTGATGCGGGCATCACGCAGGTACTGCGAGGCCTGGAAGTGCTCGGTGTAGCCCGAACCGCCGTGGACCTGCATGCCCAGCGAGGCGACGTGGAAGCCACGGTCGGTCAGGAAGGCCTTCAGGACCGGGGTGATCAGGCCCATGTAGTCGTTCGCCTTCTGGGCGACGGCCTCGTCCTTGGAGTGTTGCAGGTCGGCCTGCAGCGCGGTCCACAGGATGAAGGCGCGGCCGCCTTCGACATAGGCCTTGGCTTCCAGCAGCATCCGGCGCACGTCCGGGTGGACGATGATCGGGTCGGCCGGGCCATCCGGGTTCTTCGGGCCGGTCAGGGCGCGGCCCTGCAGGCGGTCGTTGGCGAACTCGACGGCGTGCTGGTAGGCGGCGTCGCCGATGGCCAGGCCCTGCAGACCGGTGCCCAGGCGCGCCTCGTTCATGACCACGAACATGTTGTTCATGCCGCGGCCTTCTTCGCCGATCAGCCAGCCCTTGGCGTTCTCGTACTGCATGACGGCCGTGGCATTGCCGTGGATGCCCATCTTGTGCTCGAGGCCGACGCACTGGACGCCGTTGCGCTCGGTGATGTTGCCGGCGTCATCGACGTGGAACTTGGGCACTAGGAAGAGCGCCAGGCCCTTGATGCCCGGCACCGCGCCCTCGACGCGCGCCAGGACCGTGTGGACGATGTTCTCGGCAAAGTCGTGCTCGCCCGCCGAGATCCAGATCTTCTGGCCGGTGATCGAGTAGGAGCCGTCGCCGTTCGGCACCGCCTTGGTGCGGACCATGCCCAGGTCCGTGCCGCACTGCGGCTCGGTCAGGTTCATGGTGCCGGTCCATTCGCCGGTCGCCATCTTGGGCAGCCACTTCTGCTTCAGCTCGTCGGAGGCATTGGCCTCGATGCCGTGGAAGGCACCGCCGGTCAGGCCCGGATACATCGAGAAGGCGGCCGAGGCGGCAGCGGTGAACTGGCCCACGGCCATGGAGACGATCGAGGGCAGGCCCTGGCCGCCGTATTCCGGGTTGAAGGCCAGGCTGGTCCAGCCGGCCTCGACCATCTGGTGATAGGCTTCCTTCCAGCCGGTCGGGGTCGTGACGACGCCATTGTCCAGCTTGCAGTGCTCGGTGTCGCCGACCTTGTTGATCGGGGCGATGACCGACTCGGCGAACTTGCCACCTTCCTCGATGATCTGGTCGATCAGGTCGCGAGAGACGTCGGTATCGCCGAAGTGTTCGGCATGGGTTTCGACTTGCAGCACATCGTGCAGCACGAAGGTCAGGTCGCGGACCGGCGACTTATAGGCCATGGTTCAGGCTCTCGCTTTGAAGGGCTGGTACGTGTTTTCCGGGTCGAGGCGCTCATTCAGAAGAGTGGCGTATTCCTCGGCTCCCGGAAGAAGGTCGGGTCGATGCTCGGCCAGCTTGGATTCCATCCAGGCGCAGGCGTCTTCTGCGGTCTGGATAGCCCCCGTGATGTCCTCGAGCTGTTGTTTCAGCGCCTCGACCTGGGCGCGGTGGCGGCGAAGGGCCACGGCCATCTGATGGACGTTGTGATCCTTGCGATCGTACAGATCCAGCATCTCCTGGATCTCCTGCAGGGTGAAGCCGATGCGGCGTCCCCTCAGGATCAGCTTGAGCCGGGCACGGTCGCGGCTGTCGTACACCCGCGTCTGGCCTTTGCGAGCCGGGGTCAGGAGACCCTTGTCCTCGTAGAAGCGCAGGGCGCGGGCGGTCGCGCCGAATTCGCGGCACAGATGCCTGATGGAATAGGTGCGATGTTCGTCAGCGGTCGCCATGACGCCACTATGCTAGAACTTGACGCGCACGTAAAGGGAAGCTTTTTGAACTTGGCGTGATGAGGGCCAGGGGCCCCTCGCGGCGTCAGGCCTTGCGGCGGAACCACATCACCGGGGCGGTGATCGCCAGCAGGAAGAGGTTGGTCAGAACCAGGCCAAGGTTCAGGTCCAGGGCGTGCCAGATCAGCATGACGCCCTGGAGCACCAGCAGGCCCGTCGCCGCCAGGACCACCAGGGGACGGCCCAGTCGCCACGAGATCAGCGGCGTCAGCACCATGACCGCCAGGATGATCTCGACCACGCCCAGGCCGCGCACGAAGGCCGGACTGGCCAGGGCGGGCCACTGCATCAGGACGGTCAGGTTCTCGATCGACTCGGTCAGCTTGGCATAGCCGGCGGCGATGAAAAACATCGCGATCCACCCCTGGAAGGTCCACAGGGTCAGGTTGCGATAGCCGGCAAGGGCGCGGGTGCGAGGGGTCAGGGCGGGCGCGGGCATGGCGGAAATCCAGATCAGTAACTGACACTAGATCAGTTTACCGGGCAGGCTTTTCAAGGGGCGGTACGCAGGACTTTTTACGGAAGGCACGGCTGGCACCGGTCCCGCCACGGCCAGGGGCCAAAGACAGGCGTCAACGACAGCACCGGCCCGACAAAGGCCCGCTGGTGGCGAGAGTCAACAATTGATGACATCAACTGATGACTTATGCGGCGGGAGGGGGCTCAGTCCGACAAGGACCAGGCCTCGCGGGCGCTGCGCAGGCGGGCCAGCTTGACCTGGAACGGGGTCCAGTCGTCAGACTGGTCGATCGCGGCCCAGATGGCCTCGACCTCGTCGATCAGCAGGGTTTCCGGCTGGGGCGCGGCGAACATCCGGTGCTCCAGCCGCTCGGGCCGGTCGGGCTCATGTTCAAGCAGGGCAAAGCGGAAGGCATCGAAGGCCTCGCCCTGATACAGCCGTCCGCGCGGG
>JAEYQX010000153.1 GCA_023409795.1 Pseudomonadota bacterium
GATACGCGGATCGTCGACAACGGCACCTTCGTCAACAACGGCACGTTCGGCCCGACCCTTGGCATGAGCCGCAACGGCCTGCTCAGTGACCGGATCAAGCGCCGCAAGCACGGCCTGCCGGACGAGCTGCGGATGGCCAAGCTGGAAGACCTGTCGGCCACCCGCCACAACTATATCCGCGCCGACTGGGTCAATGCCGACATCACGGTGACAACCGATGCCGACCAGACGCCGATCGCTCCGGGCTACAAGGTGTCGGACCAGGTGCGCGATGGCCGCCGCACGGCGCGGTTTGTCACCGAAGCCCCGGTGCTGAACTTCTTCTCGGTGCAGTCGGCCCGCTATGACGTGGCGCGGGAGCAGCACAGGGGCGTGGAGCTGGCGGTCTATCACCACCCGGCCCATGACCGGAACGTGGCGCGGATGATCACGGCGATGAAGGCCTCGCTGGACTACTACGGGACCGCCTTCAGCCCCTATCAGTTCCGCCAGGCCCGGATCATCGAGTTCCCCGGCTACTCCAGCTTCGCCCAGGCCTTTGCCAACACCATGCCCTACTCCGAGAGCATCGGCTTCATCACCGACCTGTCGAACGAGGACAAGATCGACTACGTGACCTATGTCACCGCCCACGAAGTCGGACACCAGTGGTGGGCGCACCAGGTCGTCGGTTCGGACCAGCAGGGATCGACCCTGCTGTCGGAATCCCTGGCCCAGTATTCGGCCCTGATGGTGATGGAAAAGCTCTATGGTCCGGACAAGATCCGCCGCTTCCTGAAGTTCGAGCTGGACCGCTATCTGACGTCCCGCAGCGGCGAGATGCTGGAAGAAATGCCCCTGATGCGGGTCGAGAACCAGCAGTACATCCACTACCAGAAGGGTGGCCTGGTCCTTTACCTGCTGCGTGACCAGATCGGCGAGGAGACCGTGAACCGGGCCCTGCGCCGGGTGCTTGACCAGTATGCCTTCAAGTCCGCGCCCTATCCGCGCTCAGTTGACCTGATCGAGGCGATCCGGGCCGAGGCCCCGGCGGACAAGCAGGCCCTGATCACAGACCTGTTCGAGAAGATCACCCTGTATGACGTCAAGACCACCGACGTCAGCGCCAGGCAGCAGGCGGACGGCAAGTGGCAGGTGGCCGTCACGGTCGAGGCCCGCAAGCTGTATGCCTCCGGCAAGGGCGAGGAGACAGAGGCTCCGCTGAGCGAAAGCTTCGACGTGGGCCTGTTCAGTGCCGAGCCGGGCAAGAAGGCCTTTGACCAGAAGTCGGTGATCCTGATGGAGCGCCGGCCTCTGAAGACGGGCACCCAGACCTTCCGCTTCGTCACCGACACCAAGCCCAGCTTTGCCGGGGTTGATCCCTACAATCGCTGGATCGACCGCAACTCGGACGACAATGTGAAGGCGGTCGGCTGACCCCGGGCGGTAGGGCATTCCCCTGGGTTCCATGCGCTCCTCGGCCGTCGTCGGCCGGGGGGCGTTGTTTTACAGGGCGGTAAAAAGACGGCATCCTGTGACCATGACCAAACGCCTGTCCCTTGCCTTTCTTGCCATCAGCGTCCTGGGGCTGTCCGGTTGTGCCACGAGCCTAAAGCCGGACTACAACCCGCCGGTGGGCTGGACCGGGCCGGTCAGCAGCTTTGCCCTGGTGCCCGCGGCGGCTGATGAACTGAACCAGGCGGCGGCTGTGGCGGTGCGCGCGGGCCTGACCGCCCACGGCTGGCAGGAAAGGGCCGAGGGGGCGCAGTGGCAGGTGGGTGTCAGCTATGCCGAGCGTCCGGCCGCCGTGGGACTTTATTCGGACCAGTCCTCGGCCGAGGGGGAATGGGTCCTGCCGCCGCGTCGGCCGCCCTTCTGGTCACGCGGGCGTTCCAGCTACAGCCTGCAATCATCTTGACTGATCCCGTCCGCCAGCAGGGGCCCTTTGTCAGCCAGGCACGGGTGCTGGATCGCAAGGGGCGCGCCGATGTGGTCCTGCCTCACCTGGTCGAGGCGACGGTCGAGGGCCTGGGGCGTTAGTCGACGCCGTCCAGGTCGGCTTCATCCAGGCCCGGCAGGGTCAGGACAAAGACGGCCCCCGGATGCCCCGTCTCATAATGGACCTGTCCCTTGTGGCGCTCGGCCACCGTGCGGACGAAGGCCAGGCCCAGGCCGACGCCGGACGTCTCGCCACCGCCCTGGCCAAAGGGCAGGAACAGCCGCTCCACCGCCGTCTCTGATAGGCCCGGCCCCCGGTCGCGAATCCGCACCTGGCACTTGAGCTGCCCGTCGATTTCCAGCCGGCTGACCTCGCAGTCCAGGATGCTGCCAGAGGGGCCGTATCTCAGGCCGTTTTCCAGCAGGTTGATCAGCAGGCGGCGCAGCAGGCCGGCGTCGCCCATCACCAGGCAGGCCTCGTCCGGCTCGGGGACGCGGATGGTCACACCCCGGGTCTGAGCCTGGGGGCACAGGAGATCAGCCGCCTCGATGGCGGTCTGGACCATGTCCACCACGGAGGCGTTGAAGGCCAGGGTCTCGGCGCGGGCCAGCAGGACATAGCCCTCGGCCAGGTCCAGGGTCTGGCGGGCGCAGATGGCGATGCGGCGGTCGGCGTCGGCCGTCCGCTGGCCCGCGGGCGTGTCCAGAAGCGTCAGGATCGAGACCTGGGGCGCGCGCATGTCGTGGGTCAGAAGCTGGATCGCGTGCTCGCGCTGGCGTTCGGCGGCGCGGATCCGGGTCAGGACCTGGGGCCGCTGGGCCGTCTCACGCTCAAAGACCTCAAGCTCGGCCTGCATATAGGCCGAAGCGGTGGCCAGGCGGCGCCAGCTCCACAGCGGATAGGCCACCATCAGTCCGGCCAGGGCCGGGACCGGGGCAAACCACAGGCCGCCCATCAGGAACAGCAGCGTGCTTGTCAGCAGCACCAGCCCCATCAGGATCAACCCCAGCACCATATTGCTCAGCGGACGCAGGTAGAGGAAGCCGGCCAGCAGGATCAGGAGCGGCAGCAGCGACAGGGCCAGGCGGGTGACCTGGGCAACGGGCACGGGGCCGCTGTCTTCCATCAGGGTCTGCAGCAGGCTGGCCTGGATCTCCACGCCGGGCACCAGCTGCCCCTGGGGCGAGGACGGCGTGGCGTAGCGGTCGCCCAGGCCCGCCGCCGTCGCCCCGACCAGGACGATCCGGTCACGCAGGAAATCAGTCGGCACCTCACCGCGTATCACATCGACAAAGGAGACGGTGCGGTAATGGCCGGGGACGCGGCCATAGGCGATGGCCTGTTCTTCCAGCGCCAGCATGGCCTGGTCTTCACCGGCGGGGACCTGGACCGCGCGAGGGGGCGAGGGGGCCAGGGACAGGACCAGGTGGGGCCAGGTCTGCGTGCCCGTCTGGACCTGCAACGGGACACGGCGGATGCTTCCGTCGCTGTCGATGCTCAGGGTCACATGGCCCAGCCCCGCCGCTGCCGTGGCAAGCCCGGAGGCCGGCAACCGGACCTCCCACGGGGCACCATTGGCACCGGGCGTGTCGATCAGGACCGGCAGATGGACATTGCCCGCAGCCTGGATCGCGCGGGCCAGGTCGCCATCGGCGGGATCGGGCTCGACAAACAGGACGTCATAGAGGACGGCGCGCGGCTCGGCCCGGCCAGTTGCCTGACCAGTTCGGTATGACGCTCACGCGGCCAGGGCCAGCGGCCGATCTGGGCCAGGCTGCGATCGTCGATGGCCACGATCACGATCTCTTCGCTGGCTTCATTGGCCGTCAGCCGGATCAGGCTGTCATAGACCAGGAAGTCGGCGCGCTCGGCCAGGCGGCCATTGATCATGGCAATGACCACCAGGGCGGAAAGGACGCCCACAAGCGCCCATTCCAGGACGGCGCGTCGCCCGGTCAGCCTGCGTCTGGCCAGCGCTCCGGATGGCATGGCTATTGCCCTATGTGCAGGGTCTGCGGCTCGGACCAGGTCTCGATCAGCCGCTCATATCTCAGGCGCGAGACCTGCACCCGCCAGCCATAGACGCCGTTCGCCAATCCGGTCAGGTTGATGTTGTCATCCTGCAGGCCCGAACGATCGACCAGGGGCGGGCCGACCGGCTGTCCCGCCTCGTCCAGGCGATGCAGGACAAAGCGGTAGAAGGGCGGGGGGCCTGACGATCCGGCCGTGGGGGCGGCGTGCAGGGAAGGGGGCGCATCCTTGCCGGAGGTGTCTTCCCAGCGGAAACGATAGCCTCTCAGCCGCGGATCTCCCTGGGGCCGGGCGGACAGGTTGCCCAGGCTGTTGTTGACCCGGATCAGGCTGTAGACCGTGCCCTGTCCCTCGATGCCCGCCTCGGACAGGGCCGTCAGCCGCAGATAATAGAGGCCATCGCCAGGGGACCGAAGTCCAGCCGGGTCGAGCCGTCGGCGCTGTCGGTCTCGGCAAAGGCGTCGATCAGGCCGGCGTCGGTGGCCAGGCGGCCGCGATAGGCGCGGGCTCCCGGCTGCGGCACCGCATCCACCACGACCCTGGGACCGCTGAGGACGGCACCGGGGTCACGCAGGGCGGGCTCGGGCAGCAGGCCAGCGCGGGCCAGGCCCGCCGCCGTGACCGCCAGGGCCTGGTTGGCCTGGGCGATGTCGGTCGCATCACCGTCGGTCAGGCTGTTGACCGCGACCTCGCCCTCCAGGACTTCGGTTGCGGCCCGTTCGCCCTCGGCATCGACGGCGATGCGGAACTCGGTCCCGCGCACCGCCGAGACCGAAACCGGGGTGGTGACACGGAAGCCGCCGGGGACCCGGCGTCGGGTCACGTCGCTTTCCAGGCGGCCGCGCTCGACCGTCAGGCCATGGTCCAGGGCGTCGTTGATCAGATAGCGGCGCAGGCGGCTGAGCCGCACGCGGCTGTTGGACGGCACCACCATGTGGCTGTTGTCCGACAGTGTCAGGCGCACGAAGGCATTGGCCCCGGTGACGACCAGGCTGCCTTCGCCGACGGCCTGGCCCTGGCGGGGCGTGGCCAGTCCCTGGCCGGTATCGATCTGGACAGCCCCGCGATAGCTGGTCACCACCGCCTGTTCGGGTGCCGTCTTCAACAGATTGACCGGCAGGGTCAGGGAACGCCCGACCTGCAGCCGGCGCGGGGCCTGGACCCCATTGAGCCTCTGGATGATCCGGTAGTCCGAGGGGCGGATCAGGTAGGCCGCTGCCAGGGCATAGAGGGTGTCGCCCCGCTGGACCTGATAGGTGAGGGTGGTCGGTGCCGTCGCCGCGCCGTCGCCCGCCCCGGCCTGGGCCCAGGCGGTCGAGGCCAGGCAGAGGGCTCCGGCCGCGCCGACCCAGCCTGACAGGCGCGTCCTCATTCGGTCGGCTCTTGCAGCTGGGGCTGCGACGAGGCCTGGCCCGGGCTGGGCACGGCATTCACCCGCTCCAGCCGATAGCCATAGGAATAGATGGGCGTCAGCCGATAGCCCTGCTCCGGGCGAAGCTGCAGCTTGGAGCGCACCCGCGAGATGTGCATGTCCAGCGAGCGGCTGTTCAGGTTGGGTTCGTTGCCCCAGACGGTCTCGAGGATATAGGTCCGTGACAGGGCGCGGTGGATGTTGCGGAACAGCAGTTGGGCCAGGGCGAACTCCTTGGCCGTCATGGGGATGTCCTTGCTGGCGCGCGTGACGGTGCCCGCCCCGCTGTCGAAGATGATGTCGCCATAGACCTCGCTGCCCGAGGGCGAGAACTGGGTATAGGCGCGCCGCATCAGGGCGCTGATCCGGGCGGCGAGGACCGCCGAGGACAGGGGCTTGGTGATATAGTCGTCGGCCCCGGCGTTCAGGCCCGCGACGATGTCGTCGTCATCGGCCCGGCTGGTCACCAGCAGCATGGGCGGGGGCGGGCGCAGGTTGATCCGGGCCCAGGCCAGGACCTCCAGCCCCGAACGGTCCGGCAGGTTCCAGTCAACGACCAGCAGGTCGAAGGTGTCCTTGCGCAGCGCCGAAATCAGGGCCTGGGCACGGGAAAATACAACCGGACGATAGCCCATGTCTTCGACCGTCTTGGCCATGGCTTCGGACTGGACGGAATCGTCGTCAAGGACTGCAATCTTCATCTACCTCAGGCTCCAGGCGGACGATTATCCTAGCGTTACATCTCAGGTCGAATGGTAAAATTTGCCATTTTGGATCGTAAAATTATGTCAGCCTGCAAGGGCTTCGGTCGAGTGTCTTATTCGCCTGATGGGCGGTCAAGCTTAAAACGGCCTCAGAATCTTGCCGTTTCGCAGGCATAAAGATTCGAGCCATCGAATGACGGACTTCATCCTGGCCGTCTTGTGAATTTCGCTGTGCGCGTGCAGCCAGAAATCTCGCTCGAACAGAATCTGATCTGGCATCAACCTAACAAGACCATCGGCCATGAAGCAGGGCAGGATGCCGATGCCGCCGCCCCGGGCGATCACGTCGCGCTGGGCCCGGATGGATGAGCTGGCCAGGCGGGGCCTGAGGTTGGGCCTGATCTCGTCCAGGTAGTTCAACTCTGGCGCGTAGATCAGGTCGTCGATGTAGCCGACGAAGTCATGGCGCATCAGCTGTTCGGTGTCGGTCAGCGGGCTGTGGGCCGCTGGGTGGTCGGGGGCCGCATAGAGGGCCAGCTGGTAGGAGGTCAGGGGCTCGACCACCAGCCGGGGACTGGGCTTGGGGCTGAGGGTGATGGCCATGTCCACCTCGCGGCGGCCGGGCGACAGGAAGCCCGAGGCGGCCGCCAGTTCGACATTGAGCCCGGGGTGGGCCGCCAGCAGCTCGGGCAGGGCAGGGGCCAGGACCACGCCGCCGAACCCCTCGGCCGCGCTGATGCGCACGGTGCCCGAGATCAGGTCCGAGCGCGCCACCATCTCGGCCGCCTCCATCGCCTGTTCGGCGGCGCGGGAGGTCTCCAGCAGCTGGGCCCCCGCCGCTGTCAGGGTCAGGCCGGCCGGCGAGCGGATGACCAGGGTGGACTTGAGCGCTGTTTCCAGCCGGGCCAGGCGTCGGCCCACGGTGGCGGCGTCGATGCCCAGCCTCTGGCCGGCCGTGGCCAGCGAGCCGGCGCGGGCGGCGGCGATGAAGATGCGGATGTCGTCCCAGTCGAACATTGCGAAAATGCAGACCAAAACCTGCAAGATTGCAATGGGTCAGGTGACCTGGTTCTGGTAGGTCTGGGTCAAAGAGATAATTCCAGGGCAGGAAACCCCATGCGCGATATTCGTCACTTCATCGATGGTGCAGCGTTCGAGGGGGCCTCGGGCCGCTTCGGCGACGTCTTCAACCCGAACACGGGTGAGGTCCAGGCCCGGGTGCAGCTGGCAAGCGTGTCGGAGCTGGATCGTGCGGTCCAGGCTGCCCAGGGGGCCTTCGAGGTCTGGTCCTCGACCAATCCGCAGCGCCGCGCCCGCGTCATGTTTGAGTTCAAGCGCCTGGTCGAGGCCAATATGGACGAGCTGGCCCAGCTGCTGTCCAGCGAGCACGGCAAGGTCATCGCCGACTCCAGGGGCGACATCCAGCGTGGCCTGGAAGTGATCGAGTTCGCCTGTGGCATCCCCCATGCGTCGAAGGGTGAATACACCTATGGCGCGGGTCCGGGCATTGACGTCTATTCCATGCGCCAGCCCCTGGGCGTGGTGGCGGGCATCACCCCGTTCAACTTCCCGGCCATGATCCCGATGTGGATGTTCGGCGTGGCCATCGCCTGCGGCAACACCTTCATCCTGAAGCCGTCCGAGCGTGACCCGTCGGTGCCGGTGCGCCTGGCCGAGCTGATGATGGAGGCCGGTGCGCCCGCCGGTGTGCTGAACGTCGTCCACGGTGACAAGGTGGCGGTGGATGCCATTCTGGAGCATCCGCTGGTCCACGCCGTCAGCTTCGTCGGCTCGTCGGACATCGCCCACTATGTCTATCAGAAGGGGGCTCAGAACCATAAGCGGGTCCAGGCCATGGGCGGGGCCAAGAACCACGGCATCGTCCTGCCGGACGCCGACATGGATCAGGTGATCAAGGACCTGACCGGCGCGGCCTATGGCTCGGCGGGCGAGCGCTGCATGGCCCTGCCGGTGGTGGTGCCGGTGGGCCAGAAGACGGCCGACGAACTGCGCGAGCGCCTGGTCTCGGAAATCCCCAACCTGCGCGTCGGCGTCTCGACCGATGCCGAGGCCCACTATGGCCCGGTGGTCACCGCCCAGCACAAGGAACGCGTGCTTGGCTGGATCAACAAGGGCGTCGAGGAAGGTGCCGAGCTGGTCGTCGATGGCCGCGAGTTCAGCCTGCAGGGCCACGAGAAGGGCTACTTCATCGGCCCGTCGCTGTTCGACCACGTGACGCCCGAGATGTCGGCCTATCAGGAAGAAATCTTTGGCCCGGTGCTGCAGATCGTTCGCGCCGCCAGCTTCGAGGAAGCCCTGAGCCTGCCGTCCCGGCACCAGTATGGCAACGGCGTCGCCATCTTCACCCAGAACGGTCGCGCCGCGCGTGACTTTGCCGCCCGCGTCAACGTCGGCATGGTCGGCATCAATGTGCCGATCCCGGTGCCGGTGGCCTATCACACCTTCGGCGGCTGGAAGCGCTCGGCCTTCGGCGACATCAACCA
>JAEYQX010000004.1 GCA_023409795.1 Pseudomonadota bacterium
CTACAGCGACTCGTGGTCGAAGGGGGAGGCGGCGTCCTGGGCCTGGATGGCCAGGCGGTAGGCGTGGGGGGTGACGTTCAGGTGCCGGCGGAAGGCCTGGGCCATGTGCTCGGCTCCCGAGAAGCCGGACTTGCGCGCCACGGCCTCCAGCGGAAGGTTGGACGAGCTGAGCCAGCGCCGCGCCGCCTCCAGCCGCGTCTGGTCGATGAACCTCTGGGGCGAGACCCCCATTTCGCGCGTGAAGCTGCGCGAGAAGTTGCGCTCGCTCATGGCAAACTTCTGGGCCAGGTCCGCCACCGTGGGCCGCTCGATGATGTGGTCGACGATCCACTCGGCCGCCTGGGCGATGCGCGGCGTGGCGGCCAGCTGGGCGCGCAGCTCGGCTGCCAGCTGGGGCTGCTCGCCGGGCCGGACCCGCGACAGGACCATCATGTGGGCCACGTGGATGGCAATCGGCTTGCCGTGGTCTTCCTCGACCAGGCGCAGGGTCAGGTCGACCGCCGCACTGCCGCCCGCCGCGCTGAAGAAGGGGCCGTCGCGCACGAACAGCTCGCCGCCGACCAGGTTGACGTCCGGGTATTCGCGCACCAGGTCCGGCTCGAACCGCCAGTGGGTCACGCAGCGACGTCCGGACATCAGCCCTGCCTTGGCCAGGATGAAGGCCCCGCCGCCAAAGGAGACGATGCGCCGCACCCGCGGGGCCGTCCGGCGCAGCCAGTCGACCGTCTCGTGGTCGGCCATGACGGTGCGGATGCCCGACCCGCCCGGCACCACCAGGGTGTCGAGATCCGGCACCTCGGCGGACAGGGGCTCGGTCGCCAGGCTCAGGCCCGAGGCGGCCACCACCGTCCCGCCCTGGGGCGAGAACAGGCGCGGCGCATAGGGCTGCCTCAGCGGCGGAATGCCCCGCTCGGCAAAGGCGCGGTTGGCCGCCCCAAAGACCTCGGCCGGCCCGGCGATGCTCAGCAGCTGGACGCCGTCATAGGCCAGAAAGCCGATGCTGCGCGATGTGATGCCAGCCGAGAGCTTCATGGCGTCTCAATCGTCTTCCGGCGCGATGGTGACGCGCAGGCCGTCGAACTCGGGCGTGACGCGCAGCTGGCACGACAGGCGCGAGGTCTCGTTGCGGCTGTCCGAGCAGTCCAGCAGGTCGTTCTCGTCCGACCCCTGGCCGGGCATCAGGGCGGCGAACTCGGGATCGACATAGACGTGGCAGGTGGCGCACGAGCAGCCCCCGCCGCAGATCGCCATCAGCTCATCGACGCCGGCGTCACGGATGGCCTCCATGACGGACCGGCCCGGGCGGCCCTGGATCTGGCGGGTCTCGCCGCTGCGCAGGGTGACGTGAATAGCTACCATCTTGAACGCTCTCAGACTTCAGTGACTTGTGCCGACTTCCGGGCCGGAGGGGTCCAGAAGCGGGGCTTGATGAACCACACCAGCGCCGCTGCGATCAGGGGCAGGATGGCAAAGAGGACAAAGGCCAGGTTGTAGTTGCCGGTCATGTCGTACAGGCGGCCCATCAGCCAGGTGCCGGTGGCAAAGCCCAGGCTGACGAAGGCGGTGTAGATGCCGACCAGGGTGCCATAGTTCTTCAGGCCAAAGACGTGCTTGGTCAGCACCGTGGTGTCCAGCAGGACGGCAGCGTGGCCCGCCGCGCGCATGACGACATAGGCAAAGAAGATCAGCGGGTTACCCAGCAGGAAGGCCAGCAGGGAGGCGGCCGTCAGGAAGGTGTAGAGGAAGGCGGCACCCTTCACCGACTTGCTGTCCAGGACATTGCCGATCAGGACGCGGCAGGCGATGCCGATCAGTCCCATGGCGCTGATGCCCGCCGCCGTCAGCTCGCGCGGCAGCTTCATGTCGTCGAAGATCAGGACCTGGTGCTGGATGAAGGCTTGGTCGACGATGGCCGCCAGGAAGACCGCCCCGCCGATCAGCCAAAACTCGCGGGTGTGCATCAGCTTGCCCAGGGCCTGGCGCGAGGCGATACGCGCCTCGCGGCGCTCGGCCTTGCGAGCTTTCTTTTCCGCCGCCGTGACCGGGCCGGTCTTCATCCCCATGCTGCGGGTAAAGAAGTTCAGGAACAGCATGGGCATGGCGATCAGCCAGACGCCCAGCGACAGGGTGGCCATGCCCATGCGCCAGCCGAACAGGGCGATCAGGGCCGTGACGATCAGGGGCACCACCACGGCACCGACGCTGGTGCCCAGCAGGGCCAGGCCCATGGCCGTCCCCTGCGAGGCGTGGAAGGTGCGCGAGACCAGGACCTTGACCGCCACCATGGCCCCGGGGCCCGAGAAGCCCAGCAGGATGCCGGACAGGTAGTAGAAGGTCAGGTTGGGCACCCACAGGAAGCTGATCAGGGCCAGGGCGCCGGTGCCGATGGTCAGCAGCAGGGCCAGGCGCACGCCGGTAATGTCGATGAAGCGGCCCACCAGCATGGCGGCGATCGACCCGGTCAGATACTTGGCCGAGGCCAGCAGGGTGGCCTGCTCGCGCGTCCAGCCGAACTCCTCGATCACCTCGGCAAAGAGGAAGGGCAGGGCAAAGGCCGGGGCGCTGAACCCGAACAGCAGGCAGCAGAAGGCCACCACCAGGGTCGGCCAGTTGTCGCGCAGCTCCTGCCGCACCTTGTCGTCAAACCTGAGCATCCGTCCCTCGCAGAAGGCGCGGTCGGATCGGGCCGAGGGTGGAGAGGATCGCCTGATCCCCCGCCACCGGACGCGACGCTTGCTTACGCCTCATCCCGTGCCCGTCCTGCCGTCGCCCTTCCCTCATTCGTTATGTGTTTCAGCGAATATGCAGACGTCTGCGTAAGTTTTCAACTCCTGTTATGGAGCGCGGATTGCAGCCGAGAAGATTTCATATTGGGGCATCAGGGCGAACAATGTTCGTCTGAAAAGCCTACTGGCACGGCTGAAAATACCTCAGGGTCCCTGAGTCTCTCCGCACGCTCCACGATGTGAGGCCAGGAAGGCCGAAACCCGCGCCAGATCGAGATTATCCGGGGATTGAAAGGGGGTTGTCGAAAGGTCGCAGGGCGTCAAACAGACAGAAATATCGACAAAATCGGACATTTATTGCAAGTTAGCAGACGTCTGAATGACAGACGTCTGATTTTATGTTGACGTCACGGCCGGTCCCACGGATTGTCGGGCCGTGAAATCCTGTGAGCACCGCGATCAAGCGGGGGC
>JAEYQX010000023.1 GCA_023409795.1 Pseudomonadota bacterium
CCGGCTGCGGCCCCGGCCCCGGCTGCCGCCCCGGCCAACACCGGTTCGGCCCAGGTCGCCGCCTCGGCCCACCTGTCGCCGTCGGTCCAGCGCGTCGTCTCGGAAAACAACCTGAACCCGGCCTCGATCGCCGCCTCGGGTCCGAAGGGCAACATCACCAAGGCTGACGCCATCGCCGCCATCGGTGCTGCCCCGACCGCCCCGGCCCCGGTTGCGGCCCCCTCGGCCCCGCGCGCCGACCACCCGCGCGAAGAGCGCGTGAAGATGACGCGCCTGCGTCAGACCATCGCCCGTCGCCTGAAGGAGTCGCAAAACACCGCGGCCCAGCTGACGACCTTCAACGAAGTGGACATGACCAACGTCATGGCCCTGCGCGCGCAGTATAAGGAAGCCTTCGAGAAGGCCCACGGCGTGAAGCTGGGCTTCATGTCCTTCTTCACCAAGGCTGTGGTCCAGGCCCTGAAGGACCTGCCGGCCATCAATGCCGAGATCGACGGCACCGACATCATCTACAAGAACCACTACGACATCGGCATTGCCGTGGGCACCGACAAGGGCCTGGTCGTTCCGGTCCTGCGCGATGCTGACGACCTGTCGCTGGCCGGCATCGAGAAGGGTATCGCCAAGCTGGGCAAGGCCGCCCGCGACGGCACCCTGAAGATGGAAGACATGCAAGGTGGCACCTTCACCATCACCAACGGCGGCACCTATGGCTCGCTGATGTCGACCCCGATCCTGAACGCGCCGCAGTCGGGCATCCTGGGCATGCACAACATCGTGCAGCGCCCGATGGCCATCAACGGCGAGGTGAAGATCCGCCCGATGATGTATCTGGCCCTCAGCTACGACCACCGCATCGTCGACGGCAAGGAAGCCGTGACCTTCCTGGTCCGCATCAAGCAGCTGCTGGAAGACCCGCAGCGCGCCCTGTTGGACCTGTAGGTCAGGACCTGGGTCTGAACGGAACGACGGCGGCCCCGCAAGGAGCCGCCGTTTCTTTTGCCTTGGGCAGACCGGCCAGACGCGGGCACTATGGTTCCGGGAAAATGAGAAAGACCGGCCTATGGATAGACTGGAAGTCGCCCGTTTCAGCAGCCTGCCCGAGGCGGAGATGGCGGCGGCGCTTCTCATCCGCCACGGTATCGACGCCCGCCTCCCGGACAGGGATACGGCGACCGTCGTGGCCCATATGCAGCTGGCTCTGGGCGGTCTGCGTGTCACTGTCCCGGATCATGAGCTTGAGCAGGCCCGCGCCCTGATTGAGGCTGCCCGTCAGGGTCGGTTTGCCGATATGGTGGATGCAGACGAGGACGGATGGCGAGAAGGGGCCGTGACCGGCATGGTGGATGACGTGCCCGAAGCCGATGTCCAGGGCGCGCTCAGACCCATGAAGCCAGTGGTGCAAAAGGTGGGCGCGGTGATCCTGGCTGGAGCCTTGATCCTCTGGATCTGGGATGTCCTGGCCTAGGTGGGTTTGAGGCCGCCCAGGACCTCATCTGTATGTTGACCCAGACGCGGCGGGGGCGCGTCATAACCTACCGGCGTCTTTGACAGGCGGATGGGAGAGGCGACCGTGCGGACCGGTTGAGCCAGGTCATCACGGCTCTGTTCGACGACGAGGCCGCGATGGAGGGCCTGAGGCTCTTCAAAGACCTGATCCACCGTGTTGACGGGACCGCAGGGCACCCCCGCAGCCTCCAGCGCCGCCATCAGTCCCTTCATGGTAAAGCCGGCGGTCAGGGCCGACAGGCTGGCCGATAGCGCGATGCGGTTCTCGACCCGAAGGGCATTGGTGGCAAAGCGCGGGTCCTGCCCCAGGGCCTCGACGCCCAGGGCGCGGGCCAGGTTGCGGAACTGTCCGTCATTGCCCACCGCGATGATGACCATGCCGTCCGAACAGGCAAAGGGCTGGTAGGGAGCAAGGTTCGGGTGGGCATTGCCCATCCGCGTCGGGGCGGTGCCCGAGACGAAGTAGTTGGTGGCCTGGTTGGCCAGGACGGCGGCCTGGACGTCGAACAGGGCGATGTCGATGTGCTGGCCCTCGCCCGTGGCACGGGCGTGCATCAGGGCGGCGAGGATGGCGTTGGAGGCATAAAGGCCGGTGAACAGGTCCACGACCGCCACCCCGACCTTCATCGGCTCGGCCCCCGGTGCCCCGTCGGCCTGGCCGGTAATGCTCATCAGCCCGCCCATGGCCTGGATCATGTAGTCATAGCCTGCCCGATGGGCGTCCGGCCCGGTCTGGCCAAAGCCGGTGATCGAGCAATAGACCAGGCGCGGATTGATCGCCGACAGGCTGGCGAAGTCCAGGCCGTATTTCTTCAGGCCCCCGACCTTGAAGTTCTCGACCACGACGTCGCAGGTCCGGGCCAGGTCGCGGATGGCCTCGGCCCCTTCCGGGCTGGCCATGTCCAGGGTGACTGACTTCTTGCCCCGGTTGGCACAGAAGAAATAGGCCGCATCGCCGCGCCCGCCGTCGCGGGTGGTGGCAAAGGGCGGGCCCCACTGGCGCGTGTCGTCGCCGGTGCCCGGCCGCTCGATCTTGATGACCTCGGCCCCCAGGTCCGCCAGGGTCTGGGTCGCCCACGGCCCGGCCAGGACGCGGGACAGGTCAAGAACGCGAACGCCCGAAAGCGGGCCCTGAAGCTGGGTCATGAAGGCTGTCGATCCGGGGTTACAGGCCAGCGTCCCAGACGCCCGCCTTGCGCATACGGCCCTCCAGCGCCTCGTCGGCGCGGCCGTTCATGTCGGCGGCCAGGGCGCGGATCCTGTCCGAGACGGTCGAGCGGTGCAGGCCCGGCACCACGGCATGGATGAAGGCGCAGGACGCCAGGCGCAGCAGGGTGAGGCCAAAGCGGGACGAGGCGGCCATGTGCTGGAAATAGGTTTCGCCTACCTCGCGCGGATGTTCCGTGAACAGTTTCGAAAACGTGCTCGGCATGGTCATAGCCTATCTTGGTTCCCCCCGACCCACTACCCCGGCCCTGCATTTTGGCCTAAACGGGGCCGCACAACAGGGGTTTTGTTGTCGCGCTTCATGAGGGATGCGCGATGATTTGTCACCCGAACCCTTTGAAACGGCAGGAATTAGACCATGGCTGACGGCACCCAGGCTTCGCAACAGACCTTCCGTTGGGAGGACCCCTTTGACCTGCGCGGCCGCCTGACCGACGACGAGCGCATGGTCCAGGACGCGGCGCGCGCCTATGCCCGCGATGCCCTGCTGCCGCGCGTGGTGGCCGCCTTCCGCGACGAGACCTTTGACCGTTCGATCATGACCGAGATGGGCGAGATGGGCTTCCTTGGGGCCATGCTGCCGGAAGTCTATGGCGGCTCCGAAGCCAGCCACGTCGCCTATGGCCTGATCGCCCGCGAGATCGAGGCGATCGACAGCGGCTATCGCTCGGCCATGTCGGTGCAGTCGTCGCTGGCCATGTATCCGATCTATGCCTTCGGCTCCGAAGAGCAGAAGATGAAGTTCCTGCCCAAGATGGCGGCGGGCGAGCTGGTCGGCTGCTTTGGCCTGACCGAGGCGGACGGCGGCTCTGACCCGGCCTCGATGAAGACCCGGGCGGTCAAGGTCGATGGCGGCTATCGCCTGAACGGGGCCAAATACTGGATCACCAACTCGCCGATCAGCGACCTGGCCATCGTCTGGGCCAAGCTGGACGACAAGATCCGCGGCTTCATCGTCGAGCGCGACTTCGACGGCTTCACCACCGACAAGATCGGCGACAAGCTGTCCTTGCGCGCCTCGATCACCGGCGATATCGGTCTGAACGACGTCTTTGTGCCCGAAGCCAACATCCTGCCGGGCGTCCAGGGCCTGCGCGGACCCTTCTCCTGTCTGAACAAGGCCCGCTACGGCATCGCCTGGGGGGCCATGGGTGCCGCCGAGTTCTGCCTGCACGCCACGCGCGACTATGTGGCCGAGCGGATGCTGTTCGGTCGCCCGCTGTCCAGCCGCCAGCTGGTGCAGAAGAAGCTGGCCGATATGCAGACCGAGATCTTCCTCGGCTTTGAAGGGGCCTATGCCCTTGGCCGCCTGCTCGACACCGGGGCCTGGGTGCCCGAGGCCATCAGCCTGATGAAACGCAATAACTGCGGAAAGTCCCTGGCCATCGCCCGTGAGGCCCGCGATATGCACGGTGGTGCTGGGATCACCGGCGAGCTGCACGTCATGCGCCACGCCATGAACCTGGAAACGGTCAACACCTATGAAGGGGCTCACGACGTCCACGCCCTGATCCTGGGCCGGGCCATCACCGGCGAAAGCGCCTTCTAGAGCTCCGCCTATTGCGGCTCTGGCGGCTCCTGAGCGGGGTCTTCCGGTGCGGACGTCTTTGGGCGGGCCCCGCTCAGCGCAGGCTCGTACAGGCCGGTGACGAAGCGCGCTGCGATCCCTTCAGGGCGGAAGCGCGGTCCAAAGGCGGCACAGGGATCGGGCTCCGGCACGGCCTGGGCTTCCCGATCCTTCGCGGCAAAGGCGGCGGCGACCGCGTCGGCAAAGGCGCGCGTCAGCTGATGGGCATCGCCGACCCGCGACAGGGATGGGTTGTCCGTCCCGACCACCGTGGCATTGCGCGCGAACACGACCGCCCCGGCCTGCTGGCCCTGGGGCGTGATCAACTCGGCCTCGGCGGCCAGTCCACCGGTCGTGCCCGGTGCCCGCAACCCGATCGGGCCGGGCAGGAAATAGCCGGCCACAGCCGAGGCAACCGAACCCGCCTGGCCGGTGGCGCTGATGCGGGTGGCGGCGATCCTGACGCGGGCCGTGTTCGGTGCCGGTGCCTCCAGCAGGGTGAACCGACGGCTCAGTTCATAGCAGACCTGGCGATCCAGCTCGCGCAGGACCAGGTTGACCTCTTCGGGTTCCAGGCCCTGGCCTGCACCCTCGACCGAGACGGCCGGTTCGATGTGCAGGGCTGTAATAGCCTGGACAAGGGTGTCATCCCGTCTTTGCCGGATTGAGGCACGCACGGTGTCTGTGCGGGCTGTCAGGCCGTCATAGCGGCTGAGAAAGCCCGAGTCGGGCTCTGGCGCGGTGGCACAGGCGGCACCGCCAAGGGCGATCGCGACCAGGACGGGCAGATTGCGGCGCAGGCACATCATGGAGCTCGGTGCGACCTCGGCTGGAATAAGCCATAACGCCTTTATCAGACCGTTGTTCCTCATAGAATATGCAGCGCGACGTCACAGGTCAGGCGCATCGGGGCAACTGTCGGGGCGGCCCGCCGTTTGGTGACGGCCATGGATAGTCGTCAGCGGCGATCAGTCGCGCTAGGCTGGACTGACACCTGAGGGAACGCTGATGAAACGACTGGACATTGTGGCCACGCGAAACCCGGCCCTGACCGTGGCCCTGATGGGCCTGTCCGTGCTGGGCGTGTCTGCGCTGGGCGCGGGCGACGCCGGTGCCAAGGTCGCCCCGCATCAGGTCCAGGTCGCCACAGCCCAGGGCCTCCCCTATGGTGCACAGCGCGGGGTCGTCACCTTTGCCGCGGGCCTGGATGCCAGCCTGCCCGCCGTGGTCCAGGTCACGACCCTGGGCCAGTCGCGCGGCCCGGCCTCGGACACGGACCCCAAGCCCTCCCAGGGCGGCTCGGGCGTCATCATCGACGCGGCGCGCGGCATCATCGTCACCAATCACCACGTCATCGAGAACGGCCAGAAGTTCACCGTGGACCTGATCGACGGGCGGCTGTTCGACGCCGTCCTGGTCGGGTCGGACAAGGCCACCGACATCGCGGTGCTGAAGATCGAGGCCCCTGGCCTGGCCCAGGTCGAGACGGTGGATTCCGACACGCTTAGGACCGGCGACCTGGCCTTTGCCGTGGGCTATCCGATGGGGCTGGACCAGACCCTGACCATGGGCGTCATCTCGGGGCTGAACCGCTCGGGCATGGGCGATGCGATCGAGGACTATATCCAGACCGACGCAGCGGTGAACCAGGGCAACTCGGGCGGGCCCCTGCTGGACAGTCGCGGCCGCCTGATCGGCATCAATACCGCCATCCTGTCGGGCGGCTTTGGCGGGGGCAATGACGGCATCGCCTTTGCCGTGCCGACCCGCATCATGCAGTTTGTGGTCGGGCAGCTGATGGAGACCGGCGAGGTCCGGCGCGGCCAGATCGGCACCAGCCTGGGCTCCCTGACCGCCGAGCGCGCGCGCGAGCTGGGCCTGAAGATCGTGCGCGGGGCCATTGTCCATGACGTCATGCCCGGCTCTCCGGCCGAGCAGGCGGGCCTTGTGCGCGGCGACATCATCACCCGCATCGACAGCCGCCCGGTCTCCAATGCCGGATCGGTCCTGGCCACGGTCGGCATTGCCGGGCCGGGCACCCGAATGCCGGTCACCTACCTGCGCCAGGGCCAGGAAGCCCAGGCCTCGGTCGAGATCCGCATCCGCGAGCCGGGCCAGGTCCACCTGGGCCGTGACAGCCTGATGGCCCGGGGCCTGACCGTCCGCGCCCATGACAGCGGGGCCCAGGTCACCGTGGTCGAGGGGGGATCGCCGGCCAGCCGCGCCGGGCTCCAGGCCGGGGACGTCATCACCCGCGCCCAGGGCCGTGCGGTCCAGGGCCTGCCGGGCCTTGCCCGATCCCTGTCGGGAGCCACGGCCATCGACCTGTCGGTGCTGCGCGACGGTGAAAGCGTCAGCCTGTCGCTGGAAGCCTAGCCCGGACAGCAAAACGCCCGCGCTGCCGGGAGGGGAGGAGCAGACGCGGGCGCTGTACGCTTGATGTCCTGTTACTTCAGGACCGGCCCGCCAGAGCCCGTAACGCGGAAAAATCCGGGGGGCTGGGGGGGCTGTTCAGGGTCCGGGACTTTTCCGAACTCCGGCAGGCCGATGTTCGTCTAATCCCACCCCAAACGGGCCGAGTAAGGACCGAATCTTGGTCTTTTCGTGTTCGACGAAGGGGCTTCGCCGAGTGGCGGCCCCCCGGCGAGCGGATCAGACCTTCGACAGGATCAGGGTGGCGTTGGTGCCGCCAAAGCCGAAGCTGTTGGACATGACGTGCTTCAGCTCGCCATCGTGGCGCTGGCGCAGGATCGGCATACCCTCGAACTCGGGGTCCAGGTTCTCGATGTGCGCGCTCTCGGCGGCAAAGCCGTGCTTCATCATCAAGAGGCAATAGATGGCTTCCTGCGCCCCGGCCGCGCCCAGCGAGTGGCCGGTCAGCGACTTGGTCGAGGAGATCATCGGCATCTGGTCGCCAAAGACGTTGCGCACCGCGCCCATCTCCTTGGAATCGCCCACCGGCGTCGAGGTGCCGTGCGGGTTCAGGTAGTCGATCCTGGGATTGCCGGCCATGTCCAGGGCAATCTTCATGCAGCGCTCGGCACCCTCGCCCGAGGGGGCGACCATGTCATAGCCGTCCGAGTTGGCCCCATAGCCAGTGACCTCGGCATAGATGGTGGCCCCGCGGGCGACCGCGCGCTCGTATTCTTCCAGCACGACAATGCCCGCCCCGCCAGCGATGACGAAGCCGTCGCGGTCCTTGTCATAGGCGCGGCTGGCGACCGAGGGCGTGTCGTTGAAGTTGGACGACATGGCGCCCATGGCGTCGAACAGGTTCGACATCGACCAGTCGATGTCCTCGCAGCCCCCGGCAAAGACCACGTCCTGCTTGCCCCAGGCGATCTGTTCGGCGGCGGCGCCGATGCAGTGGGCGCTGGTCGCGCAGGCCGAGGAGATCGAATAGTTGATGCCCTTCAGCTGGAACCAGGTGGCCAGCACGGCCGAGGGGCCGGACGCCATGGCCTTGGGCACGGCGAACGGGCCGACGCGCTTGGGCGAGCCCTTTTCGATCGTGGTCTGGGCGGCCTGGATGATGACCTGGGTGGACGGGCCGCCTTCACCGACGATCAGGCCGATGCGCTCGTCCTGGATGTCCTCGGGGGTGAAGCCGGCATCCTTCATCGCCTCCTCGAAGGCGATGTGGCCCCAGGCCGTGCCATTGGCCAGGAAGCGGGCGGCGCGGCGGTCGACCAGCGGGGCCCAGTCCTCGGCCGTGTGGCCCAGGGCGGGCGGGGCCCAGACCTGCGAGCGGAAGCCATGTTTGGCATGGTCCTCGGCGGCCTTGATGCCCGACCGGGCGTCGCGCAGAGAGGCCGCGACCTCGTCCTGGCCGGTGCCGATGGAGGAGACAATGCCCAGGCCGGTGACAACAACGCGCCTCATGGTGCTTCCTATCTATTCAGTCTTAGCCATCGCCGCATGACCTGCGGTCTGGATACAATCTAGGGTCAGGCGTCAGCCGATGCTACCGGGGCCGCACCGCCGAACAGGCCGACCCGCATGTCGTTGCAGGTATAGATGACCTCGCCATCGGCCTCGAGCACGCCGTCGGCAATGCCCATGACCAGCTTGCGGTTGATGACGCGCTTCAGGTGGACCTTGTAAACCACCTTCTTGATGTCGGGGGTCACCTGGCCGGTGAACTTGACCTCACCGACGCCAAGCGCACGACCCTTGCCCGGCCCGCCGATCCAGCCCAGGTAGAAGCCGACCAGCTGCCACATGGCGTCCAGACCCAGGCAGCCCGGCATCACCGGGTCACCGATGAAGTGGCACTGGAAGAACCACAGGCCCGGATGGATATCCAGCTCGGCCTCGACATAGCCCTTGCCGTAGTTGCCGCCCTCGCTCGAAATCGTGACGATGCGGTCGAACATCAGCATCGGCGGGGCCGGAAGCTGGGCATTGCCCGGACCGAACAGCTCGCCACGGCCGGAGGCCAGCAGGCCTTCCAGATCGAAGGACGAAGGATATTGGGACTGGCTCAAGGGTTGCGCTCCGAAAGTGTTGCGGGCGGGTTACACGACCGCGCGGCCCGGCTCAACACCTGAGAGGATCAGCCGCGTCCGGGACCGGCGGGGCGGGCGGCATTGCACAGGGCCCGCTCCTGGGTGCCAAAGACGGCGCGCTCATTGACCCAGCCGCGCATCTTGCGCGCCCGCACCCGGCACCAGCCATCCTCGCATTCGTCCAGAGAGATGATCGAGCGCGGCCCCAGGCGGGCGCGGATGGACGAGGTCGCCGAGCGCCCGCTGTGGATCGGGATTTCCTCGTTGGTGCGGTTGAAGACGCTGCGGCGGCCCGACGCGACCGTGCGATGGATCCAGGCGACCGAGCCATCGGGGTCACATATCTTGCGCCATTCGCGCGTCTCGGCGATCACTTGCACGGGCAGGGCCGCGGCGCGGTATTCCCACAGGATGCGATAGTCTAGACCGGGACCCTGGCGGGCCCTGACCCTGGAGGATTTCAGCGTGACCCAGCGCGGCACATCAAGGCCCGTCGGCGTGGGGCGGCCATCAGGCATGGTCGCGCCGCCGCCCGCCAGGACGCCGAGGCAAAGGGCCGCACCGATGACGGCGCTACGCCGGAAGTTTTTGAACCTGACCACAGCTTTGATAGACACCGGTTCGACCCGTCCCGCACCTGATTTCCTGCTCGCCCCAACCCAGGCTCCCTATGTCCGCTCGCAAACTTAAGGTCGTATTAACCAGACGACTGCCCGACGCCATCGAAACCCGGATGCGCGAGCTGTTCGACGCCGAACTGAACCTGACCGACCGGCCGATGGATCGCGAGGCCCTGGTGGCGGCGGTCCAGCGCGCCGATGTCCTGGTGCCGACCATTACCGACCGGATCGACGCGGACCTGATCCAGGCCGCCGGCGACCAGCTGAAGATGATTGCCAACTTTGGCGCGGGCGTGGACCATATCGACGTCGAGGCGGCGGTGGCGCGCAAGATCATCGTCTCCAACACCCCGGGCGTCCTGACCGAGGACACCGCCGACATCGCCATGAGCCTGATCCTGGCGGTCAGCCGCCGCATCGTCGAAGGGGCCAATGTCGTCAGCGATGGCCAGTTCGGCGGCTGGACCCCGACCTGGATGTGCGGGCGCAAGCTGTGGGGCAAGCGGCTGGGCATCGTCGGTATGGGCCGCATCGGCCAGGCCCTGGCGCGGCGGGCCAAGGCCTTCGGGATGCAGGTCCACTACCACAACCGCAAGCCGGTGCCGGACATGGTGGCCGAGGACCTGGGGGCGACCTGGTGGGACGACCTGGACCAGATGCTGGCGCGGATGGACGTCATCAGCCTGAACTGCCCGGCGACCAGGGACACCTATCACCTGCTGTCGGCCCCGCGCCTGGCCCTGCTTCAGCCCCACGCCATCATCGTCAACACCGCGCGCGGCGAGCTGATCGACGAGGCGGCCCTGGCCGAGGCCGTGCGCAACCGCGCCATCGCCGGTGCCGGCCTGGATGTCTTCGAGCACGAGCCCAAGGTGCACGAGGGCTTGCTGGGCTACCCCAATGTCGTCCTCTTGCCCCACCTCGGCTCGGCCACCATCGAGGCCCGCCAGGATATGGGCGACCGCGTCATCGCCAACATCATGACCTTCCAGAACGGCCACCGCCCCCCCGACCGCGTCATCCCCGCCATGTTCTAGGATGCCGGCGGCGATGCCTTTTATCCTCCCCTGCGAAGCGGGGGAGGTGGCATGGTGCCCCGCGCCATGACGGAGGGGGCGGCCCAGGCACATCCTTCACCCAAGAGGGCGCAAACACGCCCCCGCCATCCTGTTTCGCCGTCCCACTGGCCGGTATTTCCCGGCATTGGCCGCCATCTGCCCGCCCGCCCCTTCGCCTGTGGCACCCTGTTGGCGGGCCGCGTCCCAGCTTCACGGCCCGGGGCCGGATGAGACAGATGAGACTCTTCAGACGGTGTTTTTTTCTTGCGGGGTCTCAGCCGCACACCGGGCAGGCGGGGTCGGCCCCGACCCTGGCCACGCGGCTGGCCCCCTTCAGCCCGTCATAAACCAGCAGGCGCCCCTGCAAGGGATCACCCGCCCCGGTGATGAGCTTGATGGCTTCCAGGGCAGCCATGGTGCCGATGACCCCGGCCAGGGCCCCGACGATGCCGACGCGGGCGCAGGTCTCGGCCTCGGGCGGGGTCTCGGGCACCAGGCACTGGTAGCAGGGCTGGCCGGTAAAGACCCCGACCTGGCCCGACCAGCGGCCCAGGGCCCCGGATACCAGCGGGCGCTTCTCGGCGACGCAGGCCGCATTGACGGCAAAACGGGTGTCGAAGTCGTCGGTCCCGTCCAGGACCAGGTCGAACCGGTTCACCAGGTCGCGGGCATTGGCGGGCGTCATCCGCTGGCTGAACAGCTCGACCCCGGTGTGGGGATTGAGGGCGGCCAGCCGCTCGCGCGCCACCTCGATCTTGGGGCGGCCCACATCCCCGGTGCCAAAGATGACCTGGCGCTGCAGGTTGGACAGGGACACGACGTCGTCGTCGATCAGGCCCAGGGTACCGACCCCGGCGGCGGCCAGGTAAAGCGCCGCCGGATTGCCGATGCCGCCCATGCCCACGACCAGCACCCGCGCCCGCTTCAGCGCCTGCTGGCCCGGTCCCCCGACCTCGGACAGGATCAGGTGGCGGGCATAGCGCTCGACCTCGTCATCGTCGAAGCGGACCGGCGCGGGGGCAGGGGAGGGCTGGGTCATCCTGTCGCCCTTAGCATTTTCCGGCGGGCTTGGCGCTTGCGAGGCGGATCAACCTTCGCCACATCCGCCCCATGACCCAGAATGCTTCTTCCTTCCCTGACTGGCACGGCACCACCATCCTGGCGATCCGCAAGGGTGGCCGAACCATCATCGCCGGTGACGGCCAGGTCTCCATGGGCCAGACCATCGTCAAGGGCTCGGCGCGCAAGGTGCGCACCCTGGCTGGTGGCAAGGTCATCGCCGGCTTTGCCGGGGCCACGGCAGACGCCCTGACCCTGATCGAGCGGCTGGAAGCCAAGCTGGAGCAATATCCCGACCAGCTGGCCCGCGCCTGCGTCGAGCTGGCCAAGGACTGGCGCACCGACCGCTACCTGCGCAAGCTGGAAGCCATGCTTCTGGTCGCCGACAGGGACACCATCCTGACCGTCACCGGCGTCGGCGATGTGCTGGAGCCCGAGCATGGCGTGGCGGCGGTGGGCTCGGGCGGTAACTATGCCCTGGCGGCGGCCCTGGCCCTGATCGACGAGAACACCGAGCTGGATGCCGAGCAGATCGCCCGCAAGGCCATGAAGATCGCCGCCAGCATCGACGTCTATACCAACGGCAACCTGACCATCGAGAAGCTGGATTGAAGCCGGGCGCGCCTGAAAGCGCTCAAGCAGGGAGCCGCCGCGCGGCGAACGATAGTGCCCCTGAGGGCGCTCAAGCAGTGAGCCGCCGCGCGGCGAACGGATAGTGCCCCTGAGGGCAAACGAGACAAAAATGACTGACCTTTCTCCCCGCGAAATCGTCTCCGAGCTCGACCGCTTTATCGTCGGGCAGCAGGATGCCAAGCGCGCCGTGGCCGTGGCCCTGCGCAACCGCTGGCGTCGCAAGCGCGTGCCCGATGACCTGCGCGACGAGGTCACGCCCAAGAACATCCTGATGATCGGCCCGACCGGCGTCGGCAAAACCGAAATCGCCCGGCGCCTGGCCAGGCTGTCCGGGTCGCCCTTCCTCAAGGTCGAGGCCACCAAGTTCACCGAGGTCGGCTATGTCGGCCGTGACGTCGACCAGATCATGCGTGACCTGGTCGAAAGCGCCCTGGCCATGGTCCGCGACAAGCGCCGCGTCGAGGTCAAGGCCCGCGCCGAGACCGCCGCCGAGGAGCGCATCCTGGATGCCCTGGTCGGGCCGGGCTCCCAGGCCGCGACCCGCGATGCCTTCCGCAAGAAGCTGCGCGCCGGCGAGATGGATGACAAGGAGATCGAGATCGCCCTGGCCGACACCACCTCGCCGCTGCAGGGGCTGGACCTGCCCGGTGGGGGCGGCAACGTCGGCCTGCTGAACCTGTCGGACCTGCTGGGCAAGATGGGCGGCGGGCGCACAAAGACCGTCAAGCTGACGGTGCGCGAGGCGGTGGGCCCCCTGGTGACCGAGGAAAGCGACAAGCTGCTGGATCAGGACAGCCTGACCAAGGAAGCCCTGCTGCTGGCCGAGAACGAGGGCATCGTCTTCCTGGACGAGATCGACAAGGTGGCCGCGCGCCAGGACCGCGGCGGGGCCGATGTCTCGCGCGAGGGGGTCCAGCGTGACCTGCTGCCCCTGATCGAGGGCACGACGGTGTCGACCAAGTATGGGCCGGTGAAGACCGACCATGTCCTGTTCATCGCTTCGGGCGCCTTCCATGTCGCCAAGCCCTCGGACCTGCTGCCCGAGCTTCAGGGCCGCCTGCCGATCCGCGTGGAGCTTAAGGCCCTGACGCGCGACGACTTCAAGCGCATCCTGACCGAGCCGGAAGCCAACCTGATCCGCCAGAACCAGGCCCTTCTGGCCACCGAGGACGTGACCGTCACCTTCACCGATGACGCCATCGAGGCCATGGCCGACGCGGCCGTCACCGCCAACTCGACCATCGAGAACATCGGGGCCCGCCGCCTGCAGACCGTGCTCGAGCACGTGCTGGAGGACACCAGCTACCGGGCGTCCGACCTGTCGGGCCAGTCGATCGAGTTCACCGGCACGGTGGTCCGCGAGAAGCTGGGCGAGCTGACCCGCAACCTCGACCTGAGCCGCTTCATCCTGTGAGGGGAGGCCCCCTCGGGCATTAGCTTCGCCGGGATGAGCGGGTGTGTTGTGATGCGTCATCCTCGGCCCTGTGCCGAGGATCCATAGCCTCGAGGCTGGCGGATGGGCGCAAGGGATTGCGCGTGGCGCGCCTGGAGCCTCTGGACAGGCCCGAGGATCTAGGCGGAAAACATTCGGGCGGGCGGGCGTTAAACCCGCTCGCGCATCTGCCTGACCGCGCGGACCAGCAGGGCCAGCTCGTGCGGCTTGGACAGGCGGTGGTCACCGTCCTTGATCAGGTCCAGCCGCACGTCCCCGCCTTCATGCTTCTCCAGCAGGGCAAGCTGCATCCCCCAGGGCACGCTTTCGTCGACGCGGCCCTGCAGGATGTGGATCGGGGCCTCGATCCGGACCGGGCCGTCCAGCAGCAGCCAGCTGCGGGCTTCCTCGAACATGAGCTTCGTCAGCTCATAGTCGCCAAGGCCCGGGTCGCTGATGACCGCCTCGCCATCGCGCAGGATGGCCTGGCGGACATGGTCGGGCAGGGAGGGCCACATCAGGCGCTCGGTAAAGTCCTGGGCCGGGTTGACCAGCACCAGGCCCACGACCGCCTCGGGCCGGGCCACGGCGGCCAGCAGCGAAACCCAGCCGCCCATCGACGAGCCGACCAGGATCACCGGCCGCTTCAGGTGGTCGATCAGGGCCACGCAATCCTCGCGCCACCGCCCGATCGAGGCCTTCTTCCAGTCGCCCGACGACATCCCGTGGGCGAAATGGTCATAGCGGACAAAGGCCCAGCCCTCGTCCTGGGCCGCCCTGTCCAGCTCCAGCGCCTTGGTGCCGTCCATGTCCGAGCGGAAGCCGCCGACCCAGACGACGACCGGGCCATCCCCCTCGACCTGGCGATAGGCCAGGGTCTCACCGTCGGGACGCTGCAGGCGATGGATGTCGGACATGGCACTTCCTTGGACTGTCATTCGCACGAGAATGGCTTTAGCAGAGACCCGGACTGATCACAGGATGAGAGCCCTCGCTTGTCTGCCCCCAAAGCCCTTTTCGTCACCTCTAACCGGATCGGCGACTGCGTCATATCCTCTGGCGTGATCCGCGAGATCGCCCGCCAGGTGCCGGGGGTCCGGATCACCGTCGCCTGCGGCCGCCCCCCCGCACCCTTCTTCCGCTCGGCCCCCGGCGTCGAGCGGGTGATCATCCTCGACAAGAAGAAGATGGCCGGGCACTGGCTCGACCTGTGGCAACAGGTCAAGGGCACGAAGTGGGACCTGGTCGTGGACATTCGCGGCTCGGCGCTCGCCTTCCTGATCCCGACAGGCAAGCGCATCGTCTACAGCCGCAAGTGGGAAACCGGCCTGCGCAAGGTCGAGATGGTTTCGCGCATGATGGGCTCGCCGGTGCCGCTGGATCCGGAAATCTTCCTTGATGACCAGGCCGTGGCCGAGGCCGCTGCCATTATCGACCCGCAGCTGAAGGCCGGGGCTGGCGAGGGGCCGATCATGGCCCTGGCCCCCATCGCCCACCAGCCGGGTAAGTCCTGGCCCGCCGAGCGCTGGGGCCAGCTGGTCGAGAAGCTGAAGGCCGAGCCGCGCTTTGACGGCTGGCGCTTCATGCCCGTTGGCGGGCCCGGCGACCGCCCGCCTGCGACCCCGGCCCTGGAGGCGGCTGGCGAGCGTGGCATCGACTGCGTGGGCAAGGGCGACATCCTGTGCTCGGCGGCGGCCATCAATCGCGCGGCCCTGTTCGTCGGCAATGACAGCGGCCTGATGCACGTCTCGGCGGCCCTGGGTCGCCCGACGCTTGGCCTGTTCGGCCCGACCGAATGGTGGCTCTATGGGCCGTGGGGCCCCAGGACCCGCACCGTGGCTTCCAATGAGACGCGCGGCCAGTTCGCGCCGATCGAGGACCTGACCGTCGACCACGTCTTCGAGGGGGTTCTGGCCCTTCATGATGCCTACATCGGCGCGGCAAAGCCTGATCTGCCTTGAATTAGCGGCCCTCAGTCGTCATATTCCCGCGGCTGGCAGCCTGCCCTGACGGGGCAGTCGCCCTGCCGGTGACAGATTACACACCCCTTCCGACCACATAAGGAAACGACGCCCATTCGCCGTCCCATGCAAGCGCCGCCCGTCAAGGACGGGCCGCCCATTAACCAGGAAATCCGCGCCAACCGCGTTCTGCTGATCGACCAGAATGGTGAAAAACAGGGGGTCATGCCTCTGTCTGCCGCCCTGGAAGCCGCAGAAGAAGCCGGTCTTGATCTGGTTCAGATCGTTGGCAATGCGGAAACGCCGGTCTGCAAGATCCTGGACTATGGCAAGCATCGTTTCCAGGAGCAGAAGAAGAAGGCTGAGGCGCGCAAGCGCCAGAAGATCGTCGAGCTCAAGGAAATCAAGCTGCGCCCGAACATCGACAGCCACGACTATGAGGTCAAGGCCAAGTCGATGCGCCGCTTCTTTGAAGAAGGCGACAAGGTCAAGGTGACCCTTCGTTTCCGTGGCCGCGAAATGGCGCACCCGGAACTGGGCATGAAGCTGCTGAACAAGGTCCAGGCGGACTTTGATGAGGTGGCCAAGGTCGAATACGCCCCGCGTATGGAAGGCCGCCAGATGATCATGATCCTGGCCCCGCGCTGACGACCAGGCCCATCGGATCGAAACGCCCCGCAGAGGTTTCTGCGGGGCGTTTTTCTATGCGGCTGCGGGAGTCTTCGGGACCCATCTTGCTTCGCGACGGGCTTTGGCTTAGAAGCCACGCCTTCGCGTACCGGACGGTCGGGCTAATAGGCATGCCTTGGCGGTTCGTAATCGGGTGATCAACCTGACGGCCACAAAAGCCTCCCAGCACCAAGCCTTCCCACCGGAAGGCTTGAAACTCGGGGGCTCAAGTAGCGGAAAGGGCGATAGCCCCCTCAATAAAGAGAGAGAAAAATGCCGAAACTGAAGACGAAGTCTGGCGCCAAGAAGCGCTTCAAATTCACGGCCACGGGTAAGGTCAAGGCTGGCGTTGCCGGCAAGCGCCACCGCCTGATCAGCCACAACTCGAAGTACATCCGCCAGAACCGCGGCACTTCGGTCATGGCCGACGCCGACGCCAAGAAGATCAAGTCCTACATGCCGTACGCCTGATCGGCGCGCTGCAGAACTGATCTCCTCGACTTAACGAATTTGAACGACAGCCTCCTCAAGTAGCGAGACCCCGAGGGTCTAGCGGCAGGAGGCTCCCACAAAGGGAAACACATCATGGCTCGCGTCAAACGGGGCGTTACGTCCCACGCCAAGCACAAGAAGGTTCTGGGTCAAGCCAAGGGCTTCTACGGCCGCCGCAAGAACACCATCCGCGCCGCCAAGGCTGCCGTGGACCGCGCCGGTCAGTACGCCTACCGCGACCGCCGCAACAAGAAGCGCAACTTCCGCTCGCTGTGGATCCAGCGCATCAACGCCGCTGCCCGCGTCGAAGGCTTCACCTACTCGCAGTTCATCCACGGCCTGGACAAGGCCGGCATCGTCCTGGACCGCAAGGTCCTGGCCTCGATCGCGGCTGACGAAGCGGGCTTCAAGGCCATCGCCGACAAGGTTCGCGCTGCCCTGGCCTAACGCCCGGATCGCTGAGACGAACCTGCGCCCAAGCGCTGAAGCCTGCGGGCTGACGGCTGGCGCAATCGAAAAAGCGCCCGCTCCGGTCACCGGGGCGGGCGTTTTTCTGTCTGACAGGGGGCCTGGGCGGTGGCGAAGGCTTTGCCTCTCGCCCGCGACGGGTTAGAGGCTGCGGACCATGACCGATCTTGCCCAGTTAGAACTCGACCTGATCAATGCCATCGGGGCGGCCGAAAGCGTCGCCGCGATCGAAGAGGTGCGCGTGGCCGCCCTTGGCAAGACGGGGACCATTTCGGCCCTGCTCAAGGGCATGGGGGCCATGAGCCCCGATGAACGCCGCGTCCAGGGGCCGTTGCTGAACGGCCTGCGTGACCGCGTGACCCAGGCCATCGCTGCGCGCAAGGCCGAGCTGGAAAACGCTGAACTGGATGCCCGCCTGCTGGCCGAACGCGTCGACCTGACCCTGCCGTCGCGCCCGCGCCGCAAGGGCGGCGTCCACCCCACCATGCAGGTGATGGACGAGCTGGTCGCCATCTTTGCCGACATGGGCTTCGCCGTGGCCGAGGGCCCGGACATCGAGGACGACTTCCACAACTTTACTGCCCTGAACTTCCCGCCCAAGCACCCGGCGCGGGAAATGCATGACACCTTCTTCCTGAAGCCGGACGCCGAGACCGGCGAGCGCAAGGTGCTGCGGACCCACACCTCGCCGGTCCAGGTGCGTACCATGCTGTCGCAAAAGCCGCCGATCCGCATCGTCGCCCCCGGCCGCACCTTCCGCAAGGACTCCGACGCCACCCACACGCCGATGTTCCACCAGATCGAAGGCCTCGTCATCGATGAGACCTCGCCCATGGCCGATCTCAAAAGCGTGCTGATCGCCGCGCTCAAAGCGTACTTCGAAGT
>JAEYQX010000042.1 GCA_023409795.1 Pseudomonadota bacterium
GACAGACACCATGCCGACATCCGCAGCCTACCGGGCCGGGGGCCTCTTACTGGCGGTGGCCAGTCTTCTGGTCGCCTCACCGCTGGTGGCCGAAGCCCCGTCCAGCAGCCTGACGGTCGAGATCGACCGCTCGACCCGCCTGACCCTGCGCGGCCCGGCCAGCTCGATCATCGTGGCCAACCCGCGGGTGGCCGATGTCACCCTGACCGACGCCAGCACCCTGTTCGTGACGGGCAAGGGCTATGGCTCGACCGAGATCATCGCCATGGATGCCGCCGGCCGCACCCTGCTGCAGACCCAGGTCATCGTGGGCGGGGCGTCGACCGGCTCGGTGCGGCTGTGGCGCGGGGCCCAGGTGACCGACGTGGCCTGCGGCACCACCTGCTCGCCCAGCCAGCGCCCGGACGCCGGACAGTAGGGCCGACGCCATGGCGGGCACCAGGCCAGCACGATCATCGGGGCGCAGGGCGCGGCGCAAGGGCTCGGCTGCGGTCGAGTTTGCCCTGGTCGCCCTGCCCTTCTTCGGCCTGATCCTGGCCACGCTCGAGGTCGGGGCCATCCTGCTGACCGATGCGGTGCTGGAGACCGCCACCGCTGATGCCGGGCGTCAGGTCCGCACCGGCCAGGCCCAGCTGCAGAAGATCACGCCCGAGGCCCTGAAGGCGCGCCTGTGCTCGAACATGAGCCTGTTCTCCTACGACTGCAGCAACCGCGCCCACATCGATATCCGCACCGTGGACACCTATACCTCGCCCCTGGTGCCCGATCCGCTGGAGAATGGCACCTTCGACCCCTCGGTCATGGACTACCAGCCCGGCAGCCCCGGCGACTATGTCATGGTGCGGGTCTGGTACGAGCACCCGGTCGCGACCCCCTTCATGGCCCAGGCCCTGGCCCGCACCACCGACCATAAGGTGATGCTGACCACCTCCCTGGCCTTCCGCAACGAGCCCTATCTGTGAAGCGCGCCCTGTCACGGTGGCTGTTAGCCTTTGGCCAGGATCGACGGGGCCTGGCGGCGGTCGAGTTCGCCCTGATCGCCCCGATCATGATCCTGATCTATTTCGGCATGACCGAGTTTTCGCAGGCCTACATGGCCAACCGGCGCGCCAACCACACCGCCTCGATCGTCGCCGACCTGGTGGCCCAGAGCGAGACCACCTCAACACAAGACCTGGCCAAGGCCTTCGAGATCGGCAGCGTCATCATGCGCCCCTTCTCGGCCCAGACCCTGTCGATCCGCGTCACCAGCCTGACGATGGATTCCTCGGGCCGGGCGGTCATTGACTGGAGCAAGAGCCAGGGCACGCACCTGGCCCCGCTGACGCGCGGCGCGACCGTGAACGACCTGCCCACCGGCCTGATCGCGCCCGGCGAAAGCCTGATCATGGGCGAGACCCATTTCGTCTATGAGTCCAGTGCGGCCAACGTCATCGGCCGGCCGCTGAACTTTACCCGCAGCTACTACCTGCGCCCGCGCGTGGTCGAGCGGGTCAACTGCTCGGACTGCTGACCAGGGCCTGCTTCAGGGCGCTGATCTTGGCCTCGGTTTCCAGGCGTTCGCTGCGCGGGTCGCTGTCGGCGACGATCCCGGCCCCGGCCTGGGCGCGCCAGGCCCAGCCGTCGCCGTCCTGCTCGAAGCTGGCCGTGCGGATCAGGACCGAGCCCGTCATGGCCCCGTCGCCCCTCAGATTCACCCCGAACAGGGACCCGCACCAGGCCCCGCGCGGAGCCTCATGGCGGGCGATGACCTTCATGGCCTGGTGCTTGGGTGCCCCGGTAATGGAGCCGGGCGGGAAGCTGGCCTCCAGCACCTCGGCCACCCCGGCACCCTCCTGGGCGCGGGCCGTCACCGTCGAGACCAGGTGATGGACGTTGGGATGGTGCTCGACCTCGAACAGCCGTTCCACCGCCACCGAGCCGGGCACGGCGGCCCGGGCCAGGTCATTGCGCATCAGGTCGACGATCATCAGGTTCTCGGCGCGGTCCTTGGCGCAGTCGGCCAGGTCCTGGGCCAGGGCCTGGTCCCGGCCCGGGTCCGCGTCGCGCGGGCGCGTGCCCTTGATCGGGCGCGTCTCGATCCGGCCCGTGGTTTGGTCAAAGGTCAGGAAGAGCTCGGGCGAGTTGGACACCACGGCCCGGTCGTCCAGACGCCAGAAGGCCCCATAGGCCGAGCCGTTCTGGCCGGACAGGCGCTCGAAGACGGCAAAGGGATCGCATCCGTCGGACAGCCGCCCCGACCAGGCGCGGGCGATATTGGCCTGGAACAGTTCACCGGCGGCAATGCGCTCGACCACGTCGGCCACGGCGGCCTCATAGGCCTGGTCAGAGGTTTCGGCCGCAAAGGCCGGCGAAGGTGCGTCGGGCAGGTCGGCCCCTCCGGCGACGGCCTGGTCGAACCAGGATCGGGCCCGGGCGATCTCCGCGTCCGCCGTGGCCAGGTCATGACCCCAGCCCAGAAGCTCGACCTGCTGTTCCTGGTGGTCAAAGGCCACAAGCGCGGGATAGCGCGCCAGCATCAGGTCCGGCCAGACCTGGGGCCGCGGGCCGGTCGCCGGGCGCGCCCCGGCGTCATAGCTCATCAGGCCGACCACGGCGCCGCACAGCGGCTCCATCCGGCGCAGGGCGGCAAAGGGCGCAGCCTGGCTGACCGGCACGACCTGGATGTGATCGGGCTCGCAGGCGACGAAGGACCAGCGTCCGCCATGGGCCATGGGATTGCCACCCCCGGCCAGAAGCGCCACCACGCCCGCCCGGTCGCGCAAGGCGCGGGCCACGTCCAGCGGTTCTTTCCAGCCCAGAGTCTCGCGTCGATGCACGGGTGCCGTCAGGCCACCTTCGAGCACCAACACACCACGACCATCATCCCGGACTTGCATCCGACGCATCCTTAATACTGCATCGCGCGACCTTGGAAATGTGCCTGAAATTGGGCGATCGTGCGGATCGCACGTCATGACTGATGTTCGCGGCTAATGCTAGCGCTCGGTGACCAAAAGTTGCATCGCATCCAGATATTTCACGAAGGCGTCACGTCCGGCCCCGGTCATCACGGCGCGCGTCAGGGGCCTTCGTCCCTGGAAACTCTTGGTGACCTCGACAAAGCCCGCGTCTTCCAGCTTCCGCAGATGCACGGATAAATTGCCGTCCGTCGTCTGTAGCCGCGCCTTGAGCGTGTTGAAGTCGGCCATGCCCGCGCCCGACAGATAGGCCATGATGCCCAGGCGAATCCGGCCGTGGATGACCTCGTCGATCCGGTTGATGTCAAAGCTGTTAGTCCCCGCAGCGTCCGCCATCAGATCACCTCTGCCGGCTCTGCCGCATCAGGATGATGCCCGGGACCAGGGCGAACACCAGGATGCCCGCCGCATAGGCCAGCCACACAAAAGGCGTGCTGATCATGATGGCGATTAGGGGTGCGGCGATCCAGGCGCCGATGGCCAGTCGCCACTGCCAGGCCTGGCGGCTCATGGTCGCGGAGACTGCCCAGCCCGTGCCATACAGGGCAAAGATCAGTGACGGGAAGACCAGGGCCAGGACCGGGTTCTGGACCTGATAGGCCACGATCCCTATCGACAGCGACATGACAAAGCTGGCCAGCCCGACCCCCATCCAGGCCGAGCCGGTGGCTTGGTTGACCGGTGACAGGGCCCCGGGCTTGCGGTCCACCGCGCGGATCTGGACTACCAGGCTCGCAATGAAGACCACCATGGCCGAGCCCCAGACCACCAGATAAGCCACGGGCGGCAGACGCAGGATGCCATAATCGATCAGGAAGTGGATAGCGGCGGCCAGGCCAAAGACCAGTCCGGCGGCTACCAGTATGGCCCCGCCAACCAGGGGTGTATGGCGGCCTTCATCGGCCAAGGCCCGCAAATAGGCGATGTCGTCCTGCACCGAACGCACTTGATCCTGCATCATCTCGTCAATCTCCCTCTCCTGTCATCCGACGATGCGTGAAGGACTTTATGTTGTAAAGTGCTTTTTATGAGACCCGGCCGTTTGGCTGTTCTACGCCTTGGCCATGAGAACCGCGTTTCATCACATCGCCTACCAGCCGCTGGACATCTGCAATGCCCTGTCGTGGTCCAGCCTGGAGGCCGCGCTGCGGCAGGCTGGTCTGCAGGCCGGCCGGAGGCTGCTCGACATCGGCTGCGGCTATGGCCAGGCCTCGATCCGGGTGGCGCAAAGCTTTGACGCCGTCGCGGTGACGGCGGTCGAGATGGATCCCGTCATGGCCGAGGGAGCCCGCTCGCGCATAGCCCAGGCGGGGCTGGAGCCTCGCATCAGCCTGCGCCGCGAGCCGTCGGTCCGGACGCTGGAGGCCAGCGCGCCCTTCGACGTCATCCTGGCGCTGGGGACGACCCAGCCGGCGGGCCCGGGCCTGCGAGAGCCGCGCGATGTCTTTGCCGCCCTGGGCCAGCACCTGGTGCCCGGCGGCGCGCTGGTCTGGGGGGACCTGACCTGGACCGCCGAGCCGTCAGAGCCCCTGCGGATGCTGGTGGAAAGCGGCGGCTATTATGTCGATCACCAGGCCTGGCAGGCGGCGGCCCGCGCGGCGGGCCTTGAGGTGCTGTCGGCCCGCCTGTCGGACGCGACGGAGTGGGGTCCCTATCGCCAGGGCATGGACCAGGCCGTCAACGGGTGGCTTGACGACCATCCCGACCACCCGGACGCCGCCGCCGTGGCCTCGTCGGCCCAGAGGGTCCGGATGATGTTCGACTTCGGGGCCGACTGCCTGGGCTTTGGCCTCTATGTCTTCAGGCGTCCGGACTGAGGCCTGGCAGCAAAACCCCCTCACCGGCCGGGCCGATGAGGGGGCAGGGGTTCAGGTCCGCGGACGGATCAGCGGAACGGCGGCTCGTCAAAGGCGCGCAGCTTGCGCGAGTGCAGGCTGGCCCCTTCGGCGCGCAGCAGGTCCACGGCCTGGATACCGATCTGCAGGTGCTCGGAAATGGCCCCCTCATAGAAGCGGTTGGCCTGGCCCGGCAGCTTGATCTCGCCGTGCAGCGGCTTGTCCGAGACGCACAGCAGGGTGCCGTAGGGAACGCGGAAGCGATAGCCCTGGGCCGCGATGGTGGCGCTTTCCATGTGGATGGCGACGGCGCGGCTCTGGTTAAAGCGAAGCGCCGACTTGGTGTAGCGCAACTCCCAGTTGCGGTCGTCGGTCGTGACCACGGTGCCGGTGCGCAGGCGCTTCTTCACCTCTTCGCCCGGTGCGCCCGAGACCAGCTTGGTCGCGTCATAGAGGGCGCGCTGGACCTCGGCGATCGAGGGGACGGGGATGTCGGCGGGCAGGACGGCATCCAGCACGTGGTCATCGCGCAGGTAGGCGTGGGCCAGGACATAGTCGCCAATGGTCTGGCTGCCGCGCAGGCCGCCGCAGTGGCCGATCATCATCCAGACGTGGGGGCGCATGACGGCCAGGTGGTCGCAGATGGTCTTGGCGTTGGACGGGCCGACGCCGATGTTGACCAGGGTGATGCCCTGGCCATCCTTGCGGGTCAGGTGATACGCGGGCATCTGGTGCTTGCGCCAGGCCGAGTCCATCACCGCGGCCTCGGGGTTCGGCGTGTCCCGGGTCACGATCACCCCGCCTGCACAGGTCAGGCTGTCATAGGGGCTGTCCGGCTTCTTCAGCTCGGCCGCCGCCCAGCGCACGAACTCATCGACATAGCGATTGTAGTTGGTGAACAGGATGAAGGACTGGACCGCCTCGACCGGGGTGCCGGTGTAGTGGCGCAGGCGCGCCAGCGAGAAGTCCGTGCGCAGGCCATCGAACTGGGCCAGCGGGAACTCCTTGCCCAGGTCAAACAGGCCGTCCGAGATCTCGTCGCCGATGTGGGCCAGCTCGGTGGTCGGGAACCAGCGGGCGATCGCCGCCGTCATCGAGCTGTCCAGGGCCACGCCCGAGCCATCGAGCACATAGGGGAAGGGGATTTCCTGGTCCGACGGCGCCACCTCGAAGCGGGCGTCGTATTCATTGGCCAGGAGGGTCAGCTGTTCCAGCAGATAGGTCCGGAACAGGTCGGGCCGCGTGATCGTCGTCGTATAGACGCCCGGTCGCGACAGGCGGCCAAAGGCACGGGTTTCCAGATCCTGGGGACGGTCGCCGAACCAGCTGATGGTCAGGCGGGGATAGGCAAACAGGCCGTTGGCGCGGGCTTCGGAATCGGCGCGCTCGCCGGTTTCGATGAAGCGCTTGACCGCATCACGCAGGTTGGCAACGGATTGGTTATAAAGGGCTTCGAGGCGGTCCAGCGCCGCCTGGGGCGTCATCTTCTCTGTCATGGCTTCCTCTAGCCGAAAACCTTGTCCTTGGCGAGGCGTCTGCGACCCGTTTGGGAAACGACCTCAGATCAGGGTTTGTTTCAGGGCGTTAAGCGCAGGGCCAAAATCCGACGAGGGGCCGCGCCAGATCGGCACTCCAGGCCGGCTGCCGCCATGGGTGCCGGGGTCGGTGAAGGTGGGATCAGCCTGGTCGGGCACATCCAGCGCGACCACCGCCCTGAGGCGGCCCGCCATGCCGACCGAGGCCAGGTAGCGCCGGTCAAGCGCCAGCATCAGGGCGGCACGGCCGCCCTCGCCCTGCCCCGTCACGGCGACGCGATCCGGCGAGGCCCCCAGCGCCGGGGCCTGATGCACCGCCCAGGCCAGGGCGCGGGCCGTGTCCGAGATATAGGCGGGAAAGCGCGGCACCGGCGACGGGCGCCGATCGGCCAGAGCCACCACCATCCCCTGCCCGGCCATACCCTCGGCCCAGGCCTGCTCGGCCTCGGTGATCCCGGCCTGGGGCAGGAGCAGCAGCAGGGGCAGGCCTCTGGCCCTGGCCGGCCGATAAAGCTGCACGACCTGGCGCGGATCGGGGCCATAGGCGGCCCTGGCCCTGCGCCAGCCCACGGGCCCCAGGGCGGGCTCGGCCGGACCGGCCAGCGGCGCGCAGGCCGCCACCCAAACCCCCGACAGCAGGGGAGCCAGCAGGATCCGTCGCGTTACTGACGGGGCCATGCCCCCATCGCCGCTTTCCCCCCGTCCCATTCGCCCTTTGTCCTGCCTCAGGGATACTGAAAAGACAGGGGCGCAGCTGGCACGCCGCGCCCCTGTGATCGGGCCTTATTTGGTCAGGTGGCGATCCAGCCAGCCGAAGACCTCATCATGCCATTTCTGGCTGTTGGCCGGCTTCAGCACCCAGTGGTTCTCGTCGGGGAAGAAGACCAGGCGGCTCTCGATCCCGCGACGCTGCAGGGCGGTGAAGGTCGACAGGCTCTGGGCCGTCGGGATGCGGAAGTCCAGATCGCCCTGGATCACCAGCATCGGCATCTTCCAGTTCAGGACATGGTTGGCCGGGTTGAACTTCTGGTAGCCCTCGGGATTCTCCCACGGCGTGCCGCCGTATTCCCACTCGGTGAACCACAGCTCTTCGGTCGAATAGCCCATGCCGAAGGTGTCGAACACGCCGTCATGGTTGACCAGGCAGGTGAAGGCATCGGGCCAGTTGCCGGCGATCCAGTTGATCATGTAGCCGCCGTAGGACGCCCCCAGGGCACAGGCGTTGTTGCCGTCCAGGAAGTCATACTTCTGCTGGGCGAAGGCCCAGCCCTTCTGCAGGTCTTCCAGCGGGCGATCGCCCCAGTGCTGGCTGATCGAGTCGGTAAAGGCCTGGCCGTAGCCGACCGAGCCGTGGAAATCGAGCATCACCACCGCATAGCCTGCGCCGGCATAGGTCTGGGGGTTCCAGCGATAGGACCAGCCATTGCCGAACGAACCCTGGGGCCCGCCGTGGATCAGGAAGGCGACCGGATACTTCTGGCCCTCGACATAGTTGGCGGGCTTGATGACATAGCCGTGCACCGTCTCGTCGTTCCAGCCGGGGAAGCTGAACTGCTCGAACTCGCCGAACGCCAGGTCATCCAGCTGCGGGTTCACATTGGTGATGCGGACCGGCATCTCGCGACCGCGGAAGGTCTTGGCATAGAGCTCGGTCGGGCGGGTCAGGCTGTCCATGCCCAGGATGAAGCCGCTGTCGGTCAGCTGGACCGCGCCGACGTGGCCCGGGCCGGTCAGGGGCACCACGCTGCCATTGCGGGTGTCGACCTGGAACAGGCGGGTGTTGCCCACGTCGCTGGCGGTGACGAACAGGCTGTTGCCGTCCTTCGACCAGGTCAGGCTGTCAGCCGAGCGGTCCCAGTTGGCGGCAATCTGGCGGGTGCTGCCGGTCGCCACGTCGCGCAGGATGATCGAATACTTGTCAGCCTCGAAGCCCGGGCGCTCCATGGCGCGATAGGCCAGGGTCTGGCCATCGGGCGAGAAGACCGGGCCGGTGTCCCAGGCCTGGTTGGCCTCGGTCAGATTGGTCAGCTGGCCCGGGGCCGAAACCGACACCTGATACAGGTCGAAGTTGGTGCTCCACGGCTCGCTGTTCCCGGCCTTGCGGGCCGAGAAGACCAGCGACTGGCCGTCGGGGGCAAAGGTGAACTCGCCCTCGTCGCCGAACGGCTTGGAGGGGGTGTCGCCGTCAAAGCCCCGGGTCACCCAGACCGGCTCGCCCGAGGCCTTGCCCTCGGCATCGATCGCCTGGACGAACAGGTGGTTCTGGGTGTGGTCGTTCCAGGTGTCCCAGTGGCGCACAAACATCCGGTCATAGACCTGGGCCGTGGTCTTGGCCTCGGCCTGGGCCTTGGCGCGGGCGACCGAGGCGTTCAGGTCCCCGGCATCCGGATAGACGGCCAGAGAGACGGCCACGGCGTCGCCAGCGGCATTGACGCGATAGGCGTTCACGTCGGTCGGCAGGTCCGTCACCTGGGTCGCGGTCGCGCCCTGGTCGGTCGAGACCCAAACCTGACTGGAGCCCGAGCGGCCGGAGAGGAAATAGAGCTTGCCGTCCTGGCCCCAGCGCGCGGTGTTGGCCCCACCGTCCGAGATGGCCAGCTTCCGGGCCTCGCCCTCGCCCTTCAGGCTCTGGATATAGAGGGCACTGGTGCGGCGGTTGTTGGCCACGTCCGTCTGGGTGAGCGTATAGACCACCCACTGGCTGTCAGGCGACACCTGGGGATCGCCCAGGCGGTTGGCCGAGATCATGTCCGTATAGGTAAAGGCGCTGGCGGCGGCGCTCTGGGCGCTGGCGGGTGCCGGCGCTTCTGCCAGGGCCGGCAGGGCCGCGGCGCTCATCAGGGCCAGGGCACTGAGGCCCGTCAGGAGGGAAGGCAGACGACGCATGGAGCGATGATCCTCTCGGCTTCGCAAATAGGTTGTCCAAGGCCTAGCACCGGCAGGCCGTGCCGTAAAACCGCCTTCCTTTCAAACAGGCCGCGCGAGCGCTTGCCGAGGGACGCGCAAGCGGCGACAAGCAGGGCATGGATTCACCCTCCGACCACATCGTCGATGTCCTGATCGCCGAACGGGCACCGCGCCTGACCAGCGCCGCGACATGGCCCCTGGTCCGCCCCCTGCTCTATCGCCTGCTCGACTACGCCAAGGCCGTGCGGATGGCCGACGCCATCGCACCCATGGCGGGACGCCAGACCCTGGACCACGTCTCTGACCTGCTGAGCCTCAGCGTCACGACCCGGCACCTGGAACGCCTGCCCGCCTCGGGCCGCTGTCTGGTGGTGTCCAACCATCCGACCGGGATTGCCGATGGCCTGGCCGTCCACGATGCCCTGCGCACCGTGCGCGATGACCTGATCTATTTCGCCAATGCCGATGCCCTGCGCGTCTCGCCCAGGCTGAGCGAGACCATCATCCCCGTCGAGTGGGTCACAGCCAAGCGCACGCGTGTGAAGACCCGCCAGACCCTGCAGGCCGCCAAGAACGCCTTTGAGGCCGAGCGGTGCGTCGTCATGTTTCCGGCCGGACGCCTGGCCCGCATTGCGCCCGATGGCCTGCTGACCGATCCGGCCTGGGCGACCACGGCCGCCTCGCTGGCGCGCCGGCACAATGCCCCCATCATCCCGATCCACCTGACCGGGCCGACCAGCCGCCTGTTCCACCTGTTCGACCGCTTTTCCAGCGAACTGCGCGACATCACTCTTTTCCATGAGCTGCTGAACAAGAAGAACCAGAGGTTCAGCCTGATCGTGGGCAAGCCGATTGACCCGTCCCGGTTGAACCCGGACGCGGCACAGGCCACCCTCGACCTCAAGCAATTCGTCGAGCGGACCCTGGCCGCCGACCCCGACGCGGATTTCGCATGAAGACCTTTGACCTGCCCGATGCCGAGGCCACGACCCGGCTGGGCCAAGCCATCGCCCCCCTGCTGGAACCGGGTGAGGCCATCCTGCTCTACGGGCCGCTTGGCATGGGCAAGTCGACCCTGGCGCGCGGCCTGATCCGCGCCCTGACCCGCCCCGACGAGGACGTGCCCAGCCCGACCTTTACCCTGGTCCAGTTCTATGAGAGCGACCCGCCCATCGCCCATTTTGACCTGTATCGGCTGAGCCGCCCCGAAGAAGCTTTCGAGATCGGCCTGGACGAGGCCCTGGACGAGGGCTGCGCCCTGATCGAATGGCCCGAGCGCCTGGGCGAGGATCCGGCCAGGTTCCTGGGCCGCGACATCCTGACCATCACCCTGGCTGAAGCCGGCGAAGGCCGCACTGCGACCGTTTCTGGCGCAGGCGCATGGGAAGCCAGGCTCGAGAATGTCCATGTCTGATCGCGAAACCCTCCGTCTTGATTTCCTGCGCTCGGCCGGCCTGGCCGAGGCCGCCCGCGCCCCCCTGCCCGGCGACGCCTCGACGCGGCGCTATGAGCGCCTCACCACGCCGAGCGGGGCGCGGCTGATGCTGATGGACCAGCCCCCGGCGATGGAGAGCCAGCCGTGCGATCCGGCCTGGACACCGCAGCAGCGCCAGGCCCGGGGCTGGAACGCCGTCGCCCGCCTGTCGGCCGGCAAGATCGAGGCCTTTGCCGCCGTCGCCACCCACCTGCGCGCACTGGGCCTGTCGGCACCCGAGATCATCGCCGTCGATCCGGCCAATGGCCTGGCGGTCATCGAGGATTTTGGCGATGACCTGTTTGCCCAGGTGATCGCCCGGGGTGCCGATGAAGCCCCGCTTTACCGGGCCGCGATCGAGGCCCAGGTCGTGCTGCACGAGGCCCCGACGCCTGAGGTCCTCAGCGGCCCCGCCGGTGACTGGCCCCTGCTGACCTATGACCAGACCGCCTTGCAGGGTGGCGCGGACCTGTTCGTCGAGTGGCTGCCCCGGCTGCTTCCCACGCTCAGCTTCAGCCCGGACGCCGTGGCCGAATGGCAGGCAGCCTGGGCACCGATCACGGCCCAGGGCGAGGCCGAGGCCAGCGTCATGGCCCACCGCGACTATCACGCCGAGAACCTGATCCACCTGTCGGGCCGGACCGGGGCCGCCAGCGTCGGCCTGATCGACTTCCAGGACGCGGTCAGGGCCCACCCGTCGTGGGACCTGCACTCCCTGCTTCAGGACGCCCGCCGCGACGTCTCGCCCGCGCTGGAAGCGGCCATGCTGGACCACTATTTCAGCCTGCGGCCCCAGGTCGACCGGGAGGGCTTCATGCGGGCCTATGCCGGCCTTGCAGCCCTGAACGAGGCCCGCATCCTGGGCATTTTTGCCCGCCTGATCGCCCGTGACGCCAAGCCCAGGTATGGTGCCTTCATGCCGCGAATGTGGGCCCACCTGAATGCCAACCTGCAAAAGCCCGGCCTTGAGGCCGTGGCTCGCTGGATGGACCGCCATGTCCCGATGGAGCTGCGCCGATGACCGCACCCAAGACCGCCATGGTGCTGGCTGCCGGGCTTGGCACCCGGATGCGGCCGCTGACCAATGACCGGCCCAAGGCCCTGGTCGAGGTCGGGGGCCGGGCCCTGATCGACCACGTGCTGGACCGGCTGGTCGAGGCCGGGGTCGAGACCGCCGTGGTCAATGTCCACTGGTTCGCCGACCGGCTGGAAGCCCACCTGGCACAGCGCACCGACGTCCGCATCCTGATCTCTGACGAGCGTGAACAGCTGCTGGAGACCGGCGGCGGCCTGAAGAAGGCCCGGCCCCTGCTGGGCGACGCCCCCGTCTTTGTCGCCAATATCGACAGCGTCTGGATCGACCGGGGCCAGGCCCTGTCCGACCTGGTCGACCTGTGGAACCCCGACACCATGGACGCCGCCCTGCTGCTGGCCCGGCGCGAGGGGTCGATCGGCTTTAACGGCGCGGGCGACTTCTTCCTGGGCCAGGATCGGGTCCTTCGCTTCCGCGGCGAGGCAGCCGAGGCCCCCTATGCCTATATGGGCGTCCACATCACCCGCCCGGACTATGCCGACGCCGGCCCGGACGGAGCCTTTTCGCTGAGCCCGCTGTGGCGCGCCTCGGCGGTTTCGGGGCGGCTGTCAGGCTGCGTGCTGGACGGCGACTGGATGCACGTCGGTGATCCGAAGGCCCGTGACGAGGCCGAGGCAAAACTGAAGACCGGGAGCTGACATGGCCGGGGGGCGCTTTGATCCGTTCGAGGGCACCGGTCCGCGCTGGCGAGCCGTGCCCGCCTGGCGTCCGTTCCTGGAGGACCTGGCCGCCGGGGTGCTGGACTGGCTGGGCGACCAGACGCCCGAGACCCTGACCGACGCCACCATCCTCCTGCCCAACCGGCGCGCGGCGCGGGCCTTTTCCTCGGCCCTTGGCAAGCTGGCCGGTGATCGCCCCGTCCTGCTGCCGCAGGTCCGTCCGCTGGGGGACCTGGAAGAAGACGAACCGCCGTTTGCACCCGGGGAGCTGGGCCTGGACCTGCCCCCCGCCATCCCCGCCCTGATGCGCCGTTTCGAGATGGCGCGGATGATCGCCGAGGACTTCGAGCCGGGGATGAAGCCCCTGCGCGCGCTGGAAATGGCGGACGCCCTGGGCGGCTTCCTCGATTCCTGCCAATTGGAAGAGGTCCAGGACCTGGATCGCATCGCCAGCCTGGCCGAGCAGGACCTGGCGGCCCACTGGCAGGAGAGCGCCCGCTTCCTGGGCCTGGCCGTCGAGGCCTGGCCCCGGCGGCTGGAGGCGCTGGGCCTAGTCGATTCCGCCTGGCGACGCGCCACCCTTCTGCGCCGCCTGGCCGAGGCCTGGGATGCCCGCCCGCCGCAACAGCCGGTGATCGCCGCCGGATCGACCGGCACGGTGCCCGCTGCTGCCGATGTCCTGGCCGCCGTCGCCCGCGCGCCCCAGGGCGTGGTGGTCCTGCCCGGCCTTGACCTGGACCTGGCCGACACGGTCTGGGACCGCATCGAAGACCAGCATCCGCAGGCCGCGCTGAAATACCTGCTGACGCGGGCCGGGGTCAGCCGCGACCAGGTCACGCCCTGGTTCCGGCCTCCGGTGGAACCGCATCTTGAGGCACGCGGCTTGGCCCGCCAGAGGCTGATCAATGAGGCCCTGCGCCCGGCCGAGGCCACCGACGACTGGCGCACCGAGATTGCCCACCTGCGGGCTGAGGCGGCCCACGCCGGCCGGGCGGCCGACCCCATCGCCGAGGGGCTGGAAGGCCTGTCGGTCCAGTCGGTCCGGGCCGAGGAAGAAGCCGCCAGCGCCATTGCCCTGCTGATGCGCCAGACGCTGGAGGTGCCGGGCCAGACCTGCGCCCTGGTCACGCCCGACCTGGACCTGTCGCGCCGGGTCGAGGCCCGCCTGGCCCGCTGGGGCATCGTGGCCGACTCCTCGACTGGCACGCCCCTGTCGCGGATGTCGGCGGGGGTCATGGTCGACCTGTGCGCCCGCTTCATCGAGGACCCGCTGAAGCCCCAGACCCTGCTGGGCCTGATCAAGCATCCGCTGACCCGGCTGGAGATCGAGGGCACAGACCTGAAGGATGCCGCCGCCGTTCTGGAGCAATACGGCCTGCGCGGCCCGCGCCCGCGCCGCTGGTCGGACCTGCACAAGCGCCTGTTGAGGGCCGAGGAGCCCCGCCGGGGCGGCCAGCCCCTCGGCGACTGGCAGCGCGAGCGCCTGGCCGGTGCCCGCCACCTGGCCGGACGGCTGGAGACCCTGGCAACCACCGCCCTGGCCGCCTTCCACCCCACGACCAACCCGGGCACTGCAGCGGGGGCCCTGGCCACCCTGATTGAGGCCCTGGCAGGCCAGAATGCCTGGGCCGGGCCGGATGGCGAGGCAGCGGCCTCGCTGCTTTCGGGCCTGATCGAAGGCGGGGCCTCGCTGGGCGAGGTGACGCGAGCCGATTTCGCCGCCCTGACCCACAGCCTTCTGTCCGAGGAGACGGTCCGCACCGGGGGGGCCACCCATCCGCGCCTGCGCATCCTGGGGGCCATCGAAGCGCGCCTGACGCGGGCCGACCGCATGATCCTGGCCGGGCTGGAGGAAGGCGTCTGGCCCCGCCCGGCCCCGGTCGATCCCTTCCTGTCGCGCCCGATGCGCAAGCTGCTGGGCCTGCCGACCCCCGAAAAACGCCTGGGCCAGACCGCCCAGGACTTTGTCCAGGCCGCCTGTGCCGACGAGGCCATCCTGATCCACTGCGAACGTCGCGGCGGCCAGCCCGCCGTCCGCTCGCGCTGGCTGTGGCGGCTGGAGATGCTGACGCGCGGGGCCAATGCGCCGGATACCCCGGTCGCCATTCCCGCTCCGGAAGGGCTGAACGACTGGGCCCGGGCCCTGGATGCGCCCCCGCCCGGTCCGGCCCGGCTGGCCCCTCGCCCGGCCCCGCGCCCGCCGGTCGAGCGGCGCCCGCGCAGCCTCTATGTCACGGCGGTCGAGCGCTGGGTGCGCGACCCCTATGCCCTCTATGCCCAGCGCATCCTGAACCTGGAGAAGATGGACCGCCCCGGAGCCTCGGCCGAGGCCATGGCGCGCGGCAATGCGGTGCACAAGGCCATCGAGCGCATGACCGCCGAGTGGCCCTATGAACTGCCGGACGACTGCACCCAGCGGTTCGAGGCGGTGCTGATCGAGGAACTGACCGCCCATGGCTTCGAGGATGCCGCCATGGCCCGCGAGATCCCGCTGGCCCGCAACAGCGCCCGCTGGCTGACCGGGTTCGAGACGACCCGCCGGGCGCGCGGCGTCACCTTGCTGATCGAGCAGCAGGGCGAGATGAGCTTCAACGGCCCCGCCGGTGCCTTTACCGTCAAGGCCTATGCCGACCGGATCGAGGTGGGGGCCAATGCCGCCGCCATCATGGACTTCAAGACCGGCGGCATTCCCACGGGCAAGCAGATGAAGGCCGGCTTTGCCCCCCAGTTGACCCTGACCGCCGCCATCCTGGCCGAAGGGGGTTTCAAGGACACCGGCGGACCCGTACCCGCCGACGAACTGACCTATGTCCGCGTCGTGGGGCGCAAGGTGCCCGGCGAGGTGGCGATCAGGGCCACCGGGCCCGAGGCCGCCGCCCTGGGCGAGGCTGCGCTGGAAGGGCTGAAGAAACGGGTGGCCCGGTTTGATGACCCCGCCACGCCCTATGT
>JAEYQX010000062.1 GCA_023409795.1 Pseudomonadota bacterium
GCCCTCGGTGCGCACCTGCTCGACCGAGCTTTGAAAAGCGGACTTATAGTCAAACAAGACGTGAGTTCTTTCGCTTATACAGCAACGGGGCCTAAATGCGCTCCGCAGGCCCACTTGTCCACGCCCCGGGGACGACAAAACGCCCCAACTCCTTAATTGATAACGGTTCTCACATACCGAAGAGTGCTGACGGTTTGGAGCGCGGCCCAAAAACCCTTCTCCAGACAGGGAGATAGGCGTGCGGCTATGGTTTGTGTGCTCGCTGGCGAGCGTCTCCTCCCCATGACAATGGGGAGGTGGCATGACGCGCAGCGGCATGACGGAGGGGCCTGTTCCCGGCACCGCCCCCACCACCACCGCTACGCGGTCCCCCTCCCCCGCGCGCGGGGGAGGTTCAAGAGCCGTCAGGCCTTCAGGTTGTCCAGCTGGCCGCGCAGCATCTGGACCATGGCGGAGAAATCCTTGCCGCCGTAGCCCAGGCCGTTGAACAGGGCATAGAGGGCCTCGGCCTGGGCACCCAGGGGCGTGGAGGCCCCGGCCTTGGCGGCCGCGTCCTGGGCCAGCTTCAGGTCCTTGAGCATCATGGCCGTGGCAAAGCCGCCCTCATAGTCGCGGTTGGACGGGGCCGTCGGCACCGGCCCGGCCCAGGGATAGTAGCTGGTCACGCTCCAGCACTGGCCCGAAGACTTGGAGGCAATCTCGAAGAAGCGCTCGGGCTCCAGGCCCAGCTTTTCGGCCAGGGCGATGGCCTCGCAGGTGCCGATCATCGAGATGCCCAGGAGCATGTTGTTGCAGATCTTGGCGGCCTGGCCCGCGCCATGGTCGCCGGCGCGGATGGTGATGCGGCTCATTGGCTCCAGCGCCGCCTCGACCCGGCCGAAATCGGGCTCGTCGCAGCCGACCATGAAGGCCAGGGTGCCCGCATCCGCCGCCGCCGTGCCGCCCGAGACCGGCGCATCGGCAAAGGCATAGCCCGCGCCCTTGGCCAGGCCAGCCACCTTGCGGGCGGTTTCGACGTCGATGGTCGAGCAGTCCAGGAAAAGGGCGCTGGTCGGGGCCGCGCCGATGATCTGCTCGTTATAGACGCTGAGGACGTGGGGCCCGGCGGGCAGCATGGTGATCACCACCTCGGCATCCCTGACCGCCTCGGCCACCGAGGCGACGGGGCGGCACCCGGCCTGGCCAGCACGCTCCAGCGCGGCCGGGGACAGGTCGAAGGCGGCGACATCATGCCCGGCCCTGGCCTGGTTTGCAGCCATGCCGCCGCCCATGTTGCCCAGGCCGATAAAGGCGATGCGAGTCATCTGAAGCGTTTCCCTGCTTATGGATTTTGCCTGAGGGTTAGTCGCTCTGGCCCCGGTCCGCCAGTCACCAAAACGGGAAAGGGCATCGGCAGGCACGGCCCCTCCGTCATGGCGCTGCGCGCCATGCCACCTCCCCATTGGTATGGGGAGGAGAAGTGAGCGGTCAGCCGGGCTTGCGGAAGCGATAGACGAACTGGTCGGTGCGGCCGCGGATGGCGTCGTCGAAGACGTTGAGGCTGTGGTCGTCGGCGGGGTTGGCGACGGCGGGGGATTCGGCTTCGTAGAGGAAGCCCGCGGCCTCGATTTCACGGCGCAGGAAGTCGCCCTCGATCCGGTGCAGGCTTTCGACGGCCGAGATGCCGCTGCCGGGGGCGGCCTGGTGGTCGATCACCACATAGAGGCCGCCGGGCTTGAGGGCCTTGAAGATGTCCGCGTTCATCTTGGCCACGTCCACGCCGAAGCGGGGGATGTGGAAGTCGTGGTATTCTTGGCTCATGAAGACCAGGTCGAGCGGCTGGTCAAAGGCCAGGGCATCCAGGTCGCCATTGACGCGGCTGACGTTGGGATAGGCCTCGGCCAGGGCATCGGCGCGGGGGTTTTCGCGCTCGGCCGTGCGGTGGGGCACGAAGGCATAGACGTGGCCGTCCTCGCCCACCACCCGGGCGAACAGGCGGGTGAAGTAGCCGGCACCGGGGCGGATGTCGGCGATCTTCTGGCCAGCCTTCACCTCGGCAAAGGCCAGCATTTCGTCGGGATGGCGAAAGGCGTCGCGGGCGCGCTCATCCTCGGGTCGCAGGCTGTCGGCGATGGCGGCCTGGTAGGCGGGATGCTGGGCACCCGACTGGGCCAGGGCGGGGGCCGCGGCGGCCATGGCTCCCAGGGAAGCCATGGACAGGGCAAGGGCAAACAGGTGGGGCTTCACGGCGGTCTCCTTGAACAAGGTCCCGGACGGACAGTCCCCCTATAAGCACCCGCAAGGGCCGGGCTGGCAAGGCGGCACCCGCCGCCCTGCCCCGCAGGCCTCAGCCCGCGCTGACGATCGGCGGCTGCTTGTCCTTGAGGGTGACCAGTTCCTCGGCGGCGGTTGGGTGAACGGCGCAGGTGGCGTCCCACTGGGCCTTGGTCAGGCCGGCCTTTACCGCAATCGCGGCCAGCTGGATCATCTCGGGCGCATCGGGGCCGACGATGTGGCAGCCGACCACCTTCTGGCTCTCGCCATCGACCACCAGCTTCATCAGCATCCGCTCGTCCGAGCCGGTGAAGGCATATTTCATCGGACGGAAGCGGGTGACATAGATGTCGACCTCGCCCGGGCAGGCCTTGCGCGCCTCATATTCGGTCATGCCGACCACGCCGACCGGCGGCTGGCTGAAGACCGCCGTGGCGATGGCGTCGTAGCTGAAGCTCTGCGGGTTGTTGTTGAACACCGTTTCGTGGAAGCAGACCGCCTCACGGATGGCGACCGGGGTCAGGTTGACCCGGTCGGTGACGTCGCCGATGGCCCAGATGTTGTCGACGCTGGTCTGCGAATACTGGTCCACCTGGATCGCGCCCGTCTCGGTCAGGGCGACGCCGGCCTTCTCCAGGCCCAGGCCCTTGACGTAGGGGGCGCGGCCGGTCGCGAACATGACGTGGTCGGTTTCAAAGGTCATGCCGGACTTCATGTGGCTGACCAGACCGGCGTCGGTCTTTTCGATCGAGGCGTGCTCGCAGCCCAGGACCACCTTGACGCCACGCTTCTGGATTTCGCCGGCCAGGTGGGCGCGGACATCGTCGTCGAAGCCGCGCAGCAGGTTGTCGCCGCGTTAGACCAGGGTCGTCTCGACGCCCAGGCCCGCATAGATGCCCGCGAACTCGACCGCGATATAGCCGCCGCCGACGACCATGATGCGCTTGGGCAGCTCGGGCAGGTGGAAGGCTTCCTCGGAGGTGATGGCGTGCTCGATGCCGGGCACGTCCTCGGGCACCCAGGGACGGCCGCCGGTCGCGATCAGGATCTTCTCGGCCGACAAGGTCTGGGTGACGTTGCCGTCGCCGTCCAGGATCTCGACCGTATTGCGATCCTTGAGCACGGCGCGGCCGTGGATCAGATCAACCCCCGCCTTGCCCAGGTTGGCGGCATAGATGCCCGACAGGCGGCCGATCTCGACGTCCTTGGCCTCAAGGAAGCGGGGCCAGTCGAAGCGGGCATTGTCCACGCTCCAGCCATAGCCTTCGGCGATGTCCAGGGCGTGGCTGACCTCCGAGGCCATGACCATGAACTTCTTGGGCACACAGCCGCGCACCACGCAGGTGCCGCCGACGCGATATTCCTCGGCCACGGCCACCTTCTTGCCGCCCATGGCCGTCAGGCGCGCCGCCCGAACGCCGCCCGACCCGGCACCGATGACAAAGAGGTCGTAGTCGAAGGTCGCGGTCATCGGGGGCTCCCCTAGGGACAAAAAAAACAGGGTCTCGAGAGTCTCAAGCGTCTCGATTGGCTGGGGCCAGGCAGCCTTTGCCGTTGGCTGCCGAGACTTAGGCACGGCCTGCGGGCCCGGCAAGGCCGCGGCGGCTCAGCCCTCGAGAATTTCCACGCCCTCGTCCTGGCCGACGATGGCCAGGGTGGTCAGGCCCAGGAACAGGCCGTGCTCGACCACGCCGGTGATGGCCTTGAGGTCGGCGGCCAGCTGGACCGGATTGGCGATGATGCCCGGGGCAGCGTCATAGATCAGGTTGCCGCCATCGGTGCGGACCAGGCCGCGATCCGCCTGGCGCACCGTAGCCTCGCCGATGTCGTGGGCGGCCAGGACAGCGTTGATGCGGGCCGCCGTGGTCTTGTGGCCAAAGGCGACAACCTCGATCGGCAGGCGGAAGGCCCCCAGCGTCGGCACGACCTTGGCCGCGTCGGCAATGCACAGGCAGCGGCTGGAGGCTTCCCAGACCAGCTTCTCGCGCAGCAGGGCCGCGCCGCCACCCTTGATCAGGGCCAGGTCGGGGCCGATCTCGTCGGCACCATCGACGGTGACGTCGATCCGGGGCGTGTCTTCCAGGGTGGACAGGGTCAGGCCCAGCTCGCGGGCCAGGTCCGCCGTGCGCTCCGACGTCGGGACGCAGCGCAGGCCCTCCAGATTACGCGCCGCCAGCGCCTTGACGAACCAGGCGGCGGTGGAGCCGGTGCCCAGGCCAACCACCATGCCGGGCTCGATATAGGCTGCGGCAGCTTCGCCAGCGTTCTTTTTCTGGATGTCTGACATGAGTTCTACCCTGCTCCCCCTCCTGCGGTGCAGGAGGTCATTCTGTATTGCGCCCTTCCCCCTTGCCGTCATCCTCGGCCCTGTGCCGAGG
>JAEYQX010000073.1 GCA_023409795.1 Pseudomonadota bacterium
AGATATCCAGCCCCTCGTTGCGCATCAGGCCCGCCGCCCAGCTGAGGGTGAAGGGCAGGACCTTGTCCGGGCCATGGATCCGCTCACGCGAGAGGTCCGACAGGGTCAGGGGCGACAGGAAGGACCGGCCTTCCAGCTGGCCGCCATTGGCGATGATCGACAGGAGCCGGGCCAGGTCGACGCCGGCGGCGTGCATATTGGCCGAGGGGATTTCCGCCTGGCGCCACTCGGCCGAGCCACGCCCGCCGGGGGCGGCCCCGCGATTGACGAAGGCGGCCATCTTCAGCGCGTCCATCTGGCCCAGGTTGGGCAGGGCGCTGGGGCGTTTCATCTCGGCGGCGCGGTCGTGCTCGCTGGGCGGGGTGCCGATCCACAGGTCCAGGCCGAAGGGGATGCAGAAGTCCTCGCGCAGGGCCGTGCCCATGGTTCGCCCGTCAAGGCGGCGGAAGATCTCGCCCGCCATCAGGCCGATGGAGATGGGGTGATAGCCCGAGGCCGTGCCCGGCTGCCACATCGGCTTCTGGGCCGCCAGGCGCTCGATCACGGCGGGCGGATCATACCAGATGGCCGGGTCGACCGCCTCGTCAAAGCCGGGCAGGCCGGATTGGTGGCTCATCAGCTGGCCGACGGTCAGCTGGTCCTTGCCGTTCTGGGCAAACTCGGGCCAGTGGTCGGCAACCCGGTCCTCGTAGGACAGCTTGCCCTGCTCGACCAGGCGGGCCATCAGCAGGGCCATGACCGCCTTGCCGCTGGAGAAGATCGGCACCAGGGTGGCCTGGGTAAAGGGCTTTTGCCCCGCCGTATCCGCCGACCCGGCCCACAGGTCGATGACGGTTTCCCCCTCAAGCGTGATCGAGAAGCGGGCCCCCACTTCGTTCAACCCCTCGGGAGCGTCGGTGAAGTTGGCGGCAAAGGCGTCCTTGACCGCGCCGAAGCGGGGCGGGCACAGGCCATGGATTTCGGGCTGGTCAGTCATGGAGGGCCTAGTAGCGCCTTGATCCGCCAAGGTCACGGCCTGCGCGCATCGGCCGAGGCGGCGCGGGCGGCCTCGAACTCGTCGCCGGGGGTCCAGGCCGGCCAGTCGCGCGAGTTGGCCAGGGCCGCGCCCACCTCGTAGAGCAGCTGAACATCGGCGGCGGCGGCGTCCATCTTCCAGTCCGGGGTCCATTCGTCCGAGGGCTGATGATAGCGGTTGGCGACATAGTCGCGGCTGGCCTCGTTGTGGCCGGTAAAGCCGGCGGCGGCGAACAGGGCGGGCACCCCCTTGCGGGCCAGGGGGAAGTGGTCGGAGCGATAGAAGGCCCCGGCATGGGGGGCCGGGTCGGGGATCAGGCGACGCCCCTCACGCGTGGCCAAGGCGGCCAGGCGGTCATCCAGGTCGGACTTGCCCGCGCCAATGACGACGATGTTGGGGTCGATCTCGGTGCCGGGCAGAAGGCTGTCCATGTTGATGTTGGCGACCGTGGTTTCCAGCGGCCAGGCCGGGTTCTCGGCATAGTATTCGGCACCCAGCAGGCCAGGTTCCTCGGCGGCCCAGGCGATGAAGACGGTCGAGCGTTGCGGGCGCGGCCCCTCGGCGAACAGGCGGGCCAGCTCCAGGACCCCGGCGACACCGGTCGCGTTGTCGACGGCCCCGTTATAGATGTCGTCGCCGTTCTTGGGCGTGGCGCGGCCAAAGGCATCCCAGTGGGCACCGAACATGACGGTTTCGTCCGGATAGGTGGTGCCGGGCAGGCGGGCGATGACGTTGCGGGTCTCGACCCGGTCAGCCTTCTGGCCAAAGTCCAGGCTCATGGTCACGCCGTCCAGGGCGACGGGACGGAAGTCGGGGGTGCGGGCCAGATTCTTCAGGGCCTCGAAGTCGAGCCCGGCGGCCTTGAACAGGTCGGCGGCCAGGTCCTGCTGGATCCAGCCCTGGGCGGCGACGCGCTCCTTTTCAGGATCGGCGCGGACGATGTCGAACTTGGGTGCCGTCGAGGAGTTCTCGAGCGTCGACCAGGGATAGCCGGCCCCGGCCGTGTCGTGGATGACCAGGACTCCGGCCGCGCCCTGGCGGGCCGCTTCCTGGAACTTGTAGGTCCAGCGGCCATAGAAGGTCATGGCCCGGTCGTCGAACCGACCCTGGACCGGGTGGCCCTCGGGGGCCTGGAAGTCGGGGTCATTGACCAGGACCAGGATGATCTTTCCGGCCAGGTCCACGTCCTTGTAATCATCCCAGCCGCGCTCGGGGGCGTCGACGCCATAGCCGACGAAGACGACCGGAGCGTCGGTCAGGGTGATGCGGTCGACCGGGCGATCCGAGGAGACGATGATTTCGCTGCCGCGCCGGGCGGCGAAGGTGCGCTCGCCTGCAGTGATCTGCAGCGAGGCGGGGCCGTCCTGGCGGGTGCGGCTGACCTGGGCGACCTGGAACCAGGAGCCGTCGGGGCCGCCGGGCTCAAGGCCCAGGGCCTGGAACTGCGCGGCAATCCACTCGACCGTCTTCTGCTCGCCGGGGGTGACCGGGCCGCGCCCCTTGAAGGCGTCGCTGGCCAGGACCCGCGTGGCCTCGTTGAGGCGGGCCGGATCGACGCGGCCGGGGGCGCTCTGGGCCAGGGCCGAGGTCGAGGCCATCAGGGCGGCGGTCAGGCTTGCCAGGGCAAGGATACGACGGGACGGGATGCGGTAGGACGGGGCGCGACGAGAGGACATGGAGCAGCTCTTCCGTTCAGGACAGACCCGAAGGCTGCCCCGCGACGGCGGGCCTGTCGACCCCGACGAACGGGGCGGCACAAGAAAAAAACACCGTCCAGAGAGTCTCATCTGTCTAATCTGCCCTGTCCGGGTCGATCGGCGGGCAGCCTGACACGCCCTGGCACCCAGGCGCGCAACTGGGCAGGGGCCCTGCGCCAATGCCGGTTTTTACCGGGACTGGAGCCTCAGGAAACGCGGGCAAGCCACTGGTTGATCCCGCAGGCGGCGACGACGCCCGAGGCCAGGCTGGCCTGCAAGAGGTAGCCGCCGGTCGGGGCTTCCCAGTCCAGCATCTCGCCCGCGACGAAGACGCCGGGGCGGGCCGCCAGCATCAGGTGGGCATCCACGGCATCAAGCCGGATGCCGCCCGCCGAGGAGATGGCGCGGCTGAGGTCCCGCGCGCCGGTCAGCACCAGGTCCAGCCCCTTGATCCGCCGGGCCAGGGCGAGGGGGTCGGCGGGCAGGGGGCCGGCTTCGTGCAGCAGGGCGATCGACAGCCGATCCAGGTGCACGGTCTTGCGCAGCCAGTTGCCGAGGCTGTCCTTGCCCCGTGGCCTTTGCAGGCGGCGGGCCAGGTCGTCCAGAGACTGGTCGGGACGCAGGTCAAGTGTGAGGGTGGCCCGGCCGTCCCGGGCAATCGCCTCGCGCAGGGGGGCGGACAGGGCATAGATGCCGCCGCCTTCCAGGCCATAGGCCGAGATCATCACCTCGCCCCGGATTTCACGCCCCTGATGGCCTAGGCCGACCGCCTTCAGGGGCTGGCCCGCAAAGCCGTCGCGCAGGCGCGGCGTCCAGTCGACGTCAAAGCCCATGTTGGCGGGACGGAAGGGGGTGACGGGGATGCCGAGCCCCTGCAGCCAGGGCACCCAGGCGGCGTCGGAGCCCAGTCGTGGCCAGCTGGCTCCGCCCAGGGCCAGGAGCACGGCGTCAGCTTCTTCCGTATACGGACCATCGGTGCTGTCGAAGGCCATCTTGCCATCCCGCCACCCGGTCCAGCGCGAGCGCAGGCGCAGCTGGACGCCCAGGCCGGACAGCCGGGCCAGCCAGGCCCGCAGGAGGGGCGAGGCCTTCATCGCGCGTGGAAAGACCCGGCCCGAGGAACCGACAAAGGTGGGCTGGCCCAGGCCCTCGGCCCAGGCGACCAGGTCAGCGGGGCTGAAGGCATCCAGCCAGGGTGCGACCTGGCCCGAGGCCTGGCCATAGCGCTCAAGGAAGGGGGCCAGGGGCTCTGAATGGGTCAGGTTCAGCCCGCCGCGCCCGGCCATCAGGAACTTGCGCCCTGCCGAGGGCATCTGTTCGTGCACGGTGACCCGGTGGCCGGCGCGGGCCAGCTGCTCGGCGGCCATCAGGCCAGCCGGACCGGCACCGACAATGGTGACACGACGCGAAGAGGCGGGGGCGGGAGCAGTCATGACCCCTTCCTAGACTGGAACGCGGGCAAACGGCATACGCTGTATGGCCATGAGTGTTGCCTTTACCCGCGAAGAAGACCTGGAAGCCACCGCCGCCGACCTGGGGGACCGGCCCGTCTCGCCCCATCCGACCCACGTGACCGCCGAGGGCCTGGCCCAGATCGAGGCGGAACTGGCGGCGGCAAGGGCAGCCTATACGGCAGCCCAGGCCTCGGGCTCGATCGAGGCGGATCGCACGGCCATGGCGCGCGCGACGCGGGACCTGAGATACTGGCTGGCGCGGCGGGCCTCGGCCCAGCTGCTGGAGCCGCCCGCCGAGGGCCGGGTGCGCTTTGGCGGGCGCTTTACCATCGAGCGCGAGGATGGCCGCACCCAGACCTGGCGCATCGTCGGCGAGGATGAGGCGGACCCCGCCAGGGGCACGGTCAGCCACGTCTCGCCCCTGGCCCGCGCCCTGATGGGCAAGGCCGTCGATGACGAGGCCGAGGTGGCGGGCCAGACCGTGGTGGTGGTCGAGGTGGAGTGAGCCCCTCCACCGCTTCGCGGTCCCCCTCCCCATCAAGGATGGGGAGGAGATGAGGCGTCACCGCTTGGGGTTGCCCTCCCCATCGGGATGGGGAGGGG
>JAEYQX010000079.1 GCA_023409795.1 Pseudomonadota bacterium
AGCCCTTCCCCCTTGATGGGGGAAGGGTTGGGATGGGGGTGACACCGCTGCCGTACGGATCTGTTCGATCACGTCAGGCAGCGCTTCGATCACGGTTTTATTGGAAAAGCGGAGTAGCCGGAAACCCTGGGCTTCCAGCCATTGGGCGCGTTCGGCGTCGCGCAGCGCCACGCCAGGCAAATCGTGCACAGGGCCGTCCAGCTCAATGGTGAGCCGGCTATCGTGGTGGGCGAAATCGACCACGTATGGGCCGATGGGCACCTGACGACGAAAGTTCATCTTCAGACGGCGCAGTTCAGACCAGACCATGCGCTCGGGCAGGGTCATACCCTGCCGCAGTCGACGGGCACGGGCGATGGTCGGGCGCGCAGCCTTGCGGGACAGGGTGTCACCCCCATCCCCTGCCCTTCCCCCCTCGAGGGGGAAGGGGGCATTTGCGCCCGTTTTCATCATCAGCCCCGGGCTTCCTCGCGGCGCTCTTGTTCGACCTGGGCCAGGGCGCAGGCTTTGCACAGGTCACGGATGCGGCCGATGTAGGACTGGCGCTCGGCCACGGCGATGGCACCACGCGCGTCCATCAGGTTGAACAGGTGCGAGGCTTTCAGAACCTGATCGTAGGCCGGCAGGACCAGCGGCTGACCTTGCGGACCGGTCATGGACAGCAGGCGCGAGGCCTCGGCTTCCATATCCTCGAAGCGGCGCTTGAGGCCCGCAACGTCATAGCCGTGGAAGTTCGCTTCCGACTGCTGGCGCTCGTTCTCGAGGAAGACTTCGCCGTAGGTCAGGCCTTCCTTGTTGAACTTCAGGTCATAGACGTTGTCGCCGCCCTGAACATACATGGCCAGACGTTCCAGACCGTAGGTCAGCTCGCCCGACACGACGTCGACCTCGATGCCACCCACGCCCTGGAAATAGGTGAACTGGGTGACTTCCATGCCGTCACACCAGACTTCCCAGCCCAGACCCCATGCGCCGACGGTCGGGTTTTCCCAGTCATCCTCGACAAAGCGGATGTCGTGCAGGCTGGGGTCGATGCCGATGGCGCGCAAGGAGTTGAGATACAGATCCTGCAGGTTGTCGGGGTTCGGCTTCAGGATGACCTGATACTGGTAATAGTGCTGCAGGCGGTTCGGGTTTTCACCGTAACGGCCATCGCCCGGACGGCGCGACGGCTGGACATAGGCAGCCTTCCACGGCTTCTTGCCCAGGGCGCGCAGGACGGTGGCCGGGTGCAGGGTCCCTGCCCCCACCTCGACGTCATAGGGCTGCAGGATGGCGCAGCCTTGCTCGCTCCAATAGTGGTGCAGGGTCAGGATCAGGTCCTGAAACGAGAGAGGTTCGGTCGTCACGGCGGCTCGTTTCGCAGCGCAAAATTTGAGCGCGGACACTAGGGCTGACGGCGGCCGGTTTCAATGGAAGCGGCCAATTCTTTGCCGCTCAGTGCAGGATGCAGGCCCTGACCCACCATCCGGGGCGCGCCAGCCTTCGAGCGGCCGCCTGGGCCGTGGCTTCATCGGCGAACAGGCCAAAGACCGTGGCCCCCGAGCCCGACATCCGCGTCAGCAGGCAGTCCGGCTGGGCCGCCATGGCGTCCAGGGCCGCCTGGATACCGGGGGTGACGCGCAGGGCCGGAGCCTCCAGGTCATTGCGCTGCCCCTTCAGCCACTCGATCACGCCCAGCGGGGTCCAGTCCTGGGGCGGCCCGGCATAGTCGGCACTTTGCGGGGCCTGGTCATAGTCGCGATAGACGGCCCCGGTCGGCGAGGCCAGGCCGGGATTGAGCAGGACCGCGTGCAACGGCGGCAGGCGCGGCTCGTCCTTCAGCACCTCGCCTATGCCGGTCGCCCAGGCCGGGCGCGCGCGCAGGCACATGGGACCATCGGCCCCGACCACCTGGGCCACCGCTTCCAGCCCCGCCTGGTCGATGTCCAGCCCCAGCAGGTGGGCAGTCAGCAGGATGGCGGTGCCCGCATCCGATGAGCCGCCCCCCAGGCCCGCCGCAATCGGCAGTTGCTTGTCCAGGGTCACCGCCACCGGCGGCTCGCCAATCTCGGCAGCCTCGCCCAGGGCCCGCAGGCCGCGGAGCACCAGGTTGTCCCGCTCGCCCGCCAGGGCCCCGCCAAAGGGGCCCGTCACCCTGAGGCTCAGCCGCTCGGCCGGCTCGACCGTGATCCGGTCGCCGATATTGGCAAAGGCGACCAGGCTGGTCAGGGGGTGGTAGCCGTCGGCGGCCACCGGCCCGACGTGCAGCATCAGGTTGATCTTGGCCGGGGCCAGTCCTTGCTTGGTCATGCGGTCAGTGCCCGGCTTCGCCCGAACCGGTGGCCGGCGTCGCCGAGAGCGGCGGGGCTATGCCCAGCTTGTCCTTCAGCTTGGCCTCCACCTCGGTGCGGCGCTCCGGCTCGACATCCAGGGTCAGGACCCGGATCCACTGGAAGCCCGCCTCGCGCTGGCGGCCCACGGCCCAGTAGGCATCGCCCAGGTGGTCGTTGATCTCGGCATTGGCCGGTTCCTTGCTGACCGCCCCCTCCAGCGTCACCACCGCCTCCTCGAACAGGCCCTGGCGATACTGGGCCCAGCCCAGGGAGTCCTGGATATTGCCGTCCTCGGGATTGGCGGCATGGGCCTTGGCGATCATGGCCGCGCCTTCCTCGATCCGGGTGCCCTCGTCGACCCACTGATAGCCCAGGTGGTTCAGGACGATCGGATTGTCCGGCTGCATCTGCAGGGCGGCCCACAGCTCGGCCTCGGCCTCGGCCTGGCGATCCAGCCAGGCATAGGCGGCCCCGCGCAGGAAGCGGATCTCAAAGCCCTGGCCCTCGACATTCAGCAGCGGCCCGTTCAGCAGGACCAGCGCCTCTTCATACCGCTTCATCTGCAACAGCAGACTGGCCTGCATATAGGCGATGCTGCGGTCGTCGGGCACGGCGTCGGCGGCCAGCTGCAACTCGGCCAGGGCGTCGTCGAACCGCTCGTCTTCCTGGTGAATCTGGGCGATCTGCAGGCGGGCGGCTGCATAGACCGCCGGGTTGGACGGGCTGATGGAGGCCAGGGTGGTGCGGGCCTGGGTCTCCAGCTTGGCCTGGCGCAGGGTGTGCCCGATCTTGAAGGCCAGCTCGTCGCCGGGTTCCAGGGCCTGGGCCAGGCGCTGGTAGACCAGGACAAAGGGATAGGCTTCCTGGGCCGAGGCCTGGTAGGCGGCGGTGATCAGGGCCTGGGCCGCGCCGGCCTTCCAGTCCGGCAATGCCGGGGCCCGCCCCCGGGCCTTGGCCCGGTTCAGCGCCTGGTAGGTCTCGCGATCGGCCGAGCCAGCGGTGATGGCGGCCTCATACTGGACAATGGCCTCGTCGCGGCGACCGCGGCGCTCCAGGAACTGGCCATAGGGCAGGCGGAACAGGCGTGACGCCACCGCATGGCTGGTCAGTTCCTCCCACTCGGCCTCTGCCTGGTCAAACTGGCGGCGCTTTTCCAGGAGCTGGGCCCGGTTGGCCCGCATCAGCAGGACGCTGACCACGTCCAGGTCGGCCGGCGGCTGGGCCAGGGCCGTGTCCCAGTCACCCGCGGCCGCAGCGATCCAGGGATGAAGGTAAAGGCCAGCCCGGGCATGGGGTGCCTCGATCGGCGCGGCCTTCAGCAGGGCATTGGCGGTGCGGGCGTCGCCATCGGCAAAGGCCTGGACCGGGCGCAGCAGCCGCGCGGCCTGGGCCATGAAGGGCGGGGCACCGGCCTCGTCGGGAAGCGCGCGACTGGCCCGCTCGATCTCGCCGCTCAGCAGGGAGGTGGAAAAGACCTGCTCACGCAGGCGTGGCTGCTCGGGGGTCAGGGCATAGGCCTTGGCCAGGGCGTCCGAGGCCAGGTCATTGTGCCCGGTGCGCAGGGCATAGCGGCCGACCAGGTAGTGGCCAAAGGCACTGGTCCCGGCCCCGTCGCGCGGCACCGGCGACCATTCGGCGGGAATGGGCGGGTCCTTCGGCGTTTCCTCGCCGGCATCGGGCTCAGCCTCAGGCTCAGGCTGGTCCGGGGCCGGGGCACCCGGTTCATCCGATTGCGGCTCGGACGGGCTGTCCCCGGCATCCTCGACCGACAGGGGGTCGGCAGGCGGGACCGTCTGGATCACCGGCGGCGGCTCGGCCTGGCCCACGACCGTGGCAGGCGGAGCCTCCTGCGCCTGGGCGGGCAGTCCCGCGCCAAGGGCGATCACCGAAGCGGCAGCAAGAAGAAGGGGGCGACGGAAGGCAGAACGCATGGGCAGACCCTTCACGCTTTCCCTTCCGCCTGCAAGAGGCCAGGTGCCCCCTGCCCCCTCTGTTCAGTCCTACATGTTCGGATAGTTGGGACCGCCCGCGCCTTCCGGCGTAGTCCAGACAATGTTCTGCGACGGGTCCTTGATGTCGCAGGTTTTGCAGTGGACGCAGTTCTGGGCGTTGATCACGAAGCGCGGATCAGTCTTTTCCGCTTCGTTGGCATAGACCACCTCGTACACGCCCGCCGGGCAGTAGAGGCGAGCCGGTTCGCCATACCTGGGCAGGTTGACGTTGATCGGCACGGACGGGTCCAGCAGCTTCAGGTGGGCGGGCTGGTCCTCGGCGTGGTTGGTGTTCGAGATGAACACGCTCGACAGCTTGTCGAACGACAGCTTGCCGTCCGGCTTCGGATAGGCAATCGGCTTGTGCATCGAGGCCGGTTCGGTCGAGGCGGCATCGGTCTTGCCGTGCTTCATCGTGCCGAAGAAGGAGAAGCCGCCGGTCAGGTGGTTCACCCACAGGTCGAACATGCCGATCGCGCCGCCCAGCATGGTGCCGAACTTCGACAGCAGCGGCTTGGCGTTACGGACGATCTTCAGTTCCTTGTAGACCCACGAAGCCTTGTAAGCCTCTTCATAGGCTTCCAGCACGTCGCCGGCGCGACCGGCGATCACGGCGTCATAGGCGGCATCGGCGGCCAGCATGCCGGTCTTCATGGCATTGTGGCTGCCCTTGATGCGCGGCACGTTGACGAAGCCGGCCGAGCAGCCGATCAGCGCACCGCCCGGGAAGGCCAGCTTGGGAACCGACTGGAAACCGCCTTCGGTGATGGCGCGGGCACCATAGGAAACGCGGGTGCCGCCTTCCAGGTGATGGGCCACGGCGTCGTGGTGCTTGAAGCGCTGGAACTCGTCGAACGGCGACAGGTACGGGTTCTTGTAATTCAGGTGGGTCACGAAGCCGACCGAAACATAGCGGTCGCCGAAGTGGTACAGGAACGAGCCGCCGCCCGTCTTGTCATCCAGCGGCCAGCCGGTCGTGTGCTGGACCAGGCCCGGCTTGTGGTTCTCCGCCGGGATCTGCCACAGCTCCTTGATGCCGATGCCGAACTTTTGCGGTTCGGCGTCGTCGCACAGGTTGTGCCTGGCCATGATGGTCTTGGCCAGCGAGCCGCGCACGCCCTCGGCGATGAAGACGTATTTGCCGTGCAGTTCGATGCCCGGCTGGAAGTCGCCGGTCGGCTTGCCTTCGCGGTCAATGCCGAACACGCCGGCGACCACGCCCTTCACCTGACCATCGTCACCCCAGACGACGTGGCTGGCGGCCATGCCCGGATAGACTTCGACACCCAGGGCTTCGGCCTGCTCGCCCAGCCAGCGGGCCAGATTGCCCAGCGAGCCGATATAGCAGCCGTCATTGTGCATGAACGGCGGCATGGCGAACATCGGCAGGCTGACCTGGCCTGCCGGACCCAGCACCAGGAATTTGTCTTCCTTGACCGGGGTTTCCAGCGGCGCGCCCAGTTCCTTCCAGTTCGGGAACAGTTCGTTCAGCGCCTTGGGATCGATCACCGCGCCCGACAGGATGTGGCCGCCGATCTCGGCGGATTTTTCCAGAACGGCGACGTTGATTTCCTTGCCGTCCTTCTCTGCGCGTTGCTTCAGGCGGATCGCGGCGGACAGGCCGGCGGGGCCGCCGCCGATGATGACGACGTCATATTCCATGACCTCACGCTCGACGCCGGCCAGGGCTTCGAGCGGCGGCAGATTGTCGATGACGGCCTCTTGCCAGGCGTTTTTGGCACCGCCTTCGGTAACTTGCTCGCCCATGTTCCCCTGAATCCTTGTTCTCGACGTGGTTTAAAGCCTTATCGTGAGGTGACGCGGCGGCGGTCAAGGCTTATCCCTGTCCTTTAGATGACTCCGCACGCCCCCGAAACCGCCGCGACCGAAGCCCTGCTCGCCTTTTGGCGCGATGCGGGCGTTGACGCCTGCTACCTGGACGAGCCGCTGGACCGCACCGTCTTCGTGGCCCCGGCCCCGCCGCGGCAGGTCCTGCGCAGCGTCAGCAACAACACGGCCCTGCCCGGCGCGGTTCCTGCCACCGAGGCGGCGGCCGAGGCGCGACGCGTGGCCGCAGCGGCCCTGAGCCTGGACGACCTGGCCCAGGCCATCAGCCAGTTCGAGGCCTGCCCCCTGCGCGCCACGGGGGCCCGGCAGGCCGTCTTTGGCCGTGGCAACCCGAACGGTTCCCTGCTGGTGATCGGCGAGGCCCCGGGCGAGACCGAGGACCAGACCGGCGTCGCCTTCAGCGGTGAATCGGGCAAGCTGCTTGACCGTATCCTGGCGGCAGGTGGCCTGGCCGACCAGGCCTTCTTGACCAATGCCGTCTTCTGGCGACCGCCGGGCAATCGCCCGCCGACGGCCGAGGAGCTGGACATCTGCGCCCCCTTCGTGGCGCGGACCCTGGCCATCATGCAGCCCCGGGCGGTCCTGCTGATCGGGGCCACGGCGGCCAAGGCCGTGCTCAATACCGATGAGAGCCTGATGAAGCTGCGCGGCCAGTGGCGGACCTGGCAACTGGCCGAGGGCGGGATTTCCGTCCCCACCCTGACGACCTTCCACCCCGCCTTCCTGCTGCGCCAGCCCCAGGCCAAGCGGGCCGTCTGGGCCGATATCCTGTCGCTTACGACCAATCTCCAGGGGGGCGCGGTTGAGGCCGGCCATTGATTGGGGCATAGTTAATCCCAGACGACCAGTCCACAGAGCCCATGAAGCGCGCCCCGTCCGGCAGTGCAGCCGGGCCGACGAAGGGGGCCGCCGCGCCTATGAAGTCCAGTAACAGGCTCATCCCGGCTGCCCTCCCCTCAAAGTCCATGATGGCCAGTATGCGGATCGTGCCCTGCCTGGCGTTCAGCCTGGTGTTCGGTGCGCTTTGCACCCCGGCCGCCCAGGCCTCGACCGATGCCCCCGTGCCCTATGACAGCGGCTCCGATTCGGTGCCGACGGCCCTCAGCCAGGCCGACCGCCTCAGCTACACCACCGCCTTTGATGCCCTGAGGCGCGGCGACCTGGAGTTGGCCCGGGCCTCGGCGCGCCAGGCCAATGACCGCATCCTGTTGGGCCAGGTCGAGTTCGAGCGCCTGTTCCACGCCAACCACGTCGCCACCTATGAGGAGCTGGTGGCCTGGCTGGAGCTCTATTCGGACCTGCCGATGGCCCAGCGGGTCTATAGCCTGGCCCTGCGCCGCCTGCCCGACGGGGCAACGCCGCCCAAGCATCCGGGCAACCTGCTGGAACGCACCTGGGCCAGCGTGACCCAGGCAGTCGCCCGCGACGGCGGCGTGGATGACCCGGCCAAGGCCGCCCGCGTCGCCCTGAACAATGACGACCTGGCCACTGCCTACAGCCTGGGCAGCGAGATCGGCGACTGGTGGACGGCCGGCCTGGCAGCTTGGCGGATGAACCAGCACTCGGACGCCTGGCGCGCCTTCAGCCGTGTCGCGGACGACCCGACCCAGGACCCGTGGGTGCGCGCCGGCGGAGCCTTCTGGGCGGCCCGCGCGGCCAGCCTGTCCGGTCGCCAGGACCAGATTCGCGACCACTTGCGCCAGGCCGCGCGATGGCCCGCCACCTTCTATGGCCAGATCGCCCTTCGCCAGCTGGGCGAGGAGCCGGTCATCGAGAACCTGGGCCCGCGCCCCTACCTGGCCTCCGGTCCCGGCCCGTCCCAGGCCGGCCCGCGCGAGCCCCTGGGCGTCGATCCGCGTGAACTCAGCGCCTTTGTCCAGAAGGACGAGACCGCCCGGCGCACCATGGCCCTGTATGAGGTCGGCCGGCGCAGCGATGCTGAGGCTTCGGCCCGCCGCGGCGTGCGCACCGCCGATGGCGACCAGGCCCGCCGCCTGTGGGCCGGGCTCTATCGCGCCGTGGCCTCCCAGAGGTCAGGCGACGACGCCTCGCGCATCGACGCCACGCGCTATCCGATGCCGGACCTGCAGCCCGAGGGCGGCTTCACCATCGAGCGCTCGCTGGTCTATGCCATCGCGCGCAAGGAAACCGACTTCAACGCCGGGGCCCGCTCGGGGGCCGGGGCCTATGGCATGATGCAGGTCATGCCCGGCACGGCCGCCTACATGACCGGTGACCAGGGCTATGTCCGCAATCCCGAGCGCCTCTACGACGCGGCCCATAACCTCAAGCTGGGCCAGGACTATGTGAACCGCCTGTTCCAGATCGAGGCCTTCCGCGGCGACCTCTTGAAGGCGGTGGCATCCTATAATGCCGGGCCCGGCCCCATGCTGGCGGCAATCCGCAAGCTGGGCCCCGATGCCGACCCCCTGTTGCTGATCGAGACCATCGACGTGCCCCAGGCCCGCGACTATGTGGAAAAGGTGGTTGCGGCCTACTGGATCTACCAGCGGCTCAACGAGCGCCCGCTCAATACCCTGGATGCCCTGGTGTCAGGCGCGCGGGCGGTGCCCATCTCGCTGGACTATGTGCCGCCCTCGCCGCAGCCGACCCAGACGGCCTTTGCCGCCCCGGCCGCTGCGCCTGCCCCGTCCGCCAACTAGGGCTGGATCACACCAGGCTGCTCTGGACTACGGCCCAGCCTATGCCCAGCACCACCGCGATAATGGCATAGACGCGGCTGCGTCGGCCCCAGTCCGTCCCTCTGTCGATCGTGCGCATAGGTCACCCCGCCAATGTCGGTGCGACCCTGCCATCAACAGTGTTAAAACATCGTTCTTGGAGCGGCAGAAAACCTCAGCTCGACGACAGCTTCAGCACGACCAGGCCCGAGACGATCAGCAGGGCCCCCGCGATCCGCATCGGGCTCGCCGCCTCGCCCAGGACGATGATGCCGACGACAAAGGCCCCCACCGCCCCGATGCCGGTCCAGATGGCATAGGCCGTGCCCAGCGGCAGCGACTTCATCGCCACCGCCAGCAGGCCGAAGCTGACGATCATGAAGCCGATGGTGCCGATCGACGGCCACAGGCGCGTAAAGCCTTCCGAGCTTTTCATCAGAAAGGCCCAGACAACCTCGAAAAGGCCGGCAAGAAGAAGGAAAATCCAGGCCATGACTGTCTCCCTGGCATGGCAGGCCGGGTCGTCCCGGCGTTTCAGGCCCAATGCGGGGGAGGTCGTCCTCCAGTCGCCAGCCAGATAGGACAGGCGGTGGCCAGGTCAATGCCAAACCCTGTATGAAGGTTTCGTGACCTCGCCATAACAGGGCTCTGCGCGCCTTGACTTGAGGCCCCCGTAGAAGGACAGAGCCGGACCATGATCACGCGCTACACCCGCCCCGAAGCCGTCGCCATCTGGTCCCAGGACACCAAGTACAAGATCTGGTTCGAGATCGAAGCCCACGCCGCCACCAAGATGGCCGAGCTGGGCGTGATCCCGACCGAGGCCGCCGAGGCCATCTGGACCAAGGGCAAGGATGCCACCTTCGATGCCGACCGCATCGACGAGATCGAACGCACCACCAAGCACGACGTCATCGCCTTTCTGACGCACGTTGCGGAAATCGTCGGCGACGAAGCCCGCTTCCTGCATCAGGGCATGACCTCGTCGGACGTTCTGGACACCTGCTTCGCGGTGCAACTGGCCCGCTCAAGCGACCTGCTGCTGGCGGGCGTTGATCGTGTTCTGGCCGCGCTGGAAGCCCGCGCCAAGGAACACAAATACACCGTCTGCGTCGGCCGCTCGCACGGTATCCACGCAGAACCCGTTACCTTCGGTCTGAAACTGGCCGGCTATCACGCCGAGTGGCAGCGCGCCCGTCGCCGCCTTGTGACCGCCCGTGAGGAAATCGCCACCTGCGCCATCTCAGGCGCGGTCGGCACCTTCGCCAACGTCTCTCCGGAAGTGGAACAATACGTCGCCGACCAGATGGGCCTTCAGGTCGAGCCGGTCTCGACCCAGGTCATCCCGCGTGACCGCCACGCCGCCTATTTCGCCGCTCTGGGCGTGATCGCATCCTCGATCGAGCGTCTGGCCACCGAAATCCGCCACCTGCAGCGTACCGAGGTGCTGGAAGCCGAAGAGTTCTTCGACAAGGGCCAAAAAGGCTCGTCGGCCATGCCGCACAAGCGCAACCCGATCCTGACCGAGAACCTGACCGGCCTTGCCCGCCTCGTCCGCTCGTCGGTTGTTCCGGCCATGGAAAACGTCGCCCTGTGGCACGAGCGCGATATCAGCCACTCTTCGGTTGAACGCGGCATCGGTCCGGACGCCACTATCCACCTCGACTTCGCCCTGCACCGTCTGGCCGGCGTGGTCGAGCGCATGAACATCTATCCGGAAAACATGCAGAAGAATCTCGACCGTCTGGGCGGTCTGGTATTCTCGCAGCGCGTCATGCTGGCCCTCACCCAACACGGCATCAGCCGCGAGGACGCCTATGCCGCGGTCCAGGAAAACGCCATGAAGGTCTGGCGCGGCGAAGGCCGCTTCATCGACTTCCTCAAGGCCGACGCCCGCGTCACCCTGCCCGACGCCGAGCTGGAAGCCCTGTTCGACCTCGGCTACCACACCAAGAATGTCGACGTGATCTTCAACCGGGTCTTTGGCCAGGACTGAGGACATTCCCCGGGCGCGCGGCTTCGAGCCGGTCGTTGACGCGCGCACCCGGCTGCTGATCCTCGGCAGCCTGCCCGGCGAGGTCTCGCTGAGGGCCAGCCAGTATTATGCCCATCCGCGCAATGCCTTCTGGCCCCTGGTCGGCGGGCTGGTGGGCGAGGACCTGGCCGCCCTGGCCTATCACGAGCGGCTGGAGCGGCTGAAAGCCCATGGCATCGGCCTGTGGGACGTGATTGCCTCGGCCCGGCGCTCCGGCAGCCTGGATGCGGCCATCCGCTCGCCCGAGGCAGCCGACCTGCAGCGCCTGGTGGCCCAGTTGCCTGCCCTCCGGGCCGTGGCCTTCAACGGGGGGCTGGCGGCGCGGCAGGGGCGGCGGATCCTGTCGGGGATGGACCATCTGCAGCTCTTCGACCTGCCATCCTCCAGCCCGGCCCATGCGGTGCCACTCGCCACCAAGGCCCGGCTGTGGGCCGTCCTGGCCCCCTGCCTGGACCGCGACCCGCCGCCGGAGGGCTGAGCCGTTCAAATCTGCCGCCCGGATTGAACCATATCCGGCGCGCGATCTTACTTTCCTGTCGGCCGCACAGCTCGGGCGCGGCCCCCATGGAGAGACTGATCATGCTCACCCGATCCATCACCCTGACGGGCCTTGCGCTGGCCACGACCCTGGGCCTTGCCGCCTGTGGCAACAACGAGCCGGAAGCCCCCGCCGCTCCGGTCGATACCACCGCCAATGACCCGCTGAACCCGGCGACCACCGCCCCGGCCAGCGATCCCACGACGATGAATGCCGGTGACAACCTGATCGCCAATGCCAGCCGCGCGCCCAACCTGACGACCCTGGTCAGCGCCATCCAGACGGCCGGCCTGCAGGACACCCTGCAGGGTGCGGGCCCCTTCACCGTCTTTGCCCCCGACAATGCCGCCTTTGACAAGATTCCGGCCGCCACGCGCGAGGCCTGGATGCAGCCGGCGCAAAAGACGGCCCTGTCGCGCCTGCTGACCTATCACGTGGTGCCCGGTCGCCTGACCGCGGCGGACCTGGCCAACCAGGCCAGCTCGAACAATGGCACGGCCACCCTGACCACGGTCCAGGGCGGCAAGCTGACCGTCCGTGACGCCGGCAACGGCACCTGGACCCTGACCGACGCCAAGGGCGGCACCTCGACCATCACCCAGGCTGACCTGGCCCAGTCCAATGGCGTCATCCACATCGTCGACACTGTGCTGATGCCGAACTGAGCTGATCCGGTTCAGGCCAGATGAAAAGGCTGCGGCCCCGCCCGGACCGCAGCCTTTTTGCTGCCAGACGGCAAAAAGGCAGCTGCCGTCGCGGGCAACTGCCTCGTAAAGCCGAAAGGGGCACCGCCAGGGCTGCCCCGTTTCGCGAACCTTATTCGCCGGCGCGGATCTGCTCGCGGGCCACCGAGCCCAGCTCGTCCATCTTGGACCGCAGCTCGCTGTCCGACACGGTCAGGCCAGCGCCCTTGAAGTCGCCGGCGACCTTGCGGAACACATCTTCATCGCCCGGCTGCTCGAAATCGGCGCGCACGACGGCAGCGGCGTATTGATCCGCACTGTCCGCCGACAGGCCCATCTTTTCGGCCGCCCACAGGCCAAGAAGCTTGTTGCGGCGTGCCGTGGCCTTGAACTCTTGTTCCTGATCGAGGGCGTATTTGGACTCGAAAGCCTGTTCCCGATCGTCAAAGGTCGTCATAGCGCGTCGTCACTCCAGGGACGGACCAAAATATGGCGGTCCGCAACGCCGTCTATAGCCCCCTTGATGGCGAACGCAACGGGCTTAACGGCAAGTTACACTTTGAGCGTAACCGCAAGGACATTTGTATCACGCCCTGCGTTCGGCTAAAGGGCGTGCGATCTTATCTGCAAGCCGTCGATTCAGGATCGCGCCGCCCCATTTTGCCGGGCCGCGCGTTTTTCGTTTTCAAGGCTGACCGTTATCTCCCCGTTCGGGACCGCATCTGATGAACACCAAGCGTAACAAGATCTATGAAGGCAAGGCCAAGATCCTCTACGAGGGTCCCGAGCCGGGCACGCTGATCCAGTATTTCAAGGATGACGCGACCGCCTTCAACGGCGAGAAGAAGGCCCAGCTGGAAGGCAAGGGCGTCATCAACAACCGCATCAGCGAATTCGTGATGAGCCGCCTGAACCAGATCGGCGTCACCAATCACTTCATCAAGCGCCTGAACCTGCGCGAGCAGCTGATCCGCGAGGTCGAGATCATTCCGCTGGAAGTCGTGGTGCGCAACATCGCGGCCGGCTCGATCGCCAAACGCCTGGGCCTGGAAGAAGGCACCCCCCTGCCCCGTTCGATCATCGAGTTCTATTACAAGAAGGACGAACTCAACGATCCGATGATCTCGGAAGAGCACATCACCGCCTTCAACTGGGCCACGACCCAGGAGCTGGACGACATCCTGGCCACCGCCATCCGCGTCAACGACTTCCTGTCGGGCATGTTCACCGCCGTGGGCATCACCCTGGTGGACTTCAAGATCGAGTTCGGCCGCATCTACGAGAACGACTTCTCGCGCGTCATCCTGGCTGACGAGATCAGCCCCGACTCGTGCCGCCTGTGGGATACCGCCACCGGCGAGAAGCTGGACAAGGACCGCTTCCGCCGCGACATGGGCAATGTCATCGAGAGCTACACCGAAGTGGCTCGCCGTCTCGGCATCATGAAGGATATGCCGACCGTTATTCAGGGAGGGCTGCATTAATGGCCAAGGTTAAGGTTCACGTCTTCCTCAAGCCGGGCGTGCTGGATGTTCAGGGCAAGGCCGTCGAAGGGGCCCTGCAGGGCCTGGGCTGGGACGGTGTCGCCAATGCCCGCGTCGGCAAGCTGATCGAGTTTGATCTGGCCGACGACGTCGCCGACAAGGAGGCCGAGGTGAAGCGCATGTGCGAGACGCTTCTGGCCAATACGGTCATCGAATCCTACAGGATCGACATCGCCTGACCCCAGGCGGATCGACGCGAAAGGCCGCCCCCCGGGCGGCCTTTTTCATAGCCTCCCCATGGCCTTGTCATGGGGAGCTGGCATGGCGCATTGCGCCATGACGGAGGGGCTACAGCGCGGCTGCCGCAGCCAGCCCTACCGCGCCAGGTAATCCCGGCTCAACGGCACCGCCGTCTGCTTCCTGGCCAGTTGCAGCTGGAAGACCATGTGGCCATGCTCGCGGAAGGCGACCTCGCTGGCGGAAAGGTAGAACTCCCACATCCGGCAGAATCGCTCGTCATACATCTCCAAAGCGTCATCGCGGCGCGCCAGGAAGCGCTGGCGCCAGTGGCGCAGGGTCTCGGCATAGTGAAGCCGCAGGACCTCCATGTCGGTGATCCACAGCCCGGAACGCTCGATCGCCGGCATGACCTCGGACAGGGCCGGGATATAGCCGCCGGGGAAGATATACTTCTGCACCCACGGCTGGGTGCGGCTGGGCGGTGTCCTGCGCCCGATCGAGTGGATCAGGGCCACCCCGTCCTCGTCCAGCAGCCGGGCCACCGTGTCGAAATATTCCTGATAGTTCGGCACCCCGACGTGCTCGAACATCCCCACCGACACGATGCGGTCAAAGGTCTGGTTCAGGTCGCGATAGTCCTCCAGCCGGAAGTCGGCACGGTCGCTGACCCGGGCCAGGGCGGCGCGCTCGCGTGCCGTGCGCTGCTGCTCGGTCGACAGGGTCACGCCGGTCACCCGCGCCCCGCGCTCGACCAGGGACAGGCCCATGCCGCCCCAGCCGCAGCCGATGTCCAGAGCCGTCATGCCCGGCTGAAGCAGCAGCTTGTCGATGATCCGCCGCTTCTTGGCCGCCTGGGCATCCTCCAGCGAGGCGTCCGGATGCTCGAAGAAGGCGCAGGAATATTGCAGGTCGTCGTCCAGGAACAGGCGGTAGAAATCGACGGTCAGGTCATAGTGGTGGTGGACGTTCTGGCGGGCCAGGCGACGGTCATTGGCCTGTTCGGCGCGGCGCTTCAGCGTGTGCATCAGCCCCAGGTGGCGCGGCGGCGGGGTGCGCGCCCGCTGCGAGGCCAGCAGTTGCAACAGGTCATAGATGTCGCCGCCGTGCACCAGCAGCGTCCCGTCCATGTATGCCTCGCCCAGGGCCAGCTCGGGATTGCGGCTGATGGCCAGGACGGCTGCGGGGTCCGTCACCTCGACGGTCAGTTCGGGCTCGCCGGGGCCGGCCCTCAGCTCGCGGCCACCCGGCAGACGCACGGCCAGGCTGCGGGTCACGAACAAACGATCAATAATGGATTGCAGCACCGGCCCCTCCACGCTTGAACATTCTGGAAGCTTAGCTAGGCATAGGCCCCCGGCTCTGCAACGACTGGCCTGTGGGCCCGTTCCGGCTGGGCAGATTTTTAGGAGGGAAACCCGATGAGCTTCACCCTGACGTCAAACGATATCAAGGATGGCGAGGTCCTTCCTGATGCCCACGTCAAGGCGGGGGGCAATGTCTCGCCCCACCTGTCCTGGTCCGGCGCGCCCGAGGGCACCCGCAGCTTTGCCGTCACCTGCTATGACCCTGACGCCCCGACCGGCTCGGGCTTCTGGCACTGGACGCTTGCCAATATCCCCGCCGAGGTGACCGAGCTGGCCCAGGGCGCGGGTGCCGTCGGCGGTGGCCAGCTGCCCGCCGGGGCGGTCCAGGGCCGCACCGACTATGGCGAGGCCGGTTTTGGCGGTGCCGCCCCGCCTCCGGGCCACGGCCCGCACCGCTATATCTTCACCGTCTTTGCCGTGGACACCGACCGGCTGGACGTGAGCGAGGACAACTCTGGTGCCGTCTTCGGCTTCAACCTGCATTTCCACACCCTGGCCAAGGCGTCGATCACGGCGACCTACGAGAACAAGGGCGCATGAGCCAGGCCCTGCATCAGCCCCGGCTGGAAGCTCTGCCCGAGCTGTTCCGCCAACTGATGCAGGCCCCCCTGCATCCCCTGAGACGCGGTGCCCTGCCGGTCTCGGGGGCGCTCTATGTCTTCTACCTGGGCGAGGAAGCGGTCGGCGTCGGCAGCCCGCCCCATATTGACGAAGCCCGCATCCTGGCCCCGTCGGTCCGCCTGGGCGTGTCGGTGCGCAGCGGCGGGCAGGCGGCGGATGTCATCGACCTGACCGCCAGCCGCCGTCCGGAACGGGTGCTGCACAGCCGCTGGCTGGTGGTCCCGGACGACGAGCAGCGGATGCTGCTGGAGCTGTATTGTGCCCAATACCTGGGGGTGTCGCCCTCCCATCCCGGACTTAAACAAAAGGCCCTGGCGCGGGGCTGAGGTCACGGCCCCTAACACAGAGTGATGAGGCAAGGCCGCCGCCGCGCTTGTGCAGGGCGGCCGCTGGGCTATGTGCGACCCCTCGTTATTCAGGCCATCCTCCCCCATGACTTCCCAAGACCTCTCCGCGCCTGCCGCAGGCGGCGTGGCCCTGTCGCCTTCGCGCGTGGCCCTGGTGCTGCTGGCCCTGGCCATGGGCGGTTTTGCCATCGGCGTGACCGAGTTCGCCGCCATGAGCGTCCTGCCTGACTTTGCGCGCGGCCTGGGGGTGGATGAGCCGACGGCGGGCCATGTCATCAGCGCCTATGCCGCCGGCGTCGTGGTCGGTGCCCCGGTCCTGGCCGTGCTGGGCGCGCGCCTGCCGCGCTGGATCCTGCTGATCGGCTTCATGGCCCTGTTCGCCATCGGCAATGGCCTGAGCGCCGCCGCCCCCACCTACGGGGCCATGCTGGTGTTCCGCTTCCTCAGCGGCCTGCCGCACGGAGCCTATTTCGGGGTCGCGGCCCTGGTGGCAGCGTCGCTGGTGCCCCTGCAGTTTCGCACGCGGGCCGTCTCGACCATCCTGCTGGGCCTGACCGTCGGCACCATCATTGGCGTGCCGGTCGCCAACCTGGTCAGCCACGCCTTTGGCTGGCGCTGGACCTTTGTCATCGTCAGCGTCCTGGCCGCCCTGACCATGGCCCTGGTCGCCCTGTTCGCGCCGCGCGATCCGGCCCATCCCGGAGCCAGCCCCCTGCGCGAGCTGGGAGCCCTGACCCGCAGCCAGGTCTGGCTGACCCTGGGTGTCGGGGCCATCGGCTTTGGCGGGATGTTCGCGGTCTATGCCTACCTGGCCTCGACCCTGCGCGAGGTGACGGGCGTCGAGCCTGGGCTCCTGCCCCTTGTCTTCGCGGTCTTTGGCCTGGGTATGCTGGCAGGCAATCTGGTAGCCGGCTGGGCCGCCGACCGCTTTGGCATGAAGGCCGCCGGGGCCCTGCTGCTGTGGAGCGCCGCAGCCCTGGCCCTCTATCCCCTCGCCGCCCCGAACCTGTTGTCCATGCTGGTCGTGGTCTTCCTGGTCGGCAATGGCGGCGGGCTGGGCTCCATCCTCCAGACCCGCCTGATGGACGTGGCCGGCGAGGCCCAGACCCTGGCCGCTGCCCTCAACCACTCGGCATTCAACCTTGCCAACGCCCTTGGTCCCCTGCTGGCTGGCATGGCCATCGCCGCCGGATGGGGCTGGACCTCGAGCGGCTGGGTCGGGGTGGCCCTGTCCCTGGGCGGCTTTGCGATCTGGGCGGTCGCATGGCTGAACGAACGAGCATCTTTGTTGATTAATTCGTAGAATAGTGCTTTTCCAAGGCCGGTGAAATCATGAGTTTCGCTCAGCCTCGGGGGGCCACACGTGCGCTTGAACCATCTTCATCGGACCGGAAGACACCTGGCCCTGGGCATCGGACTGACGCTGGGGCTGGCGGCGATGGCGAGCCACGCCATGGCGCAGCGCATCTACGTCAGCAGGCCGGATGGCAACGAACTCAGCGTCTATGATGTCAGCAGCCCTTCAAGCCCCAGGACCCTGGCCTCCATCACCGTGGGGGCGACACCCCAGGGCGTTGCCCTGTCGCCCGACACGACGCGCACCTATGTCACCAATGCCGGTAGTGACACCGTGTCGGTTATCGACAACTCGAGCTTGACGGTTATCGACACCATACCGGTAGGCGCAGGCCCCTACGACGTGGTGGTCTCTCCTGACGGCAACTATCTCTATGTCGCCAACTCCGGCGATGACACCATGTCCATGGTCGATGCCCACAGTCATACGATCCTGCAAAACTTCACCGTCGGAGCCGGCCCGCTCGCCATCGCGGTGTCGCCGACGGGCCAGTATGTCGTAACGGCAAATTACGACGGAAACAGCGTATCGATCATCGACACGATCGCGTTTGCGGTTGACACCATACCGAGCATTACCAATGCCTATGACGTCGCCTTCTCGCCAGATGGCCAGTATCTCTATGCGCTGAACTCCTTTGACGGCCGTGTGACAAGACACGATATCGGCTCTGGCACGACGACATCAGTAGCGACAGGTGCCAATCCCCACTCATTCGCCCTGTCGGCAGATGGGTCACGCCTGTTTGTGGCCAACTACAGCTCCGATCATATTTCGATTATTAACACCTTGAACATGACGGCCGATCGGAACCTTACGACGCCTCAAACTGCACATAACATCGCCCTCAGCAGCGACGGCGACTGGATCTTCACGACGACCTATCGGCACAATTCCGTGGCCGTAACCCGCCCCGATTTTGGGAATGTGCTCACCCTGGTCGACCGTTTCTATCAAACCTCCGGCATAGCCTACGAACCCGCCCCCGCCCCGCCCGCCCCCAATCCGACCCTGAGCGAATGGGCCATGATCCTGTTTGCCGCGGTGCTGGCAGGCGGTGCCGCCGTGACCTTGCAGCGTCGTCGTCGGCTGGCCTGATTGGCCGCCTCGCCTGACACGCCAGGGCCGCCCTTTCACGGGGCGGCCTTTTTCATGCCCCGCCTGACTGACATTCTGTGCGAACTGTGCTAGGAGGCCCGGCCATGAGCGCAGCTGTCATCGTATTCCCGGGTTCCAACTGTGACCGCGACTGCAAGGTCGCCGTCGAACGTTCCACTGGCGAGCAGGTCCAGATGGTCTGGCACGCCGAGACCGAACTGCCCAGGGACCTTGACCTGATCGTCATCCCGGGCGGCTTTTCCTACGGCGACTACCTGCGCTGCGGAGCCATGGCGGCCCAGTCGCCGGTCATGCAGGCGGTCAAGAAGGCCGCTGACGACGGCGTGGCCGTGGTCGGCATCTGCAACGGCTTCCAGATCCTGTGCGAAGCCGGGATGCTGCCGGGTGCCCTGCTGCGCAACAAGGGCCTGAAATATGTCTGCAAGCCCATCAGCCTGACGGTCGCCAACGGCAATACCCGCTTCACCTCGGGCTACCAGGGCCAGGGCGAGGTCATCATGACCCAGGGCAATGGCGACGGTAACTTCTTCGCCGATGCCGAGACCCTGAAGCGCATCGAGGACAATGGCCAGGTCGTCTTCCGCTACGTCGACAACCCGAACGGTTCGGTCAACGACATCGCCGGCATCATGAACGAGCGCGGCAATGTCCTGGGCATGATGCCCCACCCGGACCGCGCCTTCGAGGCCGAGCTGGGCAGCGCCGACGGGGCCACCCTGTTCCGCAGCATCTTCAACGCAGCCTGAGGCCCGCAAGGGCTCAACCAGCCGTAGCCAACGGCACAGGCTGGCCTTGTATCGCGCCTGATTTTCGCCTTATTGTAGAGGTCCGTGACACTATGGGGGCCTCTCATGCACCTGCCTGTTCGCCTGTGCCTTTCTGCCGCCCTGACCGGGCTTGCGGCCCTCACCCTGGCCACCGGCCCGGCGGCGGGCCACCAGCCAGAGCCCGACGAGGATGGCCTGATCGAAGGCGACCCCGCCCTTGACTGGAACCTGGTCGAGGTCCCCGAGCGCAAGGCCCTGCTGGCCGCCGCCGCGTTCGACAATGGCCTGACCCTGGCCACCCGCTGCGTCGACGGGGTGTTCGAGGCCACGGTCCATGGCCTGCGTGAAGCGTCTGGCCTGACCCGCACCATCCAGATCACCCACGACGACGATGAGCCCTATGACAGCTCGTGGATCATCGGCGACAAGAAGGACGCGGCCTTCAGCCGGGTGCCGGTGCGCTTTGCCCGCACCCTGGCGCGGGGCGGCCAGGTGCAGTTGCGCATTCCCGGCGAGCGGGGCCAGCCGGCGACCCGCTACATCCTTGACCTGCCGCCGTCAGTGTCGGCGGTCGAGCAGACCCTGGCCGCCTGTGGCAAGTCCATGGTCGATCTGCGCTACGACACCATGGGCGACGAGAGTTCCTCCCTGCCTGCGGGCGCAAACTGGATCCGGCCTCCCCAGCCAAGCTTCCCGATACCGAACGGCCAGATGATGTCGACCCACGGCTACGTCACCGTCAGCTGCAGCGTCCGGCCTGACGGCACCCCCCACGACTGCCTGGTGGAAAGCGAATATCCGGCCGGCTTCAACTTTGGCCGCGCCACCCTTCGCGCGGTCGAGAAGGGCCGGATCGGCCCCAATGATCCGTCCCAGTCACTGCCGCCGAACATGACCATCCTGTTCAACGTCAACTTCCGGATGAACTAGGCCCTAGACCCCCAGCCGGGGTGCCGCCGCGCCGCTGTCATCAATCGTGGCGAACAGGGCCCGGATCAGGTCCTGTTCCTCGGCCGTGATCTCGGGCTTCCAGACGTCGAAGATCAGGATGGTGCGGTCCTGGTCACTGTCGTTGCGGGCCTCGTGCTCGATCGTGTCGTCAAAGGCCCAGGCCTGGCCTTCGCGCCACTGGCGGGTCTCGCCGCCGACGCGGAAATGGCAGCCGTCGGGCACGACCAGCGGCAGGTGGCAGATCAGCCGCGTATTGATCAGGCCATGATGCGGCGGAATCTTCGCCCCCGCCGCCAGCCGCGAGAACAGGATGGAGGGCGAGCGCCCCGGTATCCGGCACAGCGGGGCCTCGGCCAGGGCCTGCATGGTCCGGGGGCAGCGCCCGACCATGTCGGGCACCGGCTCGCCGTCCTTCCACAGGAAGAACGCGCTCCAGTCATGATTGCCCAGCAGGCCCGCCTGGTCGCTGCCAGGCCGGTTGGCGCGGTCCTCGACATAGGGGGCGAACAGGGCCGGCTCAGCCAGGATGGCCTGCAGTTCCTCACGGATCGCCGGGGCCGCCGCCTCCACCCCCTTCAGCCAGGCCACGGTCTCGGGCGGCTGGAACTCGACCTGCGGCAGGCCCGGGAACAGGTAGAATTTCGGCTGCTGGTAATAGACCTGTCGCCGCCCCATCATCAGGTCCAGCGAGGCGGCGAAGCGGGGGCTTGAGCCCTGGGGGTCAAAGCCGCGCGCCGCCAGCCCCTGGCGCAGGCCCTGCTCGAAGCGCTCGGCAGCCTCGGCCTGGAGCGTCCGGGCGCGGCGCAGTTCCTCGACCATGTCGGGCGACGGGTTCGGCACCTGCTGGCCCAGGCTGACCGCCGCGCGATAGAAGCTGACGGCCGAGCGCAGATCGCCCTCTGCGGCCAGGGCATCTCCTTTCAGCACCAGGATGCGCGGATCGCGCGGATGGCGCTTGACCAGGACCTCGACGGCCTGCTTCAGCGCCTCGACATCTCCGCGCCCCCGGGCCGCGCGGGCGGCGGCCACAAGCTGTGCGGAATCAGGCGCGCTGGCATGGGTCATCCGCCAAGGGAAGGCCAGTGCCCGCCATTGGTCAAGAGACGCTAGGCCCGCGGCCTCAGGCGTCCGAGGTGCGCGACAGCTGTTCCTTGTCCTTGCCGCGATCCAGCACACTGGCGCTGCGGCCATCGGGGCCGACGATGGTGGCGTCACGCGGCCGGCCCTCGTCGTCCAGGTCCTGTTCCAGCGTGCCCTTCTCGCCGGACTCGCCGATCGACGACAGCTCGCGGGCACCGACACCCAGGCCCTGGTGCAGGTGCAGGTTGGTCTCAACCTCTTCCTGTTCCGAAGCGGGGTTGGCGGGGGGATCCTGACGTTCAGCCATGAGAACTTCTCCTCGTTACGAGCCTGCAGGCTTAAGCAGCGCCGGCCCCGGCCGGTTCCCGTGAACCATTGCCGCGCCCGACCATTGTTCAGCCACGCTTTCCAGGAGATGCCCAGTGTCTGCGATTGAACGGGCCACGCCCGCCCAGAAGACCCGCCGGACAGCCGTGCTGATCGCCGCCCTCTTTGCGGTCGGCGTGCCCCTGATCCAGGCCCTGACCGGCTTTGGCCTGAGCCAGGCCGAGTTTGCGGCCCAGGGTGATTCCACCCTCCAGGTGGCAGGCTTTGCCTTTTCGATCTGGGGCCTGATCTACCTGGGCCTGCTGATCTATGCCGGTCGCCAGGCCCTGCCCCAGACCGCAGAAAGCGTGCTGGTCAACCACCTGAGCTGGCCCTCGGTGGTGTCCCTTGTCGGCATCGGCCTGTGGATCATCGCGGCGGCCCTGGACCAGAAGTGGGCCAGCGTCCTCATCATCTTCGTCGCCCTTGTGGCCCTGCTGGTGCCCCTGCTGCTGAACGCGCGGCGCATCCGCACAACGGGCCTGTCCGAGCCCGACCGCTGGTTCGTGATCTGGCCGCTGAGCGCCCTTGCCGGGTGGCTGACCATAGCCGCGCCGCTGAACCTGCTGACCACGGCCACGGCGGTGGATGCCCTGCCCCCTGCCCTGTCGCCGACCGGCTGGGCGATCGCGGCCGTGATCCTGGTGCTGCTGGTGGGACTGGGGGTCACCTGGGCCCTGCGCACCCTGTTTTACCCGCTGCCGATCGCCTGGGGCCTGGTCGGGGCCTTTGTCGCCGAGCAGGCGCGCAACCCGAGCCTGGGCTTCACCGCCCTGGCCGCCGCCTTCGCCCTGGTCATCGGCGCGGTCATCCTCACCTTCGGCCTGCGGCGCACGATCGTGCGAGAACGCTAACCGTCGTCACGGAACATGCTGACATGGACGCCGGACAAGGCTAATAGGCGCGCTCATGAGCGCGCCCCAAAAGACCATCGCCCAACTGGCCGCAGAGTACGGCCTCGCCCCTAACGAATATCAGGTCCTGCTGGACCGGTTGGGCCGCGAGCCCAATCAGGTCGAGCTGGGCGTCTTCTCGGTGATGTGGTCCGAGCACTGCTCGTACAAGTCGTCCAAGATCCATCTGGGCAAGTTCCCCACCAAGGGGCCGCGGGTCATTTGCGGGCCGGGCGAAAACGCCGGGGTCATCGACATCGACGACGGCGACGCCTGCATCTTCAAGATGGAGAGCCACAACCACCCGTCGTTCATCGAGCCCTATCAGGGGGCGGCCACGGGCGTGGGCGGCATCATGCGCGACGTCTTCACCATGGGCGCGAGGCCGGTGGCCCTGCTGAACGCCCTGCGCTTCGGCGATCCGGAGCATGAGAAGACCCGGCGGCTGGTCTCGGGCGTGGTGGCCGGCATCGGCGGTTACGGCAACTGCGTCGGCGTGCCCACCGTCGCGGGCGAGACCAATTTCCACCGGGGCTACAACGGCAACATCCTGGTCAACGCCATGTGCGTGGGCGTGGCCAAAGCCGACTCCATCTTCTATTCGGCCGCCCCCGCGCCGGGCCTTTCGGTGGTCTATTTCGGCTCCAAGACCGGGCGCGACGGCATCCACGGCGCCACCATGTCCTCGGCCGAGTTCGACGATGAGTCCGACACCAAGCGCCCCACGGTGCAGGTGGGCGACCCCTTCGCCGAGAAGCTGCTGATCGAGGCCACGCTGGAGCTGATGGCCTCCGGGGCCGTGGCCGCGATCCAGGACATGGGGGCCGCGGGCCTGACCTCCTCGTCGGTCGAGATGGCCGGCAAGGGCGGCGTCGGCATCGAGCTGGACCTCGACCAGGTGCCCCAGCGCGAAGAGGGCATGAC
>JAEYQX010000259.1 GCA_023409795.1 Pseudomonadota bacterium
AGGAAGACCAGCTCAAGGCCGGGCTGGACACCCGGGACCCTGCCTGGGGCCTTGATCCCCGACCCGGCGACATCATCGAGGGCGCATCAGGCGCGCGTCAGGCCGAGCCCGGCCCGCGCGGCGACTATCTGGCCTATTATGTCGCCCTGGCCCGGGCACTTGCCGGGCAGGGGCCCAACCCCGTCACGCCACAGCAGGCGGTGGCCGTGATGGAGGTGCTGGAGGCCGGGCTGGCCAGTGCCGCCACGCGACAGGCGGTGTCACTGGTCGGGTGAGGGGCGCTCCGGTGCCTTGCCCGCTGCACAGCGGGCCTGGTCACCGCGCTCACAGGCCGCCACGGTCGCGCGCCAGTCGTCCATGCGGCGCTCATAGAGGGCTTGGGACTCGGCCTTGGCCGCCGCCGTGGCGCGCAGGTCCGCCTCATGCTGGCGCTGGGCGGCCTCTGACTGGGCCAGGTCGGCCTCATAGCGCGACTGGGCTGCGGCAAAGGCGGCCGCATCAGCCTTCTCCTGGCGCTCGGCTTCCAGGTTCCGCTGGACGACGCCGGTGTTCAGCAGGCGCGTCTGGCGCACCTCCTCCGGCACCTGGTCCGAAGCCGTGGACGAGGGGGCCGTCTGGGCCGGGGCGGCGTCCTGGGCCAGGGCTCCGGCGCTGAGGGCCAGGCTGGCTGTCGTGGCGAATATGATGATTGGGGCGCGTAACATGGGCAGGCCTTTCGGCTGGGGAGGAAAAGCCCGGCCGAAATCAGGTCATCAGGCCTGCGCTCAGGCGGGCAGCTCCAGCTCAAACGTCGAACCGTCCGGTCCGGTTGCCACCAGGCGAAGATCACCCCCGTGGTTGGCGGCCAGCTCGCGCGAGATGGTCAGGCCCAGCCCGGTGCCCTCCGAGGCCTTGCCGCTGACAAAGGGCTCGAACAGGCGCTCGGCCAGGCGCTCCGGGATGCCCGGGCCGTCGTCGGACAGGCGGATGCGCAGGCGCTCGGCCGACATCTCGGCGCTAACCCGAATCTGGCCGGGGTGCTCGCGTCCGGGCTGGGCCTCGATGGCCTGGCGGGCATTGCGCATCAGGTTGACCAGTATGCGGTGCAGCTGGTCCGGGTCGGCGTTGACGATCATCCGGGCGGGCAGGTCGCGGACCAGCTCGACGCCCCCGTCCTCCAGCCCGGCGTCCTCGCCTGCCGCCGCGACGGCGCGGCTCAGCAGCAGCTGCTGGGCCTGGGGCGCGGGCTCCTCGGACTTGCCATAGGCCAGGACGTTGCGCGACAGGGTCGCCGCGCGGCCCAGGGCCCGCTCCAGCCTCGGCAGGGCCTTGGCCACCAGCGGGTCGGACGAGCTGGACAGGCGCTCGGACGCCATCTGGGCCGAGGTCAGCATATTGCGCAGGTCGTGGTTGATCTTGGCCACCGCCTCGCCCAGGGCCACCAGGCGGGCGCGCGAGCGCAGGGACTGGCGCACTTCTTCCTGCATCCGGGCCAGTTCGCGCTCGACCCGTCCGATTTCGTCGTGGCGGTCGGACGGCGGCTCGGCCGGGCTCAGCGGGTCGGCGGCAAAGCGCTCGATCGAGCGGGTCACGCGCCGCAGCGGCTGCAGCACCAGGAAGGACAGGGAGGCATAGAGCAGGGCCCCCGCCACCATGGCGATCAGCAGGGACACCATCAGGCTGTTCAGCAGGAAGGTCTTGAGCTCCGCCTTGAGCGGCTGGGCCGGGGCCAGGATCTCGATCAGGTCGCCGGAGCGATAGCGCGGCGTGGCCTGGACCCTCAGCGACCGGTCTGGATGCCCCAGAAGCGTTTTCCAGGGGTCGATCATGCGCTTGCCCAGGCTGCGGTGGCGCAGGTCGATCAGGTCCGGCGTGCGGGGCAGATTGGGGGCCTGCAGCAGGAGGCGGCGCACGCCCTGTTCCCCGACCACCACCGACTGGACCCCGCCGATGCTGAGCAGCTGCTCGGCCGTGGTATCCTCGACCGCCGAATAGGGCAGGGCCTCGACGCCGACCGAGGCCAGTTCGGCGGCCTGGAGCCGGTCCATCAGCCACCGCTCCTGGAAGGACCCGGCGCTGGGGACGATGATCAGGGCGGCCACGGCCAGGGTAAAGGCCACGGTCAGCAGCAGCAGGCGGCTGGACAGGCCGTCAGGGGCCCGCAACGGCAGGTGCTGGCGCAGGGACGCAACCAGGCCAGGCGACGGCGCGCGCTCGGCCGGGACCGCCGCCGTGGCAGGCGCGGTGTCCGGAACAGGCGCAGTCTCTGGAAGGGTTTGTGTCATCGGGCCGTGGGTCTGTGTCGTCCGCGCCACTTCTGCACCAATTTGAGGCTGAGGGGCAAAAGCATCGACAGGAAGGCGACGCCCAGCAGCGGCCACATGAACTCTGCAAAAAGGCTCTGAAGATCGGGATCGGGGTCCTTTAGCAGAATGTCGTTCAGACCCGAACCGATCCAGCAATAGATGATGTGGGCGGGCAACAGCCCGATGAAGGTCGCGGCCAGGTAGGGCCGAAGCGGGGCGGCCATCACGCCTGCGGCCACATTGATCAGGTGAAACGGCACCGACACGACCAGTCGCGCCACCAGGACATACCAGAAGGTATTGCGATCCACGCCCTCGCAGACCCGGTGCAGCAGGCCCGTGTCCCGGGCGGCGCGGCGACGCAGGGAATCGCCCAGGGTCGTGCGCCCCACATAATAGATGCCCAGTGCCCCCAAGGTGGCGGACAGGGCCGTGGCAATGCCTCCGACCCAGGGCCCGAACAGGTAGCCGGCGGTAATGGTGATGAAGACCACGCCGGGAATGACGCTGGCGGTCAGCAGGGCAAACAGCACCACCAGTCCCAGCAGGGTGAGGACATAGTGCTGCTCGGCCATGGCCTGGAACGCGGCCCCGTGGTCACGCAGGGTGTCCAGCGACAGATAGCGGTTCCAGCCCATGCCCAGGACCAGGGCCACCCCCGCCAGGAGGACTGCCAGGGGCAGGAAACGTCGGAACAGTGTCATGCGGGTTTCCTCGACCGCTGGTTTGCAGCTTTCCGAGTGGTTTCAACTCACTTATCACGCGATTGGTTGGCTTCGGAAAGGCCAGATGGCGTTGACTCTTTCTTCTACGCCGCTTATACGCCCGCCTCTCGCAGCGGATGACTGTCATCCGATTGTTCAACATTTAGACCCGGAGCCGAACGTGAAGCGGACCTATCAGCCGTCGCGACTCGTGCGCAAGCGCCGTCACGGCTTCCGTTCGCGGATGGCCACCAAGAACGGACAAAAGATCGTCGCGCGTCGTCGCGCAAAAGGCCGTAAGCGCCTGACGGCCTAACGTCACGCGCCCAATCCCTCAGGGCGGGCGCATGACCGATCCGATGAAAATCGATCGCCTGACACGGCGGCCCCAGTTTCTGGCGGCCGCCAAAGGTGTTTCTCAGGCCCGTGGTGCCGTCGTGGTCCAGCAACTGGATCGCCAGGATGGCCAGCCCACGATCCGCCTGGGATTCACGGCCACCCGCAAGGTTGGTGGCGCGGTGGTCCGCAACCGCTGCAAGCGCCGCCTTCGTGAAGCCGCACGGCAACTGGCCCCGGTGTACGGGCGGCCAGGCTGCGACTATGTCTTCATTGCGCGCATGGGCACGGCAGAGCGGGAATGGACCCGTTTGCTTGACGATGTGAAATCGGCCCTTACAAAGCTCGCAACCGCGCGCGGAACGCCTCATATGGACCATGAGGTGAAACACCCCGCCCGCAATCCCGACGATTCCCGCCCTTCCGGCCAGGACCGCTGACCCCGATGCAGAACGAGAATTCGCGCAACACTATTATCTTCTTCGTGTGCGCGGCCCTGATCATGGGCATCTATTATTTCCTGGTCATGCGACCGCAGGCCGAGACGCGGGCCCAGGCGGAGCGCGCCGCTGCGGCCGAGCGTCAGGCTGATGCCGTCGACCTGGCAACCACCCCGGACAGCGCCCCGGGTGCCTTTGTCACCGACCGGACCCAGGCCCTGGCCTCGGCGGTCCGCGTGCCGATCGAGACGGCCACGGTCAAGGGCTCGCTGTCGCTGCAGGGCGCGCGGATCGACGACCTGTATCTGACCGACTACCGCGAGACCCTGGCCAAGGATTCGCCGCCGGTCGAGCTGTTCCGCCCGCAGGGCATGGAGCACGCCTATTTCGCCCAGTTCGGCTGGAGCGGCCCCAATGTCACCGGCGGCGTGCCCGGCCCGAACACGGTCTGGAACCTGACGCGCGGCACGACTCTGACCCCGACCACGCCGGTCGAGCTGACCTGGGACAACGGCAATGGCCTGCGTTTCACGCGCCTGATCTCGATCGACGAGCAGTACCTGTTCACGATCAAGGACACGGTCGCCAACCTGAGCGGCCAGCCGATCACCATCGCCCCCTATGGCCGCGTCGAGCGCCAGGGCGTCCCGGCGGACCTGGGCAAGCAGATGATCCTGCACGAAGGCGCCATCGGCACCTTTGGCCAGGAGGGCAAGTTCGCCACCGAGCAGGTCAAGTACAAGGACTGGGCCAAGAAGAAGCAGGTCGAGAAGTCCTCGACCGGCGGCTGGATGGGCATTACCGACAAGTACTGGCTGGCGGCCCTGATCCCCAGCCAGGACGAAGCCATCAGCGGCCGCTTTGCCGTTCGCGACGTCCAGGGCATCTCGGTGCACGAAGCCGCCATGCTGGGGGCCAGCCACACCATCCAGCCCGGTCGCCAGATCGAGGAGACCCAGCGCCTGTTCGCCGGCGTCAAGCGCAACGAGGTCCTAGCCTCCTATGAGGATAGCCTGAACCTGCCGCGCTTCGTCTATGCCATCGACTGGGGCATGTTCTGGTTCCTGACCCGCCCGCTCTTCATGGTGGTGGACTTCTTCTACGGCCTGCTGGGCAACTTCGGCCTGGCCATCCTGGCCCTGACGGTGGTGGTCAAGCTGGTGCTCTTCCCGCTGGCCAACAAGTCCTATGAGTCCATGTCCAAGATGCGGATGCTCCAGCCCAAGATGGAGGAGCTGAAGAAGAAGTACGGCAAGGACCCGCAGAAGCAGCAGCAGGAAATGATGGCGCTGTATCAGCGCGAGAAGATCAATCCCCTGGCGGGCTGCCTGCCCATGCTGGTGCAGATCCCGGTCTTCTATGCCCTGTACAAGGTGCTGTTCGTGACCATCGAGATGCGTCACGCGCCCTTCTTCGGCTGGCTCAAGGACCTGTCGGCCCGCGATCCGTCCACCATCTGGAACCTGTTTGGCGCGATCCCGTGGAATCCGGCCAGCCTGCCGCTGCTGGGCGGCCTGCTGGATGGCCCGCTGCACCTGGGCGTCCTGCCGCTGGTCTATGGCCTGACCATGTGGCTGCAGATGTCCATGAGCCCGCCGTCGCAGGACCCGATGCAGCGTCAGATCTTTGCCCTGATGCCGATCGTCTTCACCTTCATCATGGCTCCGTTCGCGGCAGGCCTGCTGCTCTACTGGGCCTGGAACAACGTGCTGTCGATCATCCAGCAGTATGTGATCATGCACAAGTTCAAGGCCGAGAACCCGATCGACACCTTCCTTGCCCGCTTCAAGAAGGCCTGAGCGATTGGATAACCTGTCCGCAGAGCCCAAGGTCGGGGAATATTCCGACGCCGAGATCGAGGCGGCGCGCGTCCTGTTCGCGCGCCAGGCCACCTTTGTCCTGGGCTGTGCCAAGATCGAGCAACTGCCTGAGCCGGACCTGCCGGAAATCTCGTTCGCGGGACGCTCCAACGTCGGCAAGTCCAGCCTGATCAACGCCCTGGTCGGGATGCACAAGCTGGCCCGCGCCTCGAACGAGCCGGGCCGCACGCGTGAGGTCAACTTCTTTGACCTGGACGGGCGGATGCGCCTGGTCGACCTGCCCGGCTATGGCTGGGCCAAGGCGTCCAAGACGACGGTCAAGAAGTTCCAGGACCTGGGCCGCGACTACCTGCGCGGCCGGGTGACGCTGAAGCGCGTCTATCTGCTGATCGACGCCCGCCACGGCCTCAAGAAGGTTGATGACGAGGCACTTGATGCGCTCGACCTCGCGGCCGTCTCCTACCAGATCGTCCTGACCAAGGCCGACAAGCTGAAGAAGGGCGAGGCCGAGAAGGTCCAGGCGGCGACGCTGAAGGCCATTGCCAAGCGCCCGGCGGCCTATCCGCACGTCCTGGTCACCTCGTCCGAGAAGGGCACGGGCATTCCCGAGCTGCGCGCCGAGATCATGCGCACCACGGGCGTCACCCTGGACTGAGCCCTGCGGCCAAACTGTGTTACCTCTTCCTGATTGCAGGGAGAGGAGCACCAGATGGCGATTTCCAGATTCATGGCGGCCACGGGGGTGGCGGCGCTGATGCTGTCGGCCTGTAGCCAGGGCGGCGAGACCGAGGCGACGGGGACGGCTGACACGACCCCGGCCGCTGGGGCCCCGGCCGGAGGCACCCTGGCCGCCGGCGACCTGCCAAGGCCGCGCGCGGGCCTGTGGCGGGTGACGACCCGGGTCGAGACGCCCCAGGGCGAAATGGCCCTTCCGCCCAACGAGATCTGCCACACCGAGGAAAGCCTGAAGGCCCCCGAACTGCCCGAAGGGGCGGGCCAGGGCGACTGCAGCCAGGAAGCCTTCCGGCGCGATGGCAATGGCTTCCGCGGCAACGTCACCTGCAAGATGGACGGGACGACGGCGCAATACAGCTTCCGCATGACCGGGGATTTCACCCGCACCTACGAGACCGAGATCATCAGCCGTATGTCGCCGGCACCTGCGCCCGGCCTGGAGCAGAGCCGGATCCGGATGAGCGCGGAATACTTGGGGCCCTGTCCGGCTGAATAAATCCGGTGCGCGGCCTATGGCTTTGCCGGAGGGGTGCCCCATATCGGGGACATGATCGCGCTTTCCATTCTTGATCTCGCCCCGGTGCCGGAAGGCTCGGATGTCAGCCAGTCCCTGGCCAATACGATCGACCTGGCCCGTCATGCCGAACGGCTGGGTTATGGTCGCTATTGGCTGGCCGAGCATCACAACATGCCGGGGATCGCCAGTGCGGCGACCTCGGTCGTGATCGGGGCGGTGGCGGGGGCTACCCGCTCGATCCGGGTCGGGGCCGGTGGCGTCATGCTGCCGAACCATGCCCCGCTGGTGATTGCCGAGCAGTTCGGCACCCTGGCCGCCCTCTATCCCGGGCGCATCGACCTGGGCCTTGGCCGCGCCCCGGGCACGGACCAGCTGACGGCGCGGGCCTTGCGGCGCACGCTGCAGGGCGACGTGGATGCCTTCCCCCAGGATGTCCGTGAGCTGATGAACTGGTTTGCCCCGGCCACCCCGGGCCAGAGGATCATCGCCAACCCCGGCGAGGGCCAGAAGGTGCCGGTCTGGATCCTGGGCTCGTCCACCTACGGGGCGCAGCTGGCGGCCCACATGGGCCTGCCCTATGCCTTTGCCAGCCATTTCGCGCCCAGCGAGATGATGCGGGCGATCGACATCTATCGCCAGACCTTCCGCCCGTCCGAGCACCTGGAAAAGCCCTATGTCATGCTGGGCTATAACGTCTTTGCCGCCGAGACGGACGCGGCGGCGCGGCTGCTGTTCACCTCGGTGCAGCAGGCCTTCGTCAACCTGAGGACCGGCACGCCCGGCAAGCTGCCCCCGCCGGTCGAGGGCTATTACGAGCGGCTGGACGGCGCGGCGCGGGGCATGATCGACGCGGCCCTGGCCTGCTCGGCCGTGGGCTCGGTCGAGACCGTGCGAACGACGATCAAGGCCTTTGCCGAGCGCACCGGGGCGGACGAGCTGATGGTCACCAGCCAGATCTGGGACCCGGCCGCCCGCATTCGCTCGATCGAGCTTTTGGCCGAGGCCGTGGGGCAGAAGCCGCTGGCGGCCTAGCGCTCGGGGCCCTGGCTGTCGGCCGCGGGATCGGGGCCGCGCAGGCCGATCCTCTGCAGGTCGGGCAGGGTGTCGCCATCGGGCAATGACCGGACCAGGTCCTGGTAGGTGGCCCCCATGCGCATGGCATCGGCCAGGGTCTGGGCGGTCAGGGGCGCGCCGGCCTCGATGCGCTGGCGAATGCCCCGGCAGGCGGCCATCAGGGCCGAGGCCTTGCGCACCTCTGGCACTTCATGGCGGGTACCCAGGCTGTCAAAGGCGGCATAGCGCCAGCGGGCCTGGCCGGGCTTTTGCAGCACAAGATCGAACTTTTCGGCGGGGGTCAGGGCCTGGCTGACCAGTTCCCACTCCCCCTCGTCGCCTGCCCGGCGATAATGGCCTGGCACGTGGGGAAGGCCATGGGCCGCATACAGGCGGACGGTCAGGGCTTCTATGGCGGCCAGAAGCCCCGCCAGGTCCTCGGCCCCGGTGCGGGGGTCGGGCGCAGGGTCCGGCGGGGCGGCGTCGCGATGTCCACCCCGACCGAACATGGCCCCTAGTCGACGTTGATCGCGCTGGTGACCGAGACGTCATAGACGACGCGGGTCAGGCTCTGCACGAACTCGAAGAACTTGCGCATCTCGGCGGCACCGGCGCGCGGGGCATAGATGATGTCCTCGGGCGCGATCTGGAAGTTGCTGGCGATGAAGAAGCCCGAGCCTTCGTTCAGGTTCAGGCGATAGACGACCGGCACGCCGCGGCTGGTGACCGGCTGCTGGATGCCCATGGCCTGGGCCACCTCGGGACGTTCAAACCGGAATACCAGGACCGACTTGGCATCGGCCAGGTTGGAATCCAGGCCACCCACGCCCGACAGGGCCTCGGCCAGGGTCAGCGGGCCGGGCGGCAGCTCGGTCTGGCGCACGGCGTTGAAGGCCCCGAACGAACTGAATCGGCGCGGCTGGAACACCAGGTTGACCTGGTCGCCCGGCTGCAGGCGGATGTTCTCGTCAAACTCGGTGGTGACGATGGACATCGGGGCCGAGAAGACCTGGCCATCGCGCTGGATGCGGATGACCACGTCGTGGATCGAACGGCTGGAGCCGCCGGCATTGGCCAGGACGTCCAGCAGGCGGTTGTTGTTGGCCGTCAGCGGCTGGCGGCCCGGATTGCGGACCTCGCCCAGCACGGTGACGTTGTTGGAGGCGTTGTTCGCCACCGTCACGATGACCTGGGGATTGGCCACCTTGCCGACCAGGGCGCGGCGCACTGCGTCCGAGGCCTGGCCCGGGGTCAGGCCCTCGACCCTGACCGAACCGGCATAGGGAATGGGCACGGCCCCGTTGCGATCCACCGTCAGGGGCGGCAGGCTCTGGGTCGTGGTGCCGGTGCTGGCACCGTTGGACAGGCCGCTGAACAGGCCACCGCCGGGCTCGAAGACGCTGACGGCCAGGGTGTCGCCGACGCCGATCACGTCCACCGGGGCCTGGCTGGATCCCAGGACCAGGGAGCCGAACGAGGGCGGCGGGGCCAGCTTCAGGCGCTCGCTGGTGGCGAAGTCCAGGTCGACAATCGCATAGTCGCCCTGGCGCTCGGCGGTCGTGGCATCCCGCACCACGCTGCGGCCCGAGGGCCCGTCGCGCGGCAGGGTCGAGCAACCGGCGAGAAGGGCAACAATCATCAGACTGGCGGCGGTTCTGGTCATAGTGGCTCGCTTTGCATTCATGCCATGCTTACCCTTCAAAGGGCGGCATCGCCAGTGGGCTGAAGAACGCGGTCCTCGATCCGGCGGAAGTGCTCCTGCCAGGTCGGGGCCTGATAGGCCGGCGCGGTCGGCTTGCTCAGGGTGGCTGCCTCGATCACGCGCAGCCAGCCCAGGCCATCCAGCGGATCGATCAGGGTCGCCTGTGGCACCAACTCGCGGTGCGCGGGGATGTCGGAGGCGATCAGGGGCACGCCCAGGGCGCAGGATTCCACGGCCGGCAGGTCAAAGCCCTCGACCGAGGACGGGGCCAGCACGGCCTGGGCCCCGCGCATCAGCTGGGCCAGGGCCTTGTCGGGCAGGTTCTCGGCCTGGTGCACCAGACCCTGCAGGTTGGGCGAGCGCTGCAGGTGGTCCAGCACCGCCTCGTTCTCCCAGCCATAGCGCCCGATCAGGACCAGGCGCGGGGCCTTGTCGCCCATCCGTTCTTCCAGGCGGCGCCAGACACTGAGCAGGAAGGCCAGGTTCTTGCGGGCCTCGATGGTGCCGACATGGACGAAGTAGGGGCGGGCCGTCACATGGGGCTCGCACTGCTGGAAGATGGGCTCAAGGCCCAGGTGGGCCACCTCGACCGGCGGCACGGCCAGCCGCTCGCGCTCGGCAAAGGCCTTCAGCTCATGGGCCGTGTAATGGGAGTTGACCAGGATCTTCGAAGCATGGCGCAGGGCGTTGACCACGCGGCGGCGATGCTTGGCCCCGTCGCCGGGACGGCAGAACTCGGGATGGGTGATCGGGATAAGGTCATGCAGCATGACCACCCGCTCTATGCCCTGGGCCTCCAGTCCGGTCAGGATCTCGGGCGTGTTCAGGCTGGTATGGGCGACGTTGAAATAGAGCCGGGCCGGCGGGGCGGACGAGACGCGCTTGGCGCGGAAATACTGTTTCCAGGCCCGGGCCTTCTTGCCCGTCTTCACGCCAGGCTCGGGCGGGGGGCTGATGACGGACGAGGTCAGGACATCGGACGACAGGGCGGCGAACAGCCGCGCCTCGGACTCTGCGGTGCTGCCATGGGGCTTGTTCCCCGACCAGCGGTGGCGCAGCTCGACCAGGCAGTCGCGGAACCACAGGTCATCGATCAGGGCCAGCTGGTCGTGCCGCGAGCGAACCGCCACCATGCGGTATTCGGGATGTTCCACCAGCCATTCGGCATAGGCCAGGCAGACCCTGTCGACGCCCGTGGGCGCGCTGCGGTCCGTGCGCGACAGCAGGCGGCTGGCGTCGAAAAGAACGTCTTGGATCATCAGGAGATGTAGCCCGCCTGCATCAGTTCGGCCACGTGGATGATGGCGACCGGGCGGTTGTCGTCGACGGCAAAGAGGTTTGCGATCTTGTTGGCGCTGAGCAGGTCGACTACGTCGCTCATCCGCGCCTGGGGAGTGACGGTGATGGGCGTGCGGCTCATGATGTCCTCGGCCCGGATCTGGCTGATGTCGTGGGCAAAGGCGCGGCGCACGTCACCGTCGGTGATCATGCCGGCCAGGGTACCATCGCGGTTCAGCACGGCCACGGCCCCCTTACGCCCTTCGGTGATGGCCGAGACCACGGCGCTGAAGCTGGCGTCCAGGGACACGCTGGCCGGGGTCGCGGCATGGTCGCCCATCCACTCGGCCACCGTCTGCAGGCTCATGCCCAGGGCCCCGCCGGGGTGGTGCAGGCCAAAGTCCTCGCGGGTGAAGCCGCGGCGGTCCATCAGCACCATGGCCAGGGCATCGCCGATGGCCAGGGTCATCAGGGTCGAGGTCGTCGGGGCCAGGCCATTGGGGCAGGCCTCGGCCACATGGGGCATGGTCAGGCAGACGGCCGAATGGCGGCCCAGGAAGCTGGTGGCCCGCTGGGTGATGCCGATGACCGGAATATTGTTGCGCTGGCAATAGATCAGGGGATCGCGCAGCTCGCGGCTCTCGCCCGAGTTGGAAATGGCCAGCAGGGTGGTGTCGGGACGCAGCATCCCTAGGTCGCCGTGGCTCATCTCGGCGGGGTGGACAAAGAAGGAGTTGGTGCCGGTCGAGGCCAGGGTGGCGGCGATCTTGCCGCCGATGTGACCCGACTTGCCCATGCCCGTGACGACGACATAGCCCGGGCGTGACAGGATGACGTCGCAGGCGCGCGCAATCGATTCATCGACCGTGCGTTCCAGCGCCTCCAGCGCCTGGATGTTCAGCTTGATAACGTCTCGGGCCCGGTCGGTCATGGCGGTGATCTGAGCGGGCGACGATTGGACGAGGTCGGTCATTAAGCTTAGGCTCCTGCACGTCGGGCCGCTGGGACGGCTCTTGCGGACGTAGGCCGGAATTGCCCCATCTGGAGGCTGCGCACAATGCCGCAGGCCGTTCCGTGATCAGTTTGACCCGACAACCGAAGCTTGTCGCGTGCGTTGAACCGTCTCTGTCCCATATTGAATCTGGAGCGATCGCCCCATGCCGTCTGCCACGCAGGTCAAGGCCACCCGTCTGTCATTGCCGCCTGTAAACCTGTGTAACCTCTCCGTTTTCCTTGACCTGGACGGGGTCCTTGCGCCCCTGGCCCCGACGCCGGACGCGGTGGGCCCCACCGCCGAGCGGACCCGCGTCCTGCGCGAACTGCGGGTCCGGCTCCAGGAAAGGGTGGCGGTGATCAGTGGCCGGACCCTGGATGAGATTGATCGCATCACGGACGGCTCGGCCTGCGCGGCCTCGGGCATCCACGGCCTGGAACGGCGCCGCCCCGATGGCAGCCTGCTGCGGGCGGCGGCCGACCCGGCCCTTCCCGTGGTCATCCAGGCCCTGATGGACTTTGCCGCCGAACACCCCGGCGTCCTGGTCGAGGACAAGGGCCTGTCGGCAGGCCTGCATTATCGCCAGGCCCCCGAGGCGGGTGCCTCGGCCCTGGCCCTGGCACGGCAACTGGCCGCCGAAACCGGGCTGGAGCTCCAGCCCGGATCCATGGTTCTGGAATTGAAAACACCGGGATCGAACAAGGGACTGGCGCTTTCCCGTTTCATGACAGAAGCGCCATTCCACGACACCCTGCCCATCATGGTCGGGGACGATCTTACTGACGAATACGGCTTTGAGGCTGCACAGCGGCTGGGCGGCTTTGGCGTCCTGGTCGGGCCCGAGCGGGCCACGGCGGCGCAGTATCGGCTGGAGGACGTGCCGGCTGTCCTGTCCTGGCTGGACCGGTTGGGGCACCGCGCATGACCCAGGCCAACCTCGACCTCGCCCCGATCGGCAACTGCTCGGTCAGCGCCCTGGTTGATCGCCAGGGCCGCTATGTCTGGGCCTGCGCGCCCCGGGTTGATGGCGATCCTGTCTTCTCGGCCCTTCTGGGCGGGGACGAGCCCGAACACGGCTTCTGGTCGGTCGAGATGGAAGACCAGGCCCAGGTCGAGCAGGCCTATGTCCGCAACACGCCGGTCCTGCGCACCGTCATGACCGACATCCGCGGGGCCAGCGTCGAGATCCTGGACTTTGCGCCGCGGCACATGAAGCACGCGCGAACCTACCGCCCGATCGCCTTTGGCAAGGTCATCAGGCCGCTGTCCGGCTCGCCGCGCATCCGCATCCGCCTGCGCCCCTCGGCCGACTGGGGCCGGCGCAAGGCCGAGTGCACCTCGGGCTCCAACCACATCCGCTACCTGTGCACGGACCTGACGATGCGGCTGACGACCGACTGTCCGGTGTCCCACATCCTGCAGGAGCGGGTCTTCCGGCTGGAAGGGGACCTGCACTTCTTCCTCGGCCCGGATGAAGGCTTTGCCGAGACGGTCAAGACCGGCGTGACCTCGGCGCTGGACCAGACCCGGCACTACTGGCAGACCTGGACGCGGACCCTCTACCTGCCGCTGGAATGGCAGGAGGCGGTGATCCGGGCCGCCATCACGCTCAAGCTGTGCGTCTATGAGGAAACCGGGGCCATCGTCGCGGCCATGACCACCTCGGTGCCCGAGTTCGCCTCGAGCGGCCGCAACTGGGACTATCGCTTCTGCTGGATGCGCGATGCCTATTATACGGTGCGGGCGCTGAACCGGCTGGGGGCGGTCGATATCCTCGACAGCTACCTGGGCTATCTGCGCAACCTGGTCGATGATTCCCGCGGGGGCCATATCCAGCCCGTCTATGGCGTCGGGCTGGAAGCGGACCTGGTCGAGGAGATCAACGAGGACGTGCCCGGCTATCGGGGCATGGGACCGGTGCGCATCGGCAACCAGGCCCACGAGCACCTGCAGCACGATGTCTATGGCCAGATCGTCCTGCCCCTGGTCCAGGCCTTCTTTGACCAGCGGCTGCTGCGCCCCGCGACGCTGGAGGACTTCTGTGCCCTGGAAAAGGTCGGGGACCGCGCCTTTGCCATGCACGACCAGGTCGATGCCGGCCTGTGGGAGTTCCGCACCATTGCCCGGGTGCACACCTATTCCTCGATGATGTGCTGGGCGGCCTGCGACCGCCTGGCGCGCGCGGCGCGGCACCTGGAGCTTGCCGACCGGGCCCAGTTCTGGGACGACCGCGCAGCCCGGATCCGGCACCGGATCGAGACCGAGGCCTTTGTCGAGGAGGAGGGCCGATTCGCCGCCAGCTTTGGCGGGACCGAGCTGGACGCCTCCCTGCTGCAGATGACGGATCTGGGTTTCCTTGATATTGATGATCCCCGCCAGAAGCGGACCTTTGAATCCATCGAGAAGACGCTGAAGCGGGGCAACCATCTGTTCCGCTATGTCCATGCCGATGACTTTGGCGAGCCGGAGACCGCCTTCAACTTCTGCACCTTCTGGTTTATCGAGGCCCTGTGGCTGAATGGCCGGACCGAAGAAGCGAGGGAGATTTTCGAGGGCATGCTGGGCCGACGCACCCATGCGGGACTGCTGAGCGAGGACATTGCCATCCAGACCGGAGAGCTTTGGGGCAACTATCCGCAGACCTATTCCCTGGTGGGCATCATCAACTGTGCCGTTCTGCTCAGTCGATCCTGGACGGATGCCCGATGAGCCGTCTGATTGTCGTCTCCAACCGCGTCTCTGCCCCGCGTGATCCGGCAGCGGGCTCGGCCGGGGGACTGGCCATGGCCCTGTCGGCGGCGCTGCGGAAGTATGAGGGCCTGTGGTTCGGATGGTCCGGAGAGACGGTCGAGACCTTTACCGGCGAACTCCAGATCGAGGATCGGGCCGGCGTGACCGTGGCCCTGGTCGACCTGGAGCCACAGGATGTCGACGAATACTATAATGGCTATGCCAACAAGACCCTGTGGCCCCTGTTCCACCACCGGATCGACCTGACGGCCTATGAGCGCTCGTTCGGCGAGGGCTATGAGCGGACCAATCGCCGCTTTGCCGAGGTCCTGGCCCCCCTGATCGAGCCGGACGATATCATCTGGATCCACGACTATCACATGATCCCGATGGCCCGGGACCTGCGGCGGCTGGGGATCAGGAACCGCATCGGCTTCTTCCTGCATACGCCCTGGCCCGCGCGGCAGCTGCTGGTGACCCTGCCGCATCACCGGCGGCTGGTGGAATCCATGTTCGACTATGACCTGATCGGCTTCCACACCGAGGAATGGCTGGGCCTGTTCGAGCGCTACGTCGAGGTCGAGGCCAATGGCACGGTTCACGGCGACGGCATGATCGAGGCCTTCGGGCGGCGGGTAAAGGACGGCGTCTTTCCCATCGGCATTGATGTCGATGGCTTCCTTGAGGCCCGGGATTCGCCGGCGGGCTCGCGCACCTATGACCGGATGGCGGCCTCGGCGGCCTTTCGCACCATGATCGTGGGCGTCGACCGGCTCGATTATTCCAAGGGGCTGGAGCAGCGGATGCTCGGCTATGAGCAGTTCCTGCAGGACAATCCCGACCGGCGCGGCGAGGTCTTTCTTCTGCAGGTGACGCCGATCTCGCGCGATGACGTCGACACCTACCAGGACATTCGGGCCCGGCTTGATGCCCTGGCCGGCCGCGTCAATGGGGCCTATGCCGACATGGACTGGCAGCCGGTGCGCTACCTGAACCGGACCTTCCGCCGCGACCAGCTGGCCGGCATCTATCGCGCCAGCCGCGTGGGCCTGGTCACGCCCCTGAGAGACGGCATGAACCTGGTCGCCAAGGAATGGGTGGCGGCCCAGAACCCGACCGATCCCGGGGTGCTGATCTTGTCCCGCTTTGCCGGGGCCGCCGAGCAGATGACCTCGGCCCTGCTGGTCAATCCGTTCAGCCGCGAAGAACTGTCTGATGCCATCAAGCGGGCCCTGGACATGCCCCATGACGAGCGTCTCAACCGCTGGCGCGACCTGATGGCGGTGGTGCGCAAGACCGATGTCAGCCTGTGGCGCGATGCCTTCGTCAAGGCGCTGAGGCAGGCGGGGCAGGGGGCTGGCGCAGGCGACCTGGCCTCGGCCGGCCAGACGGCCTGACACCCTGCCCTGAATGTGCCCAAACATGTTGAAACGGCGCCACAGTCGTCACATTAGGTCATAAGGTTTGGGAACCGGCTGGTTTCGGTGCCGTTGGGTTGGCGAGTGTCGTCGCGGTCACCGCGGGGATATCGGTTCAACTAAGAGTGTGAGGACACCATGAAGCTCAAACTTCTGGCCAGTGTCGCCGCTGCCGGGCTGTTCGCAGCCGGTGCAGCATCGGCAGAGCCGGATGGTTGGTACGGCGCGATTGACGCGGGTTACCATATCATCGACGACATCAACACCGAATCGTCCACCACCGGCCACAACTGGAACTGGGAAGTGAACGATGGCTGGGCCGCCTTTGCCCGCCTGGGTTACCGCTTCAACCCCAACTGGCGCGCCGAACTGGAAGGTGGCTATCGCTCGGGCGACATCGGCCGCGTCCGCGCCGTCTCGGGTGAACAGGGCCTCTGCAACCTGACCCCGGCTACCGGCCCGTGTCACTCGCCGGAAGGTGACATCACCTCGACCACCCTGATGGCCAACGTCATCTATGACTTCGGCACTCCGGACTGGACCATCCGTCCGTTCGTCGGCCTGGGCGTTGGTGTGAACCGCGTCAACACCGACACTGTCGGTCGTCTGCGCCAGACCCCGGCGGTCAGCTTCACCGCTGACGACTCGTCGACCAAGTTCGCCGCTCAGGCCCTGGCCGGTCTGGCTTGGCGCGTCAGCGACCGTGCCAACATCGACCTGACCTACCGCTACCTGACGGGCGATGCCTCGTTCGAGACCGCTGTCTCGGGTCCGGACAGCATCCCGTTCGGCGAGCTGTCGGGCGACTATGACCAGTCGCACACCGTGACCCTGGGTCTGCGCTATGCCTTCGGCGCCGAGCCGGCCCCGCCGCCGCCCCCGCCGCCGC
>JAEYQX010000173.1 GCA_023409795.1 Pseudomonadota bacterium
GTCATGCACGGTCCGCTGTGGGTCCTGCACCGGTCACATCATCGGCCGCGCCACGGGGCTTTTGAGGCCAATGACCTGTTTGCCGTCTTCTTTGCCGCCATCGCCATCGCCATGTTCTGGTTAGGCACGGATCGGGGCTGGGACGGCCTGACCTGGGCGGCGGCCGGGGTGACGGGCTATGGCGTCCTCTATGCCCTGGTCCACGATGGCTTGGTGCATCGAAGATGGCCTTTCCGGGTCGTGCCGCGCCATGGCTATCTGAAGGGCCTGGTCCAGGCACACCGGCTGCACCATGCCGTCAACGACAGGGAAGGGGCCGTCTCCTTCGGCTTCCTGGCCCCGCAGGATACCCGCAAGCTGGCGCGCCAGTTGAAGGCCAGGCGGCAGGCCGGCCCGTTTGGACCGTCTCAGACATAGGTCCACAGATCGGGGCGTTCCGGCTCATGGACACCCTGTTCAAAGCGGCTGAGCAGGGCCAGCAGCGCCCCGCGCCCCGCCAGCCACAGTTTGACCGGGCGCGGCGTTACCATGCGGCTATAGAGGGCGTCGGGACCCTGGCGCCGGATGCGTCGACCGATCTCGCGATAGACACCGCGCGCCGCCGCTGTTGCCAGGCTGGCCCGCAGCGGCAGGGCGCGCAGGCCGATGCGGGCAGAGGCATAATAGGCTTCGGCCAGATCGAGCAGTTCGCGCGCCGCGCCATGCAGGGCTTCGGGCGGTGCGTTCAGCACAGCCTCGGCCTCGGGCCCGATGCCGTGACGCTGCAGCACGTCGATCGGCAGGTAGACACGTCCTGACGCCGCATCTTCGTGGATGTCGCGGACGATATTGGTCAGCTGGAAGGCCAGGCCCAGGTCCTGGGCCCGGCGCAGGGTATCGGGCCCCCGCGCGTCCATGATCTCGGCCATCATGACCCCCACGACCCCGGCGACCCGGTAGCAGTAGAGCATGAGGTCATCCATCGTCTGATAGAGGCGCGGATTGACGTCCATCTCGAACCCGTCGAGCAGGGTGTCCGGCCCCTGGGGCGACAGCGGGTGGCGCAGGGCCACCGCCTGGAGCGCCGCAAACGGCGGACTGGTCACGGCGCGCCCGGCCATGGCGTCGGCGGTCTGCTGGCGCAGTTCGACCAGGCGGCGGCGCTTCATGTCCGAAGGTAGGGCGACGAAGCCATGGCCCAAGGTTTGGCCGTCGATCTGGTCATCGCAATGCCGGCACCAGGCATAGAGCGCCCAGACATCCTCGCGCAGTTCGCGGTCGAACAGGCGCGTCGCCGCCCGGAAGCTGGCCGAGCCCTGGGCCATCACCTGCTGGTTGAGCGCGGCATCCGTCATCGCGCAGATCCGGATTTCAGATCACGGTCGATGACGCCCGCAGTGGCCTTGGCCGATCCGACTACGCCAGGCACGCCAGCACCGGGGTGGGTTCCGGCCCCGACGAAGTAGAGATTGCGGATCTGGTCGTCGCGGTTGTGCACCCTGAAATAGGCGCTTTGGCTAAGGATTGGTTCCAGCGAAAAGGCCGCGCCCAGATGAGAATTCAACGACCCGTCAAAATCAGCGGGCGTCAGGGTGTGGCTGGTCACGATCCGGCTTCCCAGGCCAGGGATCAGCCGCTCCTCGACCCTGTCCAGGATGCGCCGGGCATAGGCCGGGCCTGTGATGGACCAGTCGATGTCCTGTTTCAGGTTGGGGACGGGCGACAGGGCGTAGTAGGCGCTGTGACCCTCGGGCGCGACCGACGGGTCGTGGATGCTGGGTGCGTGGATGTAGAGCGAGAAGTCATCGCGCAGCGGCCCGGCCCCGGTGATGGCATTGACCAGTTCGCGATAGTGCGGCCCGAACAGGATGGTGTGCTGCTTCATCGTCGCGGGCGGCGGGCCCTTCAGGCCGAAATAGACCACGAACAGCGACATGGAGAAGCGTAGGCGCTTCAACCGTGCAGCGGCGGCCCGGCCTCGCGGATGGTGGCCCAGCATCTGCTCATAGGTGCGCACCACATCCGCGTTCGAGGCCACCAGATCGCAGGGGATATAGGTGCCGTCCCTGAGATGAACCCCGGTGGCGCGGTTGTCCTGGACCGTGACCGTCTCGACCGGTGACGATACCCGCACCTCGCCGCCCAACTCGATGAACAGCCGTTCCATGGCCTTTACCAGGGCCCCGGTGCCACCCAAGGCGTACCAGACCCCGCCCTGGCGCTCGAGCGCATGGATCAGGGCATAAATGGACGACGCCTGGAAGGGATTGCCGCCGACCAGCAGGGTGTGGAAGCTGAGCGCCTGGCGCAGGTGCTCGTCCTTCACGAACGAGGCTACCGTGGCATAGACGCTGCGCCACGCCTTCAGCTTCATCAGGCTGGGGGCCGCCTTCAGCATCCTGCCCGGATCGGTGAAGGCGACGTGGCCAAGCTTCAGGTAGCCTTCCTCATAGACCCGGCGCGAATAGTCGTAGAAGTCGGCATAGCCTGCGACATCCTCTGGCCTCAGGCGCGCGATCTCGGCCATCAGCGGCTCGTCCTGGCCGCCATAGTCAAAGGTCTGGCCATCGTCCCAGATCAGCCGGTAGAAGGGATCGACCGGGATCAGCCTGACGTAGTCCGCCATGCGCCGGCCTGACAGGGCGAAAAGTTCCTTCAGGCAGTCCGGATCGGTCAGGACCGTCGGCCCGCCGTCAAAGGTGAAGCCGTCCCTGCGATAGGCATAGGCGCGCCCGCCGACCTGGTCACGCGCCTCGATCAGGTGGACATGATGTCCGGCCGACTGCAGGCGAATGGCCAGGGCCAGGCCGCCAAAGCCGGCTCCGATGACGACGACTTCAGCCATGTCGGCCTTTCATGTTCGGGAATATGACCTGCAGGGCAGGGCCAAGGGGCACGGGCGGCCTGCCCATCAGGATGCGGGCGCGGTCGGAAAGCGTCAAGTGACCGGCATAGAACCGCTGGATCAGGGGCTCGGGCAGCCGATAGAACCGCTGCAGGACGCGGTATCTCTGGTCCGGCTTGGCGGCGCGGAACATCATCCGGTTCAATAGGCGCAGATACTGGCCTTCGCGCCACAGCTGGCGCGCCTCATCGCGCACCATCTTGCAGACCGCTGACGTGCTCAGCGCCGGCTGGTCGGCGATGAGATCAGCCATGCGCGCAGCCTGGGGCAGGGAGTAGCCGGTCACCGGATGGAACAGCAGGGCGCGCATACCCAAGGGCACGGCGCTGCCCAACTCGGCCCAGTAGGCGTCGAAATCGCCCTCCAGCACGATGGGCAGGACGCCGGTCTCGCTGCGGATTTCACGGCGGATGGTCCAGCCCTGTTGCGCGGCATAGGCCTGGACGGCCCTGGTCAGGGCCTCGACAGACAGCTCGGCACCGTCGCTATAGCGTGTGTCCTCGACCAGCAGGCGGGTGTCGGACAGCGGCAGGACATAGACAAAGCGATAGCCGTCGACCTGGGCCACCCGCGCGTCCATGACCACCGGCTGCTCCAGCCCGTGCGGAGCCTCCGTTTCGATCTCCAGCCCCACGAACTTCTGGAAGCCGAGGCTGAGGTGCGCGGAGGGGCGGGCCCCGCGGCCGTCCAGCACCAGCGGGGCCGTCAGGACCCGGCCATCGGCCAGTTGCACCCTGTCCTGGTGCACTTCGGCGGCCTGGGCCCCGCGATGGACCAGGCCGGGCAGGGCCGTCTCGACCGCTGCATTCAGTCCTGATGACGTCAGTCGCCCGTATCTAGTGGCCAGGTGGCGATCGAACTCGGGAAAATGGACCTGATAGCCCTCCCAGCGGTTGGACTGCAGCGGTTCGAGCCAGTCGGCCTGGGCCGGGTCCAGGTCGCTGGCGAAGCAGCACCAGGTGTGGCTTTCATCCGGCCGGGCTTGGGCTTCCAGCAGGCACAGGCGGATGTCGGGACGGCTTTCCTTTAGCCTGAGTGCGGCCAGCATCGAGGCGAGGCCAGCCCCGACCACGATCACGTCGTAGCCAGCCCCTGCGGACAGTGGTTGGTCCCCTGTGGTCATCACGCCCCCTTCGCCCCCTGAACGCCCAGCTTCCAAAGGGGTTCAACGGGGCCCGGCGCAGGCTAGGCCAGGGGTTCGGTCAGGCCGCTCATGACGGTGGCGATGTTCTCGATCGTATAGGGCTTCTGCACGACCAGCCGGTGGGCGTGGCTGTCGGGCAGGCAAGCCTGCTCGCCATAGCCGGTGGCAAAGATGAAGGGCACGCCCAGGTCGGCCAGGCGGTCGGCGACCATGAAGGACGTCTTGTCTCCCAGGTTGATGTCCAGGATGGCGACCGTCGGCGTGCCGCAATCCAGGGCGTCGAGCGCGCCTTCGACCGTGGCCGCCGTCGTGACCTGGACTGCGCCAAGGCGCTCGGCAATGTCCTCGGCATCCAGGGCGATGATCAGGCTGTCTTCGACCAGCAGGACGTCGTGACCGGCCAGAACCTGGTCGGGCGCGGCCTGGGGATGGCCCGCCGACGGGCGGGTGTATTTGACGGCGCGCGTGTTGGGCGCGGGCCTTGGCTCGGCCATGTGTCGGGCCGGGATGACAAACCGGGCGCGGAAGCCGTCGGCTGAATAGACAACCTCGGCCTTGCCACCCAGGTCATAGGGCACCGAGCGGCTGATGATGGTGGTGCCAAAGCCCTTGCGCTCGGGCTCCCGTACCGGCGGGCCGTTTCGCTCCTGCCATTCGATGACCAGCGACTGGTCCACCTCCTGATACCAGTCCAGGCTGACAGATCCTTCCGGCACGGAAAGGCTGCCGTATTTCAACGAGTTGGTGACCAGCTCGTGAACCACCAGGGCCATGGTCGAATAGGCCGTGGGGCTCAGGAATATGGGATCACCACTGGTGTGGATGCGGTCGTCGCGGTCGGCAAAGGCGGCGGCCTCGGCGTCGATCAGGGCCTGCAGCGGGGCAGGGCCCCAGTGGTCATCGGTGATCTGGTTATGGGCGCGGGCCAGGGCGTGGATGCGCCCGTCGACCACTTTGACAAAGTCGTCGATGCTGCGGGCCGTGGCCCCCGACTGCCGGATCAGGCCCCGGATCAGGCCCAGGATGTTGCGAACCCTGTGGTTCAGCTCGGCAATCAGAAGTTCCTGGCGGGCGCTGAACTGCAACCGCTCGGCCGAGGCTTCGTCCGCCATGCGCAGCACGACCTCGATCAGGGTCGCGCGAAGGGTCTCGGCCACGCGCACCTCGGAGGTGGTGAAGGGACGCGAGCGTCCCTCGACCAGCTCGCGCCATTCGTCAAAGCTGGCGCGCGGCGTCAGGCGGGGGCCGTTGGGACCGAACTCGACCGGTTTGCGCGGATCGCCGCCCCAGCGCACGGAATGGATGATCTCGCGCCGGAACAGCACCACATAGTCGCGCGGCGAGCGTGAAATGGGGATGACCAGCATCCCTGCGGCGTCCGAGGCATAGGCCTCGGCCCCCTCGATGAAGCCGCCCAGGTGGGAGGTGGTGAAGACCTTGCCCGGGGTGATGGAGCCCAGGTTGCGCACGATCTGCTTGAAGGCCTCTGGCGGTGGGGTGGCACCCGAGAGGGCGTAGTTGCCACTGAGCCAGACCCCGACACCGTCGGCCGGAATGGCATTGGTCAGGATGTCGTTCAGCCACTCGGGATCCTTGAGCAGCATCTCGTCAGAGGCCACCGCCCCCAGAAGCTGGTCCGAAATGTCGCGGGCGCGCCGCTCATACTCGACCGTTTCCTTGCGGATCCGGCTTTCCAGCCGCATGGCAAACATCTGGGCGAACAGCTCGGCGCGCGCACGGCGCTCGGAGCCCGCGTGATGGGGACTGTAGTGGTGGCAGGCGAACAGGCCCCACAGCCGGCCATCGACAATGATGGAGATCGACAGGGAGGCCCGGACCCCCATGTTCCGCAGGTATTCGATATGGATGGGCGATACGGACCGCAGCGTCGACAGCGACAGGTCGATCGGCTTTCCGTCCTGGTCCAACTGGGGCACGACCGGCACGGGAACCGCGTCGATGTCGGCGATCAGGCGCAGCAGATTGCGCCGGTAAAGCTCGCGTGCCTGGGCCGGAATGTCGGATGCCGGATAGTGCAGGCCCAGGAAGCGGCCGATGCCGCCCTTGACCGCCTCGGCCACGACTTCGCCCGAGCCGTCCTCGGCAAAGCGATAGACCATGACCCGGTCATGACCCAGCACCGCGCGGATCTGGCGCGCGCCTTCGCGGAAGAAGGCCGTCATGTCCTCGGTCTGGTCCAGGCGGCTGACCATCGAGCGGACCAGGCCCGTGACGTCGCCATGCTCGGCCGTGGAAGGCTCGGCCTCCAGCACGATATTGCGGTCACTGATGTAGAGGACGACGTCGAAAAGCCCGCCACCTTCGACAAGCCGACAGCTGAACAGTCGTTCGACCGAATCACGACTGCGCAGCAGCGAGGCGCGGTTGCGCAGGTCGTGGATGGCCGAGGCGCTGCAAAAGTCCTGCAGCGGCGACCCGATCAACTCATCCGGGGAACGGCCCAGGAAGTCTGCGATATTGGCCGACACCCGTGCGATCATCCAGTCGGAGGTCAGGCTGATCAGGAAGCCTATGGGCTGGATCGCTCCCAACAGGTGGATCGGTTCGCGGTCGCAGTTTGTCAGGTCGACGGCCGGGACTTGGTATTGCACTGGGGGACGTACTCCTGGACTCGCGTCGTTGAGGAATCCCTTGAGATCGACTGATCACACGCAGTGAAATCTGCCCCCAAGAACGGCGATATTGCCTTGTCTTCCTGACCCTTACAACTCCAAAGCCGTGCCGCCGAATGGCAAGGCTGAAGTTGCAACGGCAACGCCGAAGCACGACTATTGGTTGCCGCAGACAAAAAAAGACCGCCCGATTTCTCGAGCGGTCCTTCTTGCATCCGGCATGGCCGAAATCAGAAGCGGAAGCTGGCCCGCAGCAGCAGGGTGTAGCGGACGTAGTCCTCCAGCAGTTCGGCATCGCCGGTGATGGCCAGCATGCCCAGGTCGTTGCCGACGTTGAGCCTGAAGCCCAGGATCGGGCCGCCGCCCTCGATCGAGGCCGGGTCGATCGTGAAGGTGTCGCCGCCCGAGGCGAAGCGGGCAATCGTGCGGCCTGCGTCGACCGAGAAGTTCTGGCGCCAGCCCAGGCGGATTTCCGGCCGCAGCCAGCTGTTCTCGCCCATGCCATAGCCGATGTTGACCGCGGCAACGCCCGAGAAGATGTGGCCGTCGCGTTCCTCGATATCGAGGTCGAAGCCGTCGCCGCCGCCTTGTTCGCTGCGGGCATCCTCGCTCAGCGAGAAATATTCGGCATAGATTTCGGGGCGCACGTTCAGGCGGCCGAAATGCTGCTCATACGAAGCGCCACCGGCGGCCGACAGGCTGAGGCCGTGCCATTCGGAGGTGTTGGCCAGGTGGACGCCGTCGGTCACCAGCTTGCGCTTGGCTTCGAACGAGGCATAGCCGGCACCGGCACGGGCCCAGGTCGTCCAGCGCTGGCCCTGGGCGCGCCAGTAGAGGCCCAGTTCAAGCAGGCTGGCCGACAGGACTTCCTCGGCCACCGATTCGGGGTCTTCCAGGTCGGACGAGGTGAAGGCGGCGCTGACGCCGATGGCACCCAGGCCGGTTCCCTTCTCGACGCCGCCGGCCACGCCAAAGCCTTCCGAGCGGAAGCCATAGGTGTCGGTCTTGTCCTTGTCGGCGTAGAAGTTGATTTCCTGCAGCCAGGCGCTGGTTTCGCCCGGTTGTGCCGAGGCATTGCGCCCGGTCAGGGCGCGGGTCACGGCATCCACGCCGCTGGCCAGCGACAGCAGCGGACCGCCCGAGTGATCGGGCAGCATCTGCTCGTAGACGTCGAAGAATTCCTCGCGGCTGACCTTGCTCAGGATGGCGTTGCGGACGACTTCGTTATCGGCCAGGCCCTGATAGAGGACGTCATAGGCATCGGCCTCGGCCTTGATCATGCCGGCTTCCTCGGCCGTGCGACGGCGGGCGTCGATGAAAAGCTCGCCAGCGGCGACATCAGCGCCGTGCTCGACAACGAAGGCATAGGGCGAGTTGGCCTGGACCGTGTCGCTGTCGATCGCACCCAGGTTCAGGGTGTCGGCGTCGATGATGGTGAAGCGGGTCGGATCGGTGATGATCGAGGTGAAGCGGACACCCAGGCCGGCACCGTCGGCGATATTGGCCGTGCCATTGACCTTGAAGCCACCATTGGTGCTGTTGGCGGGGTCGAGCGAGACGACCAGCTGGCCGTCCGTGCCAATGTTCAGGCCGGTGATATCGGTCACGCCCGACTGGCGCGCGTCCAGCGTGCCCTTCGAGATGTCGATGTCCAGCAGGCCGTCGCTGTTGGTGATGGCACCGGCCACCGCGGCTCCGCCGGAAATGGTCAGGCGGTCAGCGCCAGCGCCAAAGTCGATGTCGCCGACGATGGCCCCGTTCTGGGCGTCGATGTGGTCGGCACCGGATCCCAGCTTGATCTGGCCCAGGATGGTGGGCTCGTCGCCATCGGCCACGCCGTCCCCGTCGGCGTCGGGGAAGTCCTCGCCGGCGGAGGCAATGCCGCGCTGGACCAGGGTGACGCCGGTCGTATTGCTGCTGACGTCGATGGCCACGGCCTTGCCGGTAATGGCATCGCCCTTGTCATTGGCCAGGACGTTGGCACCGATCACGCGCGTGTTGGTGATCGAGGACAGGGTGCCGCTGAGGTCCTGGATGGCGGTGGCATTGGCCACGCCCCCGTTCGCCGCAGCAGCAATGGTGCCATTGTTGGTCAGGGAGGTGAGGCTGGCTCCGGCGTCGATCTGGACGGCGGTCACCTGGCCGGCGCGGTCGCTGGTGCTGTTGGCGTTGATCATGGCACCAGTGGCGTTGACCAGGGTCGGGGTGTTGGCCCCGCTCTTCAGGGTGACGGCCGTCGCATCGGCATTGGCACCAATGGCGCTGATGGTGCCCGCATTGCGGATGCCGCCCGCGATATTGACGGCCTGGCCGCCATCGACGCCGATCTGGACAGCCTTGGCGTGGACGCCGTCATAGATGCCGCTGCCGGTGATCTGGCCGCGATTGATCAGGCCATAGGCCTCATCGCCGGTGCCAAGCGTGCCCAGGTTGACGGCATTGGCGGTCGAGCCGATCTGCACGGCCGGGGCACCGCCCAGCGAGGTGATGGCTGCGGTGCTTTCGCTGACGTCCGGCACGCCGTCGCCGTCGCGGTCGGGGTCGTCGCGATTCTTGATGCCGTCGCCGTCATCATCCTCGTCGCCGTTCTTGATGTCGTCGCCGTCATCATCGCCCTCAAGCCCGAGGCGATAGGTGGGGGCGGTATCGAACACGAGGCCACCGCCCAGGTCGGCCGTCACGCTGACCGCAGGCCCGGCTTGCAGCAGGTCATCCTCGTCCAGGCGCTCCAGGAAGGGGACGTTCGAGGGCGGTGTGCCCGTGGTGGGCAGGTTCTGCGGACGCGAGGCATAGCGATAGCCGCTGGCGGTCACCGTGCCTTGGATATTGGTGCGGCCGCTGACAGGGGCATCAATGGCCACGCCCACGGCATTCTCGCCGCGAGCCGTGACCGCGCCCAGGACATTGACGTCGCCGTCGACGGCACCCGTGACGCTGATGGCCCGGGTGTCATTGCCGGTGACCGTGACATTGCCCAGGTTGGTCAGGTTGCCGACCAGATTGGACTCGACCGACAGGCCGCGCGAGTTGTTGCCCTCGACCGTGATGGATCCGGAGCTTTCAACCAGCAGGTTGCCCGTGCGCCCGCCGGGACCGGTAATTCTGACGCCATAGCGATCCGTGCCCGAGGCGAGGGGACCATCCAGGTCGCCGTCGTTGTCGGTGTCCTTATACTCGTCGATGTCGTCGGTGATCTTGATCGCGCCGCCAACCGTGACATTGCCCGCCGTGCCGCCGTTGACCAGGATCCCGGTGGCACCGTCAGCTGCCTTCTCCATCGTGATGGCGCTACCCGAGTCCAGATCAACGCTGTGGCTGGAGTCCACGGTAACGGCAGCGCCCGAGGTCACGGCGACCGATCCACCGCTGGCCAGGCGAATATTGTCAGGCGCGCTGCCGGTCGCAGTCGAGGTGGCAATGGGCGTGGTGCGGGCATTGGAGACCACAACCTCCGCGTAGGCCCCGGACGCGGCCATCAGGGGGGCGATCGCCACCGCGCTCGCAAGCAGAATACGCATCAATTAATAACCCCTCGTGGACAGGCGTAGAGCGACGTCAACGATCCTTAGCAGGCTCGAGGACACCATGCCCCAAGTTTCTCGAATTTGAGGCGAATACAAGGCGGGCCCTATCTAAGACAAGCTGAACGGGAGATGAAGGCGCAAGACGCTTGCGGTCCAGCCTGATGCGCGCAAAGCATGGCAATAGATCACAAGGTCGTCAGGGATTCCAAAACGTGAGTTCAAAACCCCGTCGGCGCATCCAAATCCGCTCTTCCAGCATTGGGATGTCCACCACCTCAGGAACCCGCTGCATGAGTCTGACTGACATTGACGTCCAAGAGAGCGAGCTTCGCCTTTTCCCCGGCCTGGATGAGGAAGTCTTTTCGACCCTGAGGGCGATGAAGGCGGCGGCCTCCCAGGACCGGCCGCGTCTTGTCGATACCACCATGCTGTTTGCCCCGCGCTCGGGCGGGGTGAAGCGCTATCTGATGTCCAAGAAGGCCTGGCTGGAAGCGAATCGCCCCGGTGTCGCCCACAGCCTGGTGGTGCCCGGTGCCAAGCACAGGGCCGGAAGCGACGGCATCATCCAGATTCACTCAGCCAAGCTGCCTTTCGGCGATGGCTATCGCTGGCCAACCTCGGCACGGCGCTGGGGAGCCTGGGTCGCTGCCCTCAATCCCGACATCATCGAGGCGGGCGACCCCTATGTGCCGGGCCAGGGCGCGCTGGAGGCGGGCCAGAGGGTCGGCTGCCCGGTCGTCGGCTTCTGCCACTCTGATCCGGCGGGCCTGGCGGCGCTTCACCTGGGTGAATGGGCCAAGAAGCCGGTCGAGAAACGCTGGGCCCGGCTGTTCTCGCAGTTTGACCGCGTAGTTTCGCCCAGTCGCTTCATCGCCCGGCGCCTGGAGGGGGCCAATGTCGGCAACATCGTGATTCGGCCCCTGGGGGTCGAGGTCGATACCTTCCGGCCCGATCGCCGGGACCGCGAGGGCCTGCTGAAGAAGCTGGGGCTGTCATCCTCGACGCGACTGCTGTGCTTTGCCGGGCGTCCGGCAAAGGAAAAGAACGTCGATGTCCTGATTGATGCCGTCCAGAAACTGGGCGCGCCCTATCATCTGGTCCTGGTCGGGGCAGGGGCGGGGCTGCCGGTCGAGGAACACGTCACCAGCCTGGCCTATGAAAAGGATCCCCGCGCGGTGGCCCGGATCATCGCCAGCTGCGACGCCTTCGTGCACGCCAACGACAAGGAACCCTTTGGCCTGATCGTGCTGGAGGCCATGGCCTGTGGCCGCCCGGTCGTGGGCGTCAACTCGGGCGGCGTGGCCGAGACGGTGGACGAGAGCGTGGGCCAGCTGGCGCGCTCGGCCGATCCTGATGACTATGCCGAGGCTATCGAAGCCCTGTTTGCCCGCGACATCGAGGCCCTGGGCCTGGCGGCACGCCAGAAGATGGTTGAGCAGTTTGCCTGGAACCGGGTGTTTGACGACCTGGGCATGCTCTATGCGGAGTTGAGCGGCCACAGCGCCTTTGCGACGCAGCAGGACAGCCAGCAGTTCAACTGACGCTCGTAAGAAGCAGATTGTTCTGGAAATCCCCCGAGGGGGGCGGGCGCGCCATTCTCTTGAAATGCTTGAAGAGAATGGCGCGAGTGACGGGGCTCGAACCCGCGACCTCCGGCGTGACAGGCCGGCACTCTAACCAACTGAGCTACACCCGCGTTCCCCTCGGCGTCCGAGGAGGAGGCGGTGTTTAGGGGCGTCCTCCGGATCGGTCAAGCGCCTAAAAGCAGAAAACCGAAAAATCTTCAAAATCAGGCTCTAGCGCCCGCAATCAAGGCCATCGGCGTCGGGCGGCGTGGTGGCACCGGGCCCCAGGGCCTTCTGCATGAAGACAACATCGCGCCAGTCGTCGAACTTCCAGCCGGCTGCGCGAAAGACCCCAACCGGCTCAAACCCAGCAGCGGCGTGCAGGGCGATGGAACCCTGGTTGGCGCTGTCACCGATGACGGCCACCATCTGTCGCAGGCCCATGGCCTCGCAGGCCCGGACCAGCGCCTTTAGCAGGGCCAGGCCGACGCCCCGGCCACGATGGTCGGGACTGACGTAAATCGAGTCCTCGACCAGGTAGCGATAGGCGGCGCGCAGGCGATAGGGGCCGGCATAGGCATAGCCTGCCACCTGTCCGTCGACCTCGGCGACCAGGACCGGCAGGCCCAGGGCGGCAGGTGCCGACAGGCGGGCCTGCATGTCAGCCGGGGCCGGGACGTCCAGCTCGAACGTCCCGGTGCCGTTGATCACGCTCTCGGCATAGATGGCCGTGACAGCGGCCAGATCGGCCTCTGCATAGGGGCGGATGATCACGCCTGGCCCCAGTCCTTTTCCCAGCCCTTCTCGACGGCCCAGACCGCGAAGGCATAGTCGTGGGCGATGTCCTTCAGGTAGTCGAAGCGGCCTGACGAGGCGAAGTGACCGGCTTCCATGTTGATCTTCAGCAGGACCGGCTTGCCCGAGGTGGTGACGGGCCGCAGCTTGGCCACCCATTTCTGCGGTTCCCAATAGGTTACGCGCGGATCAGACAGGCCTCCGGTCGCCAGGATGGCCGGATAGGCTTTGGCCTCGATCTGGTCATAGGGGCTGTAGGACCACATGTAGTCATAGGCCTCGGCATCCTCGATCGGATTGCCCCACTCGGGCCATTCGGGCGGCGTCAGCGGCAGGCTGGTGTCGCTCATGGTGTTGATCAGGTCGACAAAGGGCACGCCGGCGATGATCCCCGCCCATAGGTCGGGGCGCATATTGGTGACGGCCCCCATCAGCAGCCCTCCCGCCGAGCGGCCCTCGGCCACAATGTTCCCGGCGCGGGTATAGTTTTGGGCGATCAGGTGCTCGGCCGCCGCGATAAAGTCGGTAAAGGTGTTCTTCTTGGTGAAGCGGCGGGCATCCAGGAACCAGTTCCAGCCCTTGTCCGAGCCGCCGCGAATGTGGGCGATGGCATAGATGAAGCCGCGATCCACCAGCGACAGGCGGTTGGTCGAGAAGCTGGCGGGCATGGCCATGCCGTATGAGCCATAGCCATAGAGCAGCAGGGGCGCGGACCCGTCCACCGGGGTCGTCTTGCGCCGCAGGACGGTCACCGGGACCAGCTCGCCATCGGACGCAGGCGCGTTCAGCCGCTCGACGACATAGTCTGCCGGATCGTGGCCCGACGGAACTTCCTGAACCTTTCTAAGGGCTTTCTCGCGGGTCTTCAGGTCATAGTCATAGGTGGAGGTCGGCGTGGACGGCGAGTTGTAGGCGTAACGCATCACCGTCGTGTCGAACTCTGACGCGCCGCCCAGCGACAGGGCAAAGGCCGGTTCGTCCACGGCGATGTCGTGCTCGCTGCCCTCGCGGTCGCGGATGACGATCCGGGTATTGGCGTCGGCGCGCTCCTGGCGGGCCAGGAAGTCTCTGACTAGGGCCACGCCTTCGATGAAGCGGCCGGGCGTATGGGGGACCAGGTCCTTCCAGTTGGCCTTGGCGGGGGCACCGGTCGGGGCCACGACGACCTTGAAGTCGACCGAGTCGTCGGCATTGGTGCGGATGACCCAGCGGCCGGCCCAGTGGCCGGCGTCATAGAGGCGGGCCACCTGGCGCGGCTCCATCACGATCGGGGTGGCCGTCGGGTCTGCGGCCGGGATGATGCGGGCTTCCGAGGTTTCCTGGTTGGCGATCTCGATCACCAGGAAGGCATCGTCCGAGGTCCGGCCCACGCTGATGAACATGCCATCATCACTCTCCTCATAGACCAGGGTCGCGTCCCCGCCGCGGGCCGGGCGACGGAAGATCTTGTCCGGGCGGCCGTTGTCGTCGCGATTGGTCCAGAAGATCCACTGGCTGTCCGGCGAGAAGGTGAAGTTGCCGGTGGCGGATTCAATGACCGCAGGCAGGACCTGATCGGTGGCCAGGTCCTTCACATAGATTTTGAAGACTTCGGACCCCTGGGCATCCTCGGCATAGGCGAACAGGCTGTGGTCGGGGCTGTGTTCGGTCGCCGAGACCTCGGAATAGGCCTTGCCCTCGGCCAGCTTGTTGCAGTCCAGCAGGATGACCTCGCCATCGCTCTGCCCACGCGGGCGGCGGCAGTAGAGCGGGTGCTGGTCGCCAACATTATAGCGGACATAGTATTCCCAGGGCCCGTCGGCAGACGGCACCGAGGACTCGTCCTCCTTGATGCGCCCCTTCATCTCCTCGAACATCTGGGCCTGCAGCGGCAGGGTCGAGGCCATCATGGCTTCGCGGTAGGCGTTTTCCTGGACCAGGTGATCGCGCACGTCAGCCTTGATCAGCTTGGGATCGCGCAGGACCGCCTGCCAGTTATCGTCCTTCATCCACTGGTAGTCGTCGTGGCGAACCCGGCCCAACTGCTCAATCGTGACAGGGACCTTCTTGGCGACGGGCGGGACGGGCTTGGACATCGAGGCTCCGGTAGTCTGGCGGGCAAGGGCAGGAGAGGCGGCTGCGGCCAAACCGGCGGCAGCGGTAGAAGCGATCAATTCACGGCGATTCATCAGCATGGCTCTCCTGGATTTCAGGGGGACCTTGTGCCTGTCCGCCAGCGGCGTCAAATGCTGCCTATGTTCGCTCAGGATATTCCGCCCGTGCCCTATGTCGCCCCTGCTGCGCCCGCTGAATGGGACATGACCGTTGGACTGATGAATGCGACGGTTCAGCTGGACCAGCCGCTGGATCCTTCGTCGCGCAAGGTGGGGACGGGCTTCCTGATCTCGGCCCCGCGCGCCGATGGCACGCCCCGCATCGTGCTGGTGACGGCTGCCCACGTTTTCAAGGTGATGCCCAGCCGCGAGGCCCGCGTCGGCTGGCGAACGGCCGAGGCGGACGGGGCCTGGCGCTTTACCCCCGCCAACCTGCCGATCCGCGACGAATCTGGCGCGCCCCTGTGGGTCAGCCATCCCGAGCGGGACGTGGCCGTGATCGAGGTGAACGCGCCAGAGGCCTTTGCCACGGCGGCCATCCCCTTGGGCTGGCTGGGCGACGACACCACGCTGGAGCGCTATCGTTTCGGACCGGGCGACGAGATGATGGCGCTGGGCTTTCCCCATGGCCTGTCATCCAACCGGGCGGGGTTCCCGATCCTTAGGCTGGGGCGGATCAGCTCCTATCCGCTGACGCCGATCCGGCATTTCAACAGCTTCCTGCTGGATTTTACGGTGTCACAGGGCAACTCGGGCGGTCCGGTCTTCTGGGTGCCCGCAGCGCGCCGCCCGACCGGCGCTCCGATCCCCGACAACCCGGTCATCACCGGCATCCTGATCCAGGAAGTGCAGGGCGGCGGCGAAGGCCTGGAACTGGGCGTCGTGGCCCACGCCCAGTATGTGCGCGAGACGATCGAGCTGCTGGATAAACCGGCAACGGGGATGGCAGAATCAGAGGCCGAGCCTCGCTGACCGCCAGGTCCATGAAAAAACCCCCGCGCTGGCAAAGGCGCGGGGGTCTGAACTCTTAGCCTGCCAGGGCTTCAACCGTCAGGCGGTTGAGAAGCTCGCCGCCCTGGCCGACGGCTGCCAGCCGGCTGGACACGTGGCCCAGGACGTTGGCGGCATAGACTTCATACAGGTCCAGCTTGCCCTGCAGCCAGGCCGCATCGCCGTCCTTGGCGTCCAGCCGGGCCTTGGCGGCCAGTGCGCCCTTGGCCAGCATCCAGCCGCCGACCACATCGCCCAGCAGGCGCAGGTAGGCATCGGCACCGGCCAGGACGTCAGCGGCGCGCTCGGGATCCTTCTTGGCGTCCAGCAGCCACAGGGTGGCATCCTCGACCGCCTCGATGGCCGTGGCGAAACGCTCGACCGGCTTGCCGGTGTAGAGGGCCGACAGGTCGCCCAGCGTCACCTTCATCTCGTCGATCAGGGCCTGGGCCGACTGGCCGTTGTCCATCGACAGCTTGCGACCGACCAGGTCCATGGCCTGGATGCCATTGGTGCCTTCATAGATGGGGGTGATGCGGGCATCGCGGTAATACTGGGCCGCGCCGGTTTCCTCGATGAAGCCCATGCCGCCGTGGACCTGGACGCCCATCGAAGCCACGTCACAGCCGACATCGGTCGACCAGGCCTTGGCGATGGGGGTGAACAGGTCCTCGCGACCCTTCCAGTATTTCCGGGCCAGTTCGTCCTCGGCCTTTTTGGCCAGGTCGGCGGCGACGCCGGTGGACAGGCAGATGGCGCGGGCGGCGGCGATCTTGGCCTTCATCACGCCCAGGGTGCGGCGAACATCGGGGTGGTCGAAGATCGGGGCGTTCTTTTCGCCGGTCCAGATGCTGCGGCCCTGGCGACGTTCCAGGGCATAGGCCAGGGCGTGCTGATAGGCGCGCTCGGCAATGCCGACGCCCTCGACGCCCACGGCCAGGCGGGCGGCGTTCATCATCACGAACATATGGGCCAGGCCCTCGTTCGGGCGACCGACCAGCTCAGCCACGGCGTCTTCGTACTGCATGACGCAGGTG
>JAEYQX010000240.1 GCA_023409795.1 Pseudomonadota bacterium
ATCCTGATCCATCCGGCTCAACAGATTGGCCCCGCGTGACAGCTCGGCAGCATCAGCAGCATCGGCCATGTCGTCAAAGGCCTGCAGGGCCAAGCCCAGGGCCTCGCCAAACCTGCGGGCCGCGGTCAGCGTGGCCTCGTCTGCACCGGCGGCTGCGGCGCCCATCTCGGCAGCGGCCGAAAACAGGACCGCCGTCTTGCGCAGGTGCAGGGCCCGGATGTCCTCCAGGCTTCGATCCGTCTCGCCGTGCAGGTCGCGTTCCTGCCCGCCGACCAGGCCCAGCGGGCCGACCGCACGCGCCAGTATCCCGACCCAGCGCAGCCGCAACGCCTCGTCCGCATCGGGCACAGCTGCCAGGACCGCATAGGCCTCGCTCACCAAGGTGACCACGGCCAGCAGGGCAATATCCTCGCCATAGAGGCGATGCAGGCTGGGCTCGCCCCGCCGCGTTTGCGCGTCGTCCATGCACGGCAGGTCATCAAGGATCAGCGAGGCCGCGTGGATCATCTCCACCGCACAGGCGGCGGGCAGTATCCGGTCAGCCGAGCACCCCAGGTGTTCCGCCACCAGCACGGCCAGCAGCGGCCGGACGCGCTTTCCCGGCGACAGCAGCCCGGCCCGCGCTGCGTGGACGGCTTCCAGGCGACTTTGCCGGGGCAGGACCGTGGCCAGGACCTCATTGACCTGGTCCCGATACTCCCGCAGCTTGGTTTCTTCCGCCCGCATAATCGCTTGCTCCCGACCTGATTACCTAGAGCGCACCGCCAGGTTAGGCGTTCCCCAAAAAACGACCCCCGATGAGGCCGCACGGGTAATGAAATTTCTGTTCACGACCTTCGAGGGTGGCGGCCACGTTGCGCCCGCCGTCCTGATGGCCAGCCTGCTGAAATCGCGCGGTCATGAGGTGATGTTCGTGTCAGACGAAGCCAACCGGGCCGTGGCGACCGACGCGGGGTTGCGCTTCAGCCCCTGGCGGGCGGCCCCCAATCGCCAGCGCGGTGGCCAGGCCGATGATCCGCTGCAGGACTGGCGACGTCACTGGCCGCCAGCCGTTGTCAAGGCTGTCTGCCAGGCCGTTATGACCGGCCCAGCCGCCCGATATGCCGAGGACAGCCTGCGCCTCATCCGGGACTTCCAGCCCGACCTGGTGGTGCCCAATGAACTGCTGCTGGGCTGCATCCTCGCCTGCGAGGCCAGCCACACGCCGTGCGCCCTGTTGACCGCCAACCTGTGGTCCTTTCCTGGCCGCCGTGGCCTGCCGCCCTTTGGCCCCGGATGGGCTCCCGCCCGCAACCGGTTCGAGCGCCACCGGCAGGACGCCGGCCATGACATGGTGGCGCGATGGTATGATGCCGGGCTGGGCGACCTGAACCGGGCGCGAACAGGGCTTGGCCTTGCGCCGCTGCGCCATACCCTTGACCAGCTGGCCTGGGCCCGGCCGCAGATCCTGGGCACCAGCCGCGCCTTTGACCTGCCCCACCCCGACGATGGCTTCGTCTATGCCGGTCCGCTGTTCGATACGATCCGGCCTGGTCAGCCCGGTCCGCTGGTGGACAGCCGGCGTCACAATATTCTTTTGAGCTTCAGCACCACATACCAGGGACAGTCGGCGCTCCTGGCCCGCTGCCTGCGCGCGCTGGAGCCTCTCGACGCCAATGTCATCGTCACGACCGGCCCCGCCGTCCGGCCACAGGACCTGCCGAAGACTGCCAATGCCCGCATCACCGACCATGCACCCCACGACGAGATCGTGCCCTGGTGCGACCTGGTGGTCAGTCATGGCGGTCATGGAACCATCCTGCGGCCCATCCTGCATGGCGTGCCGGTGCTGTGCCTGACCATGGGCCGGGACCATCCCGACAATGCCGTGCGACTGCTAGCCCACGGTGCCGGCATACGCCTGTCCCGGCGATCATCGCGCGCTCGGATCAGGGCCGAGGCGCGCCGGATGCTGGCCGATCCCCGATGGCAGGCCGGGGCGCGCAGACTGGGCCAGGCGATCAAGGCGGTCCGGGATGATGAACGCCAGGCCGCCCTGCGGGCGCTGGAACAGGCCGCTCAGCGCAGGCGGATCGACTGATTGACGCTTGATGCGTCCACCTCGAAAGAGGCCGCGCCCCAGCCAGGGGGGCCAAACCGTCCCCTCGCATTGTTGGAGAAGCCATAGGGCTCGGTCGGCAGGCCGATGGGCAAGGTGTTCAGACGCCCGTCGCTGTTCCTGTCGTGAAAGGCCATGATGCCATAGCGGCCCGGCCCCAGCCCCTGGATGCGCGTCGCCTGCCCCGGCCGCAGCCTCAGCGTCCGGACCGGGTTTCGGTTCTTTTTCCAATCGGCCTCATTGGCAAAAACGGCGACCACCACCTGGCCGCGCGTCTCAGCCGTCTGAAGCTCCAGGCTGATGGTGCCGGTGCCAGCCGCCTGGGCCAGGGCCATGGCCATTGCAATACCTGCCAGCATCATCTTCCTGATCCCTCGCGGCCATCACCAGCCACCGTCAGGCAACGCCAGCCACCGGTCGGGGTTGCAGGTCGCGATCAGGTCTGGCCGATGTCGGGAAATGGTAGGCGGTGACGGGTTCGAACCGCCGACCCTCTCGGTGTAAACGAGATGCTCTTCCAGCTGAGCTAACCGCCCGTGACGCGTGCGTCAGAGCGGGCTTAATGCCCAAAAATGCTCAGCCATTCAAGGCGCTTTTCAAACCTTCCCCAGGCCTGAAGCGGGCCGTGCGCGAGGCCGGGCGAGCGATGGCTTCACCCGTCTGGGGATTGCGGGCCACGCCTGCCTTGCGGTCAGCCGCCACGAAGGTGCCAAAGCCGACCAGCCGCACGTCCTGTCCCTCGGTCAGGGCACGGGTCACGTTGTCGGTAAAGGCTTCCAGCGCCAGGCGGGCCTGGTCACGATTGATGCCGGCAGCCTGAGCCATCAGGCCGATCAGTTCAGTCTTGGTCACGCGATACTCCCCCGAAATCGCACATCAAAGAACAGGTGGCGCATACCCTGACACGGAAGTCAAAAAAAGCGCGACCCGGGTTTCCCCGAGCCGCGCCCATTTTTCAAGCCCTTAGACCTAGTGGCTGACGGCAGGACCGCCTGCGGCAGCCGAGGCCGGCGGAACCGGGAGAAGCGGCTCGGCCACCTCGTCCCATTCCACCGGAGTCAGGGTGCCGGTCAGCGACCACTTGAGCGCCTCGTCCGCGGTCGAGATCGGAATGATCTCCAGCGCCGACTTCACGTTCTCGGGCACGTCTTCCAGGTCCTTTTCGTTTTCCTGCGGAATCAGGACCGTCTTCACACCCGACCTTAGGGCTGCCAGCAGCTTCTCCTTCAGGCCGCCGATGGCCGTGACCCGCCCCCGCAGGGTGATCTCGCCGGTCATGGCGATGTCCTTGCGGATCGGGATGCCGGTCAGGACCGACACCATGGCCACGGTCATGGCCACGCCCGCCGACGGACCATCCTTGGGCGTGGCACCATCGGGCACGTGGACGTGGATATCGGTTTTTTCAAAGACCGGCGGCTTGACGCCAAAGGCCAGCGAGCGGGCGCGGACATAGGAGGCGGCGGCGGAGATCGA
>JAEYQX010000247.1 GCA_023409795.1 Pseudomonadota bacterium
CTTCGCGGTCCCCCTCCCCACGATGTGGGGAGGAAAGGGCTATTCGACGGTGACGGACTTGGCCAGGTTGCGGGGCTGGTCGACGTCGGTGCCCTTCTGGACGGCGGTGTAATAGGCCAGCAGCTGCATCGGCACGGCATAGACCAGGGGCGCGATGATCGGCGGGCAGTCCGGGGCGTGAACGCGGCGGATGCCGGCGCCGTGCGGGTCGGGGGCGTGCTGGGGGGCGATCATGATGACCGGGCCGCCGCGGGCCGCGACTTCCTGCAGGTTGGAGGCGGTCTTTTCGAACAGGTCGTCCAGCGGGGCGAGGGCCACGGTCGGGGTCGCCTCGTCGATCAGGGCGATCGGGCCGTGCTTCAGCTCGCCGGCGGCATAGCCCTCGGCGTGGATATAGCTGATCTCCTTCAGCTTCAGCGCGCCTTCCATGGCCAGGGGGAACATGGGGCCCCGGCCCAGGAACAGGACATCGCGCGCCTTGGCCAGGTCCAGGGTCAGGGCATTGATGCCGGCGTCCATCTGCAGGGCCTCGGCGATCAGGCGCGGGGCCTCGAACAGGGACTTGACCAGTTCGGCCTCCTGCTCGGGGCTGATCCGGCCACGCGCCACGCCAGCGGCGACGGCCAGGGCCAGCAGGGCGGCGACCTGGGCGGTAAAGGCCTTGGTCGAGGCGACGCCGATCTCGGGACCGGCATGGGTCGGCCACAGGTGGGCCGCCTCGCGCGCCATCGACGAGGTGTGGACATTGACCAGGGCGGCGGTGTCGAGGCCTTGCGCCTTGCACCAGGTCAGGCCGGCCAGGGTATCGGCGGTCTCGCCCGACTGGCTGACGGCGACGGCCAGCGTGCCCGGGGCCACGGCCGGCGAGCGATAGCGGAACTCGGACGCAATCTCGACGTCGCAGGGCAGGCCGGCGTATTTCTCGAAGGCATAGCGGCCGATCTGGCCGGCATAGAAGGCGGTGCCGCAGGCGATGATCTGGAGGCGACGGATGCTGGCAAAGTCGATCGGCTGGACCTTGGCCTTGCCGGTCACCAGGTCCAGGTATTCGGACAGGGTGTGCTGGACGCTGTCGGGCTGTTCATGGATTTCCTTTTCCATGAAGTGGCGATAGGCACCCTTCTCGACCATGGCCGAGGAGGCCGAGACCTGGACCACGGGGCGCTCGGTCGGGGTGCCCGAGGCGTCAAAGATGCGCGCGGCGGTGCGGGTCAGGGCGACGTAGTCCCCCTCGTCCAGGTAGGAAATCTTCTGGGTGAAGGGGCCCACGGCCAGGGCGTCCGAGCCCAGATACATCTCGCCCTCGCCCCAGCCGACGACCAGGGGGCTGCCGCGACGGGCCCCCAGGATCAGCTCGTCCTCGCCCTCGATCAGGACGGCGAGGGCATAGGCGCCGGTCAGGCGGTCCAGGGTGGCCTTGAAGGCCTCCAGCGGGGCCAGGCCGGTCGAGAGATTGTGATCCAGCAGGTGGGCCACGACCTCGGTGTCGGTCTGGCTTTCAAAGACGCGGCCCTGGGCCTCCAGCTCGGCCTTCAGCTCGGCGAAGTTCTCGATGATGCCATTGTGGACCAGGCAGACGCGGCCGGCCTTGTGCGGGTGGGCGTTCTCGGTGGTCGGCGCGCCGTGGGTGGCCCAGCGGGTGTGGCCCACGCCAATGGTGCCGGGCAGAGGATCGGAGGCCAGGACGGCTTCCAGTTCGCGGATCTTGCCCTTGGCGCGGCGGCGCTCGATCTGGCCCTGGTGGATGGAGGCGATACCGGCGGAATCATAGCCGCGATACTCCAGCCGCTTCAGGCTGTCGATCAGACGGGGGGCGACAGGGCCAGTCCCGGTGATACCAATAATTCCGCACATGATATCTGCTCCAACGGAAGGGGGCGCGGGGCTCTCGCTTTGCGTGTAGCCGCCGTAAGAGGTAAGCGTGAAGGTTCGGCCTCACTCTCCTTGAGCACTGCCTCTAGGCGATGCTGAGGCCAGCGACATCAAAAAATGGGTTTCCGAAGGTTTCTTTTGCAGGCCGGGCGGGACGCAGAACGAAGGACCACGCCCTTGGGCGAGAGAAAATACTTCGGCACCGACGGCATTCGCGGCCGGGCCAACACCCATCCGATGACCGGCGATGTGGCGCTGCGCGTCGGCCGGGCCGCGGGCAAGCTGTTCCGTACCGACGACGACCGCCGCCACCTGGTGGTGATCGGCAAGGACACCCGCCTGTCCGGCTATATGATCGAGCCGGCCCTGGTGGCGGGCCTGGCCAGCGTGGGCATGGACGTGCGCACCTTTGGTCCCCTGCCGACGCCGGGCGTGGCCATGATGACCCGCTCGATGCGCGCCGACCTTGGCATCATGATCTCGGCCTCGCACAACGACTATGCCGACAATGGCATCAAGCTGTTCGGCCCGGACGGCTACAAGCTGTCGGACGAGATCGAGCTGAAGATCGAGGCCATGATGGACGAGGCCCTGGACCAGGACCTGGCCGCCGCCCACAAGCTGGGCCGGGTCAAGCGCATCGACGACGCCCCGCCGCGCTATATCGAGATCGCCAAGTCGGCCTTCCCCAAGCGGCTCAGCCTCAAGGGCCTGCGCATCGCCATCGACTGCGCCAATGGTGCTGGCTACCGCGTCGCGCCGACGACCCTGTATGAGTTGGGGGCCGAGGTCTTCCCCATCGGGGTGGAGCCCAATGGCCTGAACATCAACGCCGACTGTGGCTCGACCCACCCGGAAATGGTGGCCGAGGCGGTCAAGCGCTATCGCTGCGACATCGGCATTGCCCTGGACGGGGACGCGGACCGGGTCATCATCTGCGACGAGAAGGGCCACATGGTCGACGGCGACCAGATCATGGCCCTGATCGGCATGGACTGGGCCCGGCGCGGGCGGCTGAACGGCGGCGGCCTGGTGGCGACAGTCATGTCCAACCTGGGCCTGGAGCGCAAGCTGGCCTCGGCCGGGTTGAAGCTGGAGCGCACCAAGGTGGGCGACCGCTATGTCATGGAGCGGATGCGCGAGGGCGGCTTCAACATCGGCGGCGAGCAGTCGGGCCACATTATTTTGAAGGACCACGCTACCACGGGTGACGGCTTGATGGCGGCTCTGCAGGTGCTGGCGGTCTTGGTCGAAAAGGGCGTGCCCATGAGCGAACTGGCCCGCCAGTTCGAACC
>JAEYQX010000002.1 GCA_023409795.1 Pseudomonadota bacterium
GCGGCCGCTGGAACTTCTCGGCCGGCGCCGGTACCGACAACCGCTCCAAGAACGCCTCGAAATCCGACGGCGATCCCTTTGTCTATGGCGCGGCGGAATGGGAAAGCGCCGACGGCTTCTTCTATGCTGGCCCGGCCTTTGAAACCATCAAGTCCGGCGACTCCGAGGTGGAGGTCGAGCTGAACGGCGGGGTTCGCCCCCAATGGGCCGGCTTCGACTTCGACCTGAACGTCGCCCACAAGTGGCGCCTGGATGCCCGCCCCGGCTATGACGACGATGCCTGGGAATTCACCGCTGACATGAAGCGCTCGATCGGCCCGGCCAGCGCGCGCCTGCAGTTGCAGCACTCGCCCGATGGCACCGGCTCGACCAGGGCCTGGACCTGGGCTGCCCTGCGCGGCGGCTGGGACGTGACGAACAAGCTGAACCTCTCGGCCGAGGTCGGGTATCGCGACCAGGACAATGCCCCCGACTACACCGGCTGGAACATCGGCGGCAGCTATCTGGTGACCCAGAACATGGAACTGGACCTGCGCTACCACGACACCGACGCCGACGAGCCGGGCGAGCAATATGCCGGGGCCCTGGTGGCCGGGATCAACTTTTCGTTCTGAAACCGTGGTGGCGAAATGGCGTGATCATGACTAAGTCATGGATATGTCTTTTCGTCCCACGACCTTAGAACGCGCCTATCAACTCGCTGCCAGCGGTGCCTGCCGCACCGTCAGCGACGTCAAGCAAGCCCTCCAGGCCGAAGGCTTCGAACGGATTCAGGACAGCCTGTACGGCGGCACGATCACCTCGGCCCTGCGCAAGCTGTGCCAGGAAAACTACGTCGCCGAGCCTGACGCCGACCCCCGCGCCGTCGAGCCGGCCGACCCGGCCTGATCCGCGCCCCTTGCGCTGGGGGCCAGTTCGGTCCATCTTAGGGGGGTCGATCTCTCTGCGTAACGCTCTACCCTTTGCTTTCGCACCGAGGTCTAAGCCGCTCCATTCAGACCCGACAAGCCAAGTGGGATGTTCTCGCTGGCTAACTTCAACGGAGGTCCTGAAAATGGCTACCGGCACTGTTAAATGGTTCAACTCCACCAAGGGCTACGGCTTCATCCAGCCGGATGACGGCGGCAAGGACGTCTTCGTCCACATCTCGGCTGTCGAGCAAGCCGGCCTGCGCGGCCTGGACGAAAACCAGAAGGTTTCCTACGAAATCGAGCGCGACCGTCGCTCGGGCAAGGAATCGGCTGGTCAACTGAAGACCGAAGGCTGATTGCCTGACGCCCTGCCCCGCCCCTGACGGGACGGGCAAGGTTTCAAAAGACAGAAAGGCGCGCGGACGGGTTTCCCATCCGCGCGTTTTTTTATTGGGCCGTGGTCAGCCTCGCCAGGTCCGACCCGGTCGGGGCCTGGAACAGCTTCAGGCCGAACTCGGGCAGGATGGCCAACAGGTGGTCAAAGATGTCCGACTGGATCGCCTCATACTCGCCCCAGGCCGTGGTGGCCGTGAAGGCATAGATCTCGATCGGCAGGCCCGCCTCGGTCGGCTGCAGCTGGCGCACCAGCAGGGTCATGTCCTGGCGGATGTTGGGGTGGCTCATCAGGTAGTGCTGAACATAGGCCCGGAAGGTGCCCAGGTTGGTCGCCCGGCGCGTATTGATCGGGTCACGCCCGGCCTCGACCAGCTGCGCATTCCAGCGCGCCAGCTCCTCTGACTTCGATGCCAGGTAGTCGTCGATCAGCATGATGCGGCGCATCTTCTCGCGCTCGTCGTCGGTCAGGAAGCGCACGCTGGTCTGGTCGATCAGCAACGAGCGCTTGATCCGGCGCCCCCCGCTTTCCTGCATCCCGCGCCAGTTCTTGTAGCTCTCGTTGATCAGCCGCCAGGTCGGGATGGTGGTGATGGTCTTGTCCCAGTTCTGGACCTTGACCGTGTGCAGGGCGATGTCGATCACGTCGCCGTCGGCGTGGACCTGGGGCATCTCGATCCAGTCGCCGACGCGCAGCATGTCGTTCGAGTTCAGCTGGACCGAGGCGACCAGGGACAGGATCGTGTCCTTGAACACCAGCATCAGCACCGCAGCCAGGGCCCCCAGGCCCGACAGCAGCAGCAGCGGCGAGCGGTCGATCAGGGTGGCGATCACCAGGATGGTGGCGATGGCATAGAAGACCAGCTTCAGGACCTGCAGATAGCCCTTGATGCTGCGCCGGTGGGCGCGGCGGTTGTAAAGGGCATTGGCCATGTCCAGGCCGCTGCCGATGGCCAGGACGATGGCCACGATGGTGAAGGCCGCCGCGACGTTCTGGATCACCGTCACCACCGAGGGCGAGAGGTGGGGCACCGAGGCAATGCCCAGCTGGATGACCAGGGATGGCACCACGCGGGCGAGGTTGCGAACCACCGGCCGCAGCAGCTGCTCCAGCTCATGCGTCGCACGGCCCACCAGCCGCAGCAGGACATGGGTCAGCACGCGCCGGACAATGAAGTCGGCGACAAAGGCAATGAGGACGAGAAGGCTAAGTCCGATCAGCATTTCCGCGATCGGATAGTCCGCCAGGTTTTGGCGTAGGGCATCAAGATAGGGCATGACGCCAAACTAGGCAGTAGGGGCCGGGATTTGAACCCCGGCCCCGGCTTTATGCTCAGGCCAGGGCCTGTTCCAGGTCGGCCATCAGGTCGGCCACGTCCTCGACCCCGACCGACAGGCGGATCAGGTTGTCGGTGACGCCGCCCGCCTCGCGCACATCCTTGGGAATGCTGGCGTGGGTCATGATCGCCGGGTGGTTGACCAGGCTTTCGACGCCGCCCAGGGACTCAGCCAGGGTGAAGACCTGGACCCGCTCCAGCACCTGGCGGGTGCGCGCCAGGTCGCCGTCGATAATGACCGTGACCATGCCGCCGTAACGCCCGTTCATCTGGCGCTTGGCCAGCTCGTGCTGCGGGTGGCTTTCCAGGCCCGGATAGATGACCTTCTGCACCCCTGCCCGGCCTTCCAGCCAGCGGGCGATCGCCATGGCGTTCTCATTGTGCGCCTTCATGCGCAGGCCAAGGGTCTTCAGGCCCCGGTTGGCCAGGAAGGCATCGAACGGCCCCATGACGCCGCCGATGGAGTTCTGCAGGAACTTCAGCTGGGCCGCCAGCTCCGGGTCCCTGGCCACCAGCACGCCCGCCACGATGTCCGAGTGGCCGTTCAGGTATTTGGTCGCCGAGTGCATGACGACATCGGCCCCCAGCTCCAGCGGCCGCTGGCTCCAGGGGGTGGCAAAGGTGTTGTCGACGACCAGCAGCAGGCTGTGTTTCCTGGCAATGGCCGACAGGGCCTCGATATCGGCCAGCTTCATCAGCGGGTTCGTCGGGGTCTCGACCCACAGCATCCGGGTCTTGTCGGTGATGGCGGCCTCGACCGCCGCCAGGTCCGTCAGGTCCAGGTAGCTGAAGTCCAGGGCCATCGAGCGGCGGCGCACGCGCTCGAACAGCCGCCACGAGCCGCCATACAGGTCATCGCCCGTGATGATGTGCGAGCCGGCGTCCAGCAGTTCCAGCACGGTCGAGGTCGCCGCCATGCCCGAGCCAAAGCCGAAGGCCTGGACCCCGCCCTCCAGGTCCGCGATGCAGGCCTCGAAGGCCTCGCGCGTCGGGTTCTTGCCGCGCGCATACTCATAGCCCTTGTTCACGCCGGGGCTTTCCTGCGCGAAGGTCGAGGTCGCATAGATGGGCGTCATCACCGCGCCCGTGGTCGGGTCCGGCTTTTGCCCCGCGTGGATGGCGCGGGTCGAGAAGCCTTGCGAGTTCTTCAGTTCCGACATGGATTTACCGGTTCAGGCTGAGGTGGTTGATCAGGTCGGTGCGAGTGATCAGGCCGACAAAGGTCTCGCCGTCCAGGACAATGGCCACGCGGTCGCGGTCAAAGACCGGGATCAGGGCGTCCAGCGGCTCGCTGACCTGCAGGGTGTCCAGGTCGCGCGTCATGGCCGAGGAGACCGGCTTGGCGAAGCGTTCCTTGCGGGTGATCTCGTCGGTGTTCATGATGTGGACGATATCGCTTTCGTCCAGGATGCCCACCAGGCGGCCGTCCTGGATGACGGGCAGTTGCGACAGGCCGTCGCCCTTCATCCGCTTGAAGGCGGTGTCCAGGGTGTCCTCGGGGCCGATCACGACCACGTCGCCCTTGGTATACTTGCGGTTGATCAGGTCGGACAGGTCGCCCTTCAGGTCGCGCTCGCCCAGACCCTGGTCGGCCAGCCAGGCGTCGTTATAGACCTTGGACAGGTACTTGGCCCCGGTGTCGCAGACGAAGGTCACGACATTCCTGGGCTCGGTCTGCTCGCGGCACCAGCGCAGGGCCGTGGCGATCAGGGTGCCCGACGACGAACCGGCCAGGATGCCTTCCTTCAGCAGCAGCTCGCGTACGGTGGCGATGGCCTCGGCGTCCGGGATCGAATAGGCGACGTCGATCAGGTCGGGATCGGTCGTCTCGGGCATGAAGTTCTGGCCAATGCCCTCGACCGTGTAGCTGCCGTCGGGACCGGCGACACCCTCGTTGATCAGACCGGCCAGGGCCGAGCCGACCGGGTCAGCCAGGATGATCTTGGCGTTCGAGCCCTGCGACTTGAAATAGCGGGCATTGCCCGTGATCGTCCCGCCCGAGCCGATGCCGGCGACGAAGGCGTCGATCTTGCCCTCCATCTGCTCCCAGATTTCCGGGCCCGTCGTCTTGAAGTGGGCCTCGGAGTTGGCGTCATTGGCGAACTGGTTGACGAAGTAGGCCCCCGGAATCTGCTGGGCCAGGCGCTCGGCCATGTCGGTATAGTATTCCGGGTGGCCGTGCGGCACGTCCGAGCGGGTCAGGCGCACGTCGGCCCCCATGGCCCGCAGGTGCTGGATCTTCTCCTTCGACATCTTGTCCGGGATGACCAGCAGGACGTTATAGCCCTTCTGCTTGCCCACCAGCGTCAGGGCCAGGCCCGTATTGCCGGCGGTCGCCTCGACGATGGTGCCACCGGGCTTGAGCCAGCCTGCCTTCTCGGCCGCCTCGATCATCGACAGGGCGATGCGGTCCTTGATCGACCCGCCGGGGTTCTGGCTCTCCAGTTTCAGGAACAGGCGGCACGGACCGGTGTCGATCTTGGTCACCTCGACCATGGGGGTCTTGCCGATCAGGTCCAGCAGGCTGCCGACGGGTCGGGCAAGTACGGGGGCGTCGGTCATCGACATCGAAAGGAGCTCCGGTAGCGTGTTCAGTGGGGGAAGCTGGACCTGAACACAGTGTCGGTCAAATCGCGCAAGTTTTCACCCTTTTGCCTCGAAGCGCATTAGAAGAAGGGTAATGACCAAGCCTCCGAAACGCCCCGCCGCGGGTTTACCCGATAAAGAGACCCTGATCGCCTTCCTGCGCGAAGCGGGGGAAGCCGAGAAGGCCGACATCGCGCGCGCCTTTGGATTGAAGGGCGTCGAACGCCGGCAGATGCGCGAAATGCTGCGCGAGCTTGAGGCCGAGGGCGCGCTGGACAGGCGCGGTCGCAAGGGCTTTGCCGAGGCTGGCTCCCTGCCCCCGGTGGGCGTCGCCGACGTCGTCAGCCGCGACAGCGACGGCGATCTCTATGTCGAGCTGGTCAAGGGCAGCGAGGACACGCCCCGCGCCCTGCTGATGCTGGACAAGGAGGGGCGCACCGCCGCTCCCGGCATGGGCGACCGCCTGCTGGTCAAGTTTGCGCGCGGGGCCAACGGCTGGGAAGCGCGCCTGGTCAAGAAGCTGGACGCCGGCAACACCCGCGTCCTGGGCGTCATCCGCAAGTCGGCGCGCGAAACCCGCGTCGAGCCGGTCGACCGCCGCTCCAAGGACGTGCT
>JAEYQX010000012.1 GCA_023409795.1 Pseudomonadota bacterium
CCTGTCGGGTGCGCCAGCTTTCCTGACATCGCCGTTCTGCTTTCAATCTGTCGCCAAACGTGAACGGCGGGATGATTGCGTGCGGGCGGTGGTGGGCGCATTTGGGGTGCCTCCCCGAAGTTGCCCGAGTGCCCCTGCGTGTCCGAAGCCCCAGCCCCCGTTGTCGCCATGCCTGAAGGCCAGCCTGTTGGACGTGTGATCGCCATGCCGGCGGATACCAATCCCGAGGGGGACATCTTTGGCGGCTGGCTGCTGGCCCAGATGGACCTGGCCGGGGCGACCCCGGCGTTCGAGCGGGCCAATGGCCGCTGTGCCACCGTGGCCCTGGACGGCATGGTGTTCCACCAGCCCGTCTCGGTCGGCGACGAGGTCTCGACCTATGCCAAGATCATCCACACGGGCCGAACCTCGATCCGCGTCCATGTCGAGGCCTGGAAGCGGGCGCGGGGCCAGCCGGAGGCCCAGTCGGTGCGCGTGACCGAGGGCGTCTTTACCTATGTGGCCATCGATGCGGAGCGCAAGCCGCGGCCCCTGCCGGCCACGAAGGCCGACTAAAACCCTCCGCCCAGGTCGGAAATTCTTGACCTTTCGGGTTGCTGTCCCTACCTGCGAGCCATGGCCATTCGTCGTATCCTCACCATCAATAATCCCGCCGACCTGGCGATCCTGAAGACTGTTGCCAAGCCCGTCGAGGGCGGGGTGACGGACGAGATTCGGGCGCTGATGGATGACATGCTGGAAACCATGTACGACGCGCCGGGCATTGGCCTGGCCGCGCCGCAGGTGGGTGACCTGAACCGTGTCGTCGTCATGGACCTGGGCGATGCCGAGGTGGAAGATGAGACAGATGAGACAGATGAGGCAGATGAGACCGTGGAAAAAGCGCTGAAGCGCCGCAATCCACGCTATTTCGTCAATCCCGAGATCCTGTGGTCGTCCGAGGAGCTGTTCAGCTATGAGGAAGGCTGCCTGTCGGTGCCGGAGTATTTCGACGCCGTCCAGCGCCCGGCCCGCGTGCGCGTGCGCTACATGAACTACCAGGGCGAGACCATCGAGGAAGAGATCGAGGGCCTGTATGCCGTCTGCTTCCAGCACGAACTGGACCATCTGAACGGCGTCCTGTTTATTGATCACCTTTCGCGCCTGCGCCGCGAGCGCGCGGTCGCCAAGGTCAAGAAACACGCACGGATGGCTGCCTGATGGCCCGCAAGACCCGCACTCCCGAACCGCAAGCCCGCCGTCACCTGAGCCGTTCGCAAAAGGTCGGCGTGGCCAGCCTGGCGACCCTGGTGGCCGTGGGGGCCTTGGGCGTCGTGGCCGGCCTGCTGATCGACCGCCTGCTGGATTTCGATGACGCCCTGGACGCCGGTGGCGAGTGGGACGAGGGCGGCGGCGTCTATACGCGCTGGATGTAATCGGCCTCAGCGGCTAAAGCCCTTCCCATGCGCCTAGCCTTCATGGGAACTCCCGACTTCGCCGTGCCCTCACTGGGCGAGCTGATTGCCTCGGGACACGAAATCGTTGCCGTCTATTCTCAGCCGCCGCGCCCGAAGGGCCGGGGTCAGAAGCTGACGCCCTCGCCGGTCCACGCCTTTGCCGAGGCCATGGGCCTGGCGGTCTTCACGCCCGAGAGCATGAAAAGCGAAGAGGCCATCCAGACCTTCAGGAGCCTGGACCTGGATGCCGCCTGCGTGGTCGCCTATGGCCAGATTCTGAAGCCCGAGGTGCTGGAAGCGCCGCGACTGGGCTGCTTCAACCTGCATGGCTCGCTTTTGCCGCGCTGGCGCGGGGCCGCCCCGATCCAGCGTGCCATCATGGCCGGCGACAGGCAGACCGGCGTCCAGATCATGCGCATGAGCGAGGGACTGGATGAGGGCAACATCATCCTGTCCGAGGTGATGGAGATCTATCCCACCGACACCACGGCGACCCTGTCCGAGCGCATGGCGACCACCGGCGCGACCCTGTGGACCCGGGCCCTGGCGGCCATCGAGCGCGGCGGCTTCACCGAGACCGAGCAGGTCGGCGAGGTCACCTATGCCCGGAAGATCACCCCGGCCGAGGCCCGCATCGACTGGACCCGCCCGGCGGCCGAGGTGGATGCCCACATCCGCGGCCTGTCGCCCTTCCCCGGGGCCTGGTTCGAAGTGACGTTGGAGGGCGAACCGGTCCGCATCAAGGCCCTGATGTCCGAGGTCGTCGAAGGCGACGGCCAGCCCGGCGAACTGCTGGATTCCGGCCTGGCCATTGCCTGCGGGCAGGGGGCGGTCCGCCTGGTCCGCGCCCAGCGCGCGGGCAAGGCGCAGCAGTCGGGCTCGGAGCTGCTGAACGGCCTCAAGCTGCCGCTCGGAACCCTCATGAGCGCGCCGGGCCCGGAAGGCCCTGCCGCCCCGAGCCGACCCGGCGGCTGATGCCCCGCTATCGCTTCACCCTAGAATACGACGGCTCGGCCTATAATGGGTTTCAGGCCCAGCAGGACCAGCCGACGGTCCAGGGGGCTATCGAGGCGGCGATCGCGGCCTTCAGCGGCCAGGACGTGCGTATCGCCGCCGCCGGGCGCACCGACACGGGCGTCCATGCCACGGGCCAGACCTGCCATGTCGACCTCGACAGGGACTGGCCGGCGCGCACGGTGATGAATGCCATGAATGCCCACCTGATGACGGCGGGCGAGGCGGTGTCGATCCTGGACTGCGCCCCGGTCAGCGAGGAATGGCACGCCCGGTTCACTGCCAATGGCCGCAAATACCTGTATCGGATCCTGAACCGGCCCGGCCGGCCGGCCCTGGACCGGGGCCGGGTCTGGCACGTCAAGAAGCCGCTGGATGCCGCCGCCATGCACGCGGCGGCCCAGGGCCTGGTGGGCCTGCACGACTTCACCACCTTCCGCGACGCCCACTGCCAGGCGAAAAGCCCGCTGAAGTCCCTGGACGTGGCCCGCGTCAGCCGCGTCGGCGACGAGGTCCACCTGGTGTTCGAGGCCCGCAGCTTCCTGCACCGCCAGGTCCGCTCGATGACCGGCTCGCTGGTCGAGGTCGGGCTGGGCCGCTGGTCGCCCGATGATTTCCGGGCCGCGCTGGAAGCGGCCGACCGCCGGCGCTGCGGGCCCGTGGCCCCGTCAGACGGGCTTTATCTGACGGGCGTGACCTACGAGCGCGAGGCCTGAGCGGTCCATTGGGGGCGGCTCTGGGAGCCGCCCGGGCGGGCCGGATCAGTTGCGGGCCGACTGTGAGCTGGAGGTGACGGCCTGGCCGGCGGCGGTGACATCGCGGCCGATGCCTTCGATGGTGTTGCAGGCCGAGGTGGCCAGGGCGGCGGCGATGACGCCGAGGGCAAGGAGCTTGCGCATGGGGGACCCGATAATTGATTGACGGCTGTTGGTTGACCGCGGTGACCCGTGGTCAAGCCATGGTGCAATCTGCTAACGGCGAACCTATGACGCAAGCCTCTGCAAATGCCGCCCGCCGTCTTGTCGATACCCTGGTGATGAACGGGGTGGACAAGGTCTTCTGTGTTCCGGGCGAAAGCTATCTGGCGGTGCTGGATGCGCTGGCGGATGTGCGCGACCGGATCGAGGTGATTGTCTGCCGCCACGAAGCCGGGGCCGCCAACATGGCCGAGGCCTATGGCAAGCTGACGGGCAAGCCGGGCATCTGCATGGTGACGCGCGGCCCGGGGGCGACCCACGCCTCGATCGGCGTCCACACCGCCCATCAGGATTCGACGCCGGTGATCCTGTTCGTTGGCCAGATCGCCTTGGGCGACCGCGGGCGCGGGGCCTTCCAGGAGGTGGACTACCGCGAGGTGTTCGGCGGCCTGGCCAAGTGGGCGACCGAGATCGAGAGCCCCGAGCGCACCGTCGAGGTGGTCGAGCGCGCCTTTGCCACGGCGCTCCAGGGCCGCATGGGCCCTGTGGTCGTGGCCCTGCCCGAGAACATCCTGCACGACGATGGCGGCCCGGCGCCGGTGCGTCCGGTCACCCCGGCGCGCTCGGCCCTGGACCCGGCCTTTGTCCAGCAGGTCGCCGCGCGCCTGGCCAAGGCCGAGCGCCCGCTGCTGGTCCTGGGCGGATCGGGCTGGAGCGACGAGGCGACCGCGGCCCTGTCGGCCTGGGCCGAGGGCCTGGGCATCCCGCTGGCCCTGTCCTTCCGCCGCAAGGACCTGGTCGCCAACGATCACCCGGCCTATGCCGGTGACCTGGGCCTGGGGGTGAACCCGCGCCTGGTCGAGCGGGTGAGGGCGTCTGACCTGGTCATCGCCATCGGTGCGCGCCTGGGCGAGAATCCGACCCAGGGTTATACGCTGCTGGATCGCAGCCGCACGGCCCAGACCCTGGTCCACATCCATCCGGGGGCGGAGGAACTGGGCCGCGTCTGGGCTCCGGCCCTGTCGGCGGCAGCGGATAATTCGCTGGCGGCGCTGGCCCTGTCGCAGATCGAGCCGGGCCGCACCTGGCATGACCAGGCCCAGGCGGCGCACGCCGACTTCATCGCCTTCTCCAGCCCCATCGAGACGGTGGGCGCGGTCAACATGAGCCAGGTCATCGCCCACCTGGCCGAGGCCCTGCCGCGCGAGGCCATCCTGACCAACGGGGCCGGGAACTTTGCCGCCTGGCTGCATCGCTTCCACCGCCACCAGGCCCGCCGCACCCAGCTGGCCCCGACCTCGGGGGCCATGGGCTATGGCTATCCGGCCGCGCTGGGTGCCAAGGCCGTCCACCCGCAGCGCGAGGTGGTCTGCATCGCCGGCGACGGCGACTTCATGATGAGCGCCAACGAGATGGCGACCGCAGCCCAGTATGGCCTGGGGGTCATCGTCGTCGTGGTCGACAACGGCACCTTTGGGACCATTCGCATGCACCAGGAGCGGGAATATCCGGCGCGCGTCATCGCCACGGACCTGAAGAACCCCGACTTCGTGAAGTATGCCGAGGCCTTTGGGGCCTTTGCCGTGCGGGTCGAGACGACCGACGCCTTCCCCGCTGCCCTGCAGGCCGCGCGCGAGGCCGCCGCGACCGGCCAGCCGGCCCTGATCCATCTGGTCACGGAGGCCGAGCAGATCGCCCCGGGCCGGACGATCAGCCAGCTGCGGGCCGGCTAGGCAGAAACGGCGACGCCCGAGCCGGCCGGTCTTTGCATTTCGTGCAAGGAATTGCTCCGGCTGCTTGCCTAATGGTCCGGCTTCGGAAAAACTGTGCCCTTTCAAGGTGAGGGGTTTTCATGCGTCGTCTTCTGATCTCGTCCGCTGCGGTTCTGGCCCTGTGCGCCGCTGCGCCTGCTGTCGCCATGACCGACCAGGCCCCGGCCCCGGCCGCCAGCCAGGCCGAGAGCGAGGACGCGCGCCTGGCGGCCTTCTTCGAAAAGGCCTTCAACGACCGCCTGGCGCTCAGCCCGCAGCAGATGACGGCCATGGGCCTGAAGACGGACTACGACAAGCTGGACGATGTCTCGGCCGAGGCGTCCGCCCGCGCCCTGGCGCTGCAGGAGGCCCAACTGGCCGAGATGAAGGCGGGCTTCGACTTCGACAAGCTGAGCCCGCAGAGCCAGCTGTCGTGGCGGTTGTTTGAACATGGCGTCGAGCAGGCCCGCCTGTCGAACCGGTGGCGCGACTGGGGTTTCCAGTTCGCGGCCAACAGCAATCCGACGACTACCCTGCCGGTCTTCATGATCAATAATCACCGGGTCTCGAGCGTGGCGGATGCCGAGGCCTATGTGGCGCGCCTGGTCGAGGTCGAGCGCTACCTGGGCCAGGTGGCCCAGACCCTGCGCGAGCGCACCGCCAAGGGGATCGTCTCGCCCCAGTTCGTGTTCCAGCCCAGCTTTGACAACACCCGGGCCGTGATCTCGGGCGTCCCGTTCGAGGACAGCGGCAGCAACCCGATCTGGGCCGATTTCCAGAAGAAGGTCGAAGGGCTCGACGCCGACCCGGCCGTCAAGGATCGCCTCCTGGCCTCGGCGCGCGAGGCCCTGACGGGTCCCTACAAGCGCGGGTATGAGACGGTCCTGGCTGCCCTGGCCGAGGCCCAGGCCCAGGCTGACAGCAATGCTGGTGTCTGGCGCCTGCCGGACGGCGAGGCCTATTACAATGCCCGCCTGAAGCTCTCGACCACCACGGACCTGAGCGCCGACCAGATCCACGATATCGGTTTGGCCGAGGTGGCGCGCATCCAAGCGGAGATGGAGACGATCAAGGAACAGGTCGGCTTTACCGGCAGCCTGCAGGACTTCTTCGCCCACCTGAAGACGGATCCGAAGTTCCAGTATCCGAACACGCCCGAGGGCAAGGAGCAGTACCTGGCCGACGCCCGCGCCTTCATCGCCCAGGTGATGGCGGTCGCGCCGCAGTGGTTCTCGACCCTGCCCAAGGCGGCACTGGAGGTTCGCGCGGTCGAGCCCTTCCGCGAGGCCACCGCCTCGATCGCCTTCTACAACCGTCCGGCCCCGGACGGCTCGCGGCCCGGCATCTACTACGTCAACCTGTCGGACATGACCCAGGTGCTGAAGCCCCAGATCGAGGGCATCAGCTATCACGAGGGCGCGCCGGGCCACCACTTCCAGATCGCCTATGCCCAGGAGCTTGAAGGCCTGCCGTCCTTCCGTCGCTTTGGCGGCTATGGCGTCTATTCCGAGGGCTGGGGGCTCTATGCCGAGCAACTGGGCAAGGAGATGGGCTTCTACCAGGACCCCTATTCGGACTTCGGCCGGCTCTCGACCGAGCTGTGGCGCGCCGTGCGACTGGTGCTCGATACCGGCCTGCACGCCAAGCAGTGGTCGCGCGAGCAGGCGATGGACTATTTCCGCCAGAACACGCTGCTGTCGGAACGCGACATCCAGAAGGAAACCGAGCGCTACATCACCAATCCGGGCCAGGCGACCAGCTACAAGATCGGCGAGCTGAAGATCTTTGAGCTGCGCCGCAAGGCCCAGGCGGCCCTGGGCGACAGGTTCGACATCCGCGACTTCCACACGGTGGTCCTGGGTTCGGGGGCCGTGCCGCTGGATATCCTGGAGGAACAGGTCGAGGCCTGGATCGCCTGGGGCGGCGGCGCGCCGAAATAGCAGCCTGACCTTCGTCATCCTCGGGCTTGAACGGAGGATGACGCTCGAGGCGGCACCAGGGATGGAGCCGCAGGGGCTTTGTGGTATGAGCCGCCACCATGCCCTTTACCGCAACCGTCCTGACCATGTTCCCCGAGGCCTTTCCCGGCCCGCTCGGCGTCTCGCTGATCGGTACGGCGTGGCGCGAGAAGGGGCTGTGGACTCTGGAAACGCTGGACATTCGCGCGTTTTCCGAGGATAAGCGCGGCTTCCTGGATGACACCCCTGCGGGTGGCGGTCCGGGTCAGGTACTCAAGGCGGACGTGGTGGCCAGGGCTCTAGACAGTCTGGAAGGCCCGCCTCGGCCGCTTTTGTATATGAGCGCACGCGGTCGGCCCCTGACGCAGGCGCGAGTCAAGGAATGGGCGAAAGCCGACGGAATCGTCGTGCTGTGCGGCCGTTTCGAGGGGGTGGACCAGCGGGTGCTCGATGCCCGCGGGTTCGAGGAGGTCTCCGTCGGAAACGCGGTCCTCGCCGGTGGCGAGGCAGCGGCCATGGTGGCGATCGAGGCGTGCGTCCGGTTGGTTCCGGGGGTCTTGGGTGCGGCGGAAAGCCTGTCGTCCGAGAGCTTCGAGGACAACCTGCTTGAACATCCGCAGTACACCAGACCGCGGACATTCGAGGGCCACGACATTCCCGAGGTCCTGCTGTCGGGCGATCATAAGAAGATCGCAAAATGGCGTCAGGAACAGCGGGAAATCACGACGCGGGAGCGGCGACCAGACCTCTGGGAGCAGTATCTCGCCAACTTACAGGTAAAGAGCAAATAAGCTCCGGAGAATACCAATGAACATCGTTCAGCAACTCGCTGCCGAAGAAAAAGCCCGCCTGCTCGAAGGCAAGACCATTCCGGATTTCCAGCCGGGCGACACCCTGCGCGTCAACGTGCGCATCAAGGAAGGTGAGCGCGAGCGTATCCAGGCCTTTGAAGGCGTCTGCATCGCCCGTGACGGCGGCGGCGTGAACGAGACCTTCACGGTCCGCAAGATTTCCTTCGGTGAAGGCGTCGAGCGTCGCTTCCCGATCCTGTCGCCGAACGTCGACTCGATCGAAGTGAAGCGCCGCGGTGTCGTTCGTCGCGCCAAGCTGTACTACCTGCGCGACCGTCGCGGTAAGTCGGCCCGTATCGCCGAGCGTCAGACCGCCCGCAAGGTCGCCGTGCCGACCACCGGCGCTGCCGAAGACAAGACCGAAGCCTGAGTTCCGGGCCCAGGCCCAGACCTTCTGGTCGAATAGAGAAAGGCCCCGGTGTCATCACCGGGGCCTTTTTTCGTGCCGGTTCGCTGACCGCTGGATCAGCGGGGATAGAGGGGATTGTCGGCGTCGCGCTGGCTTTCCAGGCTGTGCTTCAGCGCGCTCATCTGGTCGTGGACGGCCAGAATCTGGGCGTGGCAGCGGCGCAGCGTCTCGCGCGTGGTGGCCGACAGGTCCTGGTCGTCTATGGCGGCCTGGAAGCGGGCCTTGAGCCCGTCCTCGCTGCTCTCGATGGCGTCGATGACCGAGGCGTCGCGGCGCAGCAGGGCGTGCCGGATGTCGGAAAAGGCGCGCTGGGCCTTGGCCAGGATCGAGCCGTCGTCCTCCAGGCTGCCGCCGCGCTGGGTCACCTCAGTGCGCAGGTTCTGGGCCATGGCCCGGCGCTCGGCCGCGCGCGCCTCGAACCACTGGCCATACCGGGTGTTCTGGGCCTCCTCGGCCGCATCGCGATAGCCGGAGGCGCTGTCAGACAGATGCTGCGCCAGGTCCCTCAGAACCTTGACGTCGTGACTATTACCCTGGGCCATGTCGGGTCTCCGTTGTTCACCCACCGCCGGATAAAACCCGTGCCTGGCGCTAAGGTTGCGCGGCGGCCAGGGGGCGGCAAGGCGGCCATTTGGTGGCCCTAGAGGCGGGTGCGCAGGCTCCACAGCTCGGGGAAGCAGCGGCGTTTCAAGGTCTCGACCAGATAGCCGACGCCATCGGTGCCGCCTGTGCCCATCTTGCGGCCGATGATCCGCTCGACCGTCACAATATGCTTGTGCCGCCAGGTCAGCAGGGCATCGTCCAGGTCAACCAGCTTCTCGGCCAGCTGGTAGAGCGGCCACCATTTCTGGGTGTCGCGATAGACCTCCAGCCAGGCCGCCTCGACGCCGGGGTGGGGCTCATACTGGCTCGCCACGTCGCGGTTCAGTACCTCGTCCGGGATGTCCAGGCCATGCAGCTTCATCTGGCGCAGGGCGTCGTCATAGACCGAGGGGCCCTCCATCGCCGCCTTCAGCGCCGCATGGGCCTCGGGACGTTCCACGTGAAAGCGCAGGAAGCGCGGGTCCTTCAGGCCCAGCATGGTCTCCAGCCGGCGGAACTGGTCGCTTTGGAAGCCGGACGAAGCCCCCAGGTCGCCTCGGAACTTCAGATAGTCGGACGGGGTCATGGTGGCCAGGATGTCCCAGCTCTGGGTCATGACCGACTGGATGCGGCTGACCCGTGCCAGGGACTTGTAGGCCGGGACCAGGTCGCCGTCGCGGATCAGGCTCTGGGCCAGGGCCACCTCGTGCAGGATCTGCTTGAGCCACAGTTCCTTGGTCTGGTGGATGATGACGAAGAGCATTTCGTCATGCTGGCTGGAGCGCGGGTTCTGGGCGCTCAGCAGGACATCAAGCGAGAGATAGCCGGCATAGGTGATGCCGTCGGGCTCATGGCGGGCCGTTTCAATGGCCTGGCCACGGATGTCGGTGTTCGCGGTCATGGCCCTGTATCGCCGCTTACGGGCTGAAGGGCCAGACCTCAGCGATCAATCAGTTGTTGGCACCGGTCGCTGCCAGGGCGTGGCTGGCCATCTGGCGGCCGTTCTCAAGGCCTTCGGATGCGCTTTTGTAAACAAAACCATAGGTCGGATAGACGGTGGTGCCCAGGGCGTTGATCGGGTTGTACCAGACCTTGACCCGGCTCCAGTTGCCTTCGGGCGAGACGTCAACGACGGTGACGTTTTCCTCGACCTTGCCGCGGCTGCCGCCCCAGTTGGCGTGGGTCACGCGGATGACGCGGTCGGTCAGGATGTCGGAGACCACGGCCACGTGGCCCTTGTTCATGCGGCCGGTCGGCTGGAAGACCAGGAC
>JAEYQX010000054.1 GCA_023409795.1 Pseudomonadota bacterium
TCTACGCGATTTCACCGCCAAGATAGCGTCGGTGCAGCAGGGGGGCACCCAGCCAGTAGGCCAGTTCGGCAGGCCGGCTGATGTCCCAGACGGCGATGTCGGCGGCCTTGCCCGTCTCCAGCGTGCCGATCTCGTACTCCATGCCCAGGGCCCGGGCCGCGTGGCGGGTAGCGCCCGCCAGGGCTTCCTCCGGGGTCAGGCGGAACTGGACGCAGGCCAGGTTCAGGGCCGCCGTCATGCTGAGCACCGGCGAGGTTCCAGGATTGCAGTCGGTCGCCACGGCCATGGCCACGCCCCTGGCCCGCAGCAGCTCGACAGGGGGCATCCGGGTCTCGCGCAGCATCAGGAAGGCACCGGGCAGCAGCACCGCCACCACGCCCGCCTCAGCCATGGCCGCGACCCCGGCCTCGCTCGTATATTCGATATGGTCGGCAGACAGGGCCCGATAGCGCGCCGCCAGGGTCGCCCCGCCGCTGTCTGACAGCTGGTCCGCGTGCAGCCTGACCGGCAGGCCCAAGGCCTCGGCCTTGTCGAACAGGCGCGCGACTTCCCCGGTGGTAAAGGCGATGGGCTCGCAATAGGCATCCACCGCATCCACCAGACCCTCGGCATGGGCCGCTGGCAGGATGTCATCCACAGCCTTGTCCACATAGGCCGCGCGGTCGTCCCTGTGCTCGGGTGGCAGGGCATGAAGCCCCAGATAGCTGGTGCTGACCCGCACCCCGGCATTGCGACCAATCCGCCGCGCGACGCGCAGCATCTTCAGCTCACTGTCGCGATCCAGGCCATAGCCGGACTTGATCTCGACCGCGGTGACGCCGGTTTCCTTCAGGCCTGACAGCCGCTTGACGGCCAGGTTGTAGAGTTCGTCCTCGCTTGCCTCGCGGGTGGCGCTGACCGAGGCCACGATGCCGCCGCCCGCGCGGGCGATCTCTTCATAGCTGACGCCCGACAGCCGCTGCTCGAACTCGCCCGAGCGGTCGCCGCCAAAGACCAGGTGGGTGTGGCAGTCGACCAGGCCCGGCGTGATCCAGCGCCCGCCCAGCCGGTCGATCTGCGCCGCCTCGAAGCCCTCGGGCAGGTCGCCCGCATGGCCGATCCAGGCGATCCGCCCATCGCGGACCAGGATGGCCCCGTCCTCAATGGCTCCATAGGGCACGCCGGTCTCGGCCATGGTGGCGACCCGGCAGTCAATCAGCAGGCGATCCGCGATCAGGCTCATAGGCTTCGGCTCCTTGCAGGAGAAAAGCGCGCAACCAGTTCATAGGCTGCACCGGGAAAGATTTGGCTGGCCCAGGTCACGCCTCGCCCCTCCCGCCAGGTCCGGCGTTCCAGTCTCAGGCAGGCAGCCCCCGGATCAAGCTCCAGCCGCCGCGCTGTATCATGATCGGCCGCCACGGCCGCAATCCTGTGCTCGGCCCCCGTCCACGGCACCTGGGCCAGAAGCCAGCTGCCGGGCGGCGTGACCGCAAAGTCGGCCGCGGCGGCCTCTGGTGCCGCCGCCAGCGAGATCAGGCGTCGCTCAAGGACGAAGGGCTCATCGTCGGCATAGTGCAGGGTCTCCAGTTCCAGCACCTCGCCCCCGTCCGTGGCCATCCAGTCCTCGGCCTCTGTCGCCGGGCGCTGGAGGCGGTTCAGCAGGCGGTGACGATAGGCCAGGCCCCGCCCCGTGACCTCGGCCTGGATGTCGGGAATATCGACCACGGCGGACGAATGGACCGGCGGATGAGCCACCACGGTGCCCGCCCGCTTGCGCCGCACCACCAGGCCCCGCCCTGCCAGATCGGACAGGGCGCGCGATACGGTCATGCGGGCACAGTCATACTGGGCCATCAGCTCGGCCTCGGTCGGCACGCGGTGGCCCGGTGCCCACTCCCCCGAATGGATGCGCTGCTCTATGTCGGCACCGATACGGCGATGCAGGGGCTCGGACTTGCGGGTCATAGAAGGCCCTTGAGCGCCTTGCGATAGCGGGCCTCGATCGCCTCGCGCGCGACATGGCGACCCTCGACAACCAGGGCCTGGCCCCGACGCCAGACGGTGCGCACCGCCTGGCGCGGCGGCGCAAAGACCAGGGTGTCCAGCACCGCATCGCCCTCGCGACCGGCAAAGGCCAGGTCCTGGGGATCCAGCGCCACCAGGTCTGCCGCCTGGCCGACCGCGATGCCGGTCGTGCCCTGGGTCGCCTGGGCCCCGCCTGCCAGGGCGGCACGGTAAAGCCGTCCGCCGGTCGAGGTGCCAGCCTGCGCCAGCACCGCCCGCGCGCGCCGGGTCAGCCGCTGGCTGTATTCAAGCGCCCGCAGCTCCTGAGCCGCATCAATCAGGACATTGGAATCCGTGCCGACGCCAAAGGCCCCGCCGTCCGCCAGGAACTCGACAGCCGGAAACACCCCGTCGCCCAGGTTGGCCTCAGTGATCGGGCACAGCCCGGCAACGGCCCCCGAGGCGGCGAACCGCTGAGTCTCCCCTGCGGTCAGGTGGGTCGCGTGGATCAGGCACCAGCGGCGGTCCAGGCCGGCATGATCCAGCAGCCACTCCACCGGGCGCTTGCCCGACCAGGCCAGGCAGTCCTCGACCTCGCGGGTCTGCTCGGCCGCATGGATATGGATCGGCCCGCCCCGGGCCATCGGCACGACGGCGGCCAGTTCCTCTGGCGTCACCGCCCGCAGGCTGTGCGGGGCCACGCCCACCACGGCATCGGGCAGGCCGGCGACGGCCTGGCGGCTGCGATGCATAAGAGCAGAAAACTGATCCAAGTTATTGATAAAACGCCTTTGCCCCGGATTGGGCTCGATCCCGCCAAAGCTGGCATGGGCATAGAAGACCGGCAGCAGAGTCAGCCCGATGCCCGTCGCCTGCGCCGCCGAGGCGATCCGCACGGCCATCTCGCCCAGGTCGTCATAGGCAGCCCCGGCGGGGTCATGGTGCAGGTAGTGAAACTCGCCCACCCGCGTGAACCCGCCCTCCAGCATCTCGGCATAGGCCAGGGCGGCGATGGCCTCGATCTCCTCGGGACCGCCCCGGTCCAGGAAGCGATACATCAGCTGGCGCCAGGTCCAGAAGTTGTCGCCGTCGCCTGCGCCTGCCGGGCCGCGCGCCTCGGTCAGGCCCGCCATCGCCCGCTGGAAGGCGTGGCTGTGGACGTTGGACAACCCCGGCAGGCCCAGCCCCTGGTCCGGCTCGTGCGTGCCTTGCCGGGTGTCCGTCTCGATCGAGGCCACCAGGCCGTCCCGGATGCCGATCCGCACGCCCCCCGCCCATCCCTGGGGCAACAGGGCCTGACTGAACCACAGGGTCGATGCGATCTCCCTCGGGTCGTGTTTCGTCACTGGACAAGCCTCCATCCTCGCACTTATGTCTATACATAACGGGACGAAGCGCAAGCGGAGGGATTGCATGACGGACTGGCTGACTGTGCATGAGGGCACGGCCCCGCTGATCGTGGCCTTTCCCCACACCGGCACCGATATTCCTGCCGATATCGAGGCGCGGATGGTCGATCCCTGGCTGGCGCGCAAGGACGCCGACTGGTGGATCCATCTGCTCTATGACTTTGCCCGCGACCTGGGCGCGACCACGGTGCGCACCGCCATCTCGCGCAGCGTCATCGATGTGAACCGCGACCCGTCTGGGGTCACCCTCTATCCCGGCATGGCCACGACCGGCCTGTGCCCGACCGAGACCTTTGACGACGAGCCCCTGTATCGGCCGGGCCTGGCCCCCGATGCCGACGAGATCGCCCGGCGCACCCGCATCTGGTTCCAGCCCTATCACGCCGCCCTGGCCGCCCAGATCGAGCGCCTGTCCGCCGACGGCCCGGTCGTCGTCTATGACGCCCACTCGATCCGCTCGCACGTCGCGCGGCTGTTCGAGGGGGAACTGCCCCAGTTCTGCATCGGCGATAACGGCGGCCAGACCTGCGCCCCGGCCCTGACCCGGGCGGTCGAGGCCGCCTGCGCCGCCACCGGCGACAGCCACGTGGTCAACGGTCGCTTCAAGGGCGGCTGGACCACCCGCCACTATGGCCGGCCCGACCGCGGCATCCATGCGATCCAGATGGAGCTGGCCTGCCGTGGCTACATGGACGAGCCGGCTCAGTTCACGCCAGGGACCTGGCCCACGCCCTATGCCCCGCAACGCGCCCAGGCCCTTCGCGCCACCCTTGGCACGGTCCTGACGGCCTGCCGCGACTTTGCCCTTTCCCAACGAGTTTGACGCCATGACGACGCCCGACGCCCATCCGAATACGAGAGTGGTCCGCAGCCCCCGTGGCCCGGAAAAGACGGCCAAGACCTGGGCTGCCGAGGCGGCCATGAGGATGTTGATGAACAACCTCGACCCGGAGGTGGCCGAGCGCCCCGAGGACCTAGTCGTCTATGGCGGTATCGGCAAGGCGGCCCGAAACTGGCAGGCCTTCGACACCATTGTCGAGCAGTTGCAGACGCTGGGAGAGGACGAAACCCTGCTGGTGCAATCGGGCAAGCCGGTGGGCGTGTTCCGCACCCATGCCGATGCGCCGCGCGTGCTGATCGCCAACTCCAACCTCGTGCCCAAATGGGCGACGTGGGAGCATTTCAACGAACTCGATAAAAAGGGTCTGGCCATGTACGGCCAGATGACCGCCGGATCGTGGATCTACATCGGCACCCAGGGCATCGTCCAAGGCACCTATGAGACCTTCATGGAGGCCGGCCGCCAGCACTATGACGGTGACTGGTCGGGCAAATGGATCCTGACCGCAGGTCTTGGCGGCATGGGCGGGGCGCAACCCCTGGCCGCGACCATGGCGGGGGCGTCGTGCATCACCATCGAGTGTCAGCGCAGCCGCATCGAATTCCGTCTTCGCACGCGCTATGTTGATGTGATGGCCGAGACACTGGACGAGGCCATGGCCCTGCTGGAACAGAGCCTGAAAGACAAAAAGCCTATTTCTATCGGGCTGTTGGGCAATGCAGCTGAACTTCTGCCTGAAATGGTGGCGCGTGGAATTCGTCCCCATCTGGTGACCGACCAGACCAGCGCCCACGATCCGGTCAACGGCTATTTGCCCGCCGGCTGGACCGTCACCGAATGGGAGGAAAAGCGCACGACCGCCCCCGCCGAGGTCGACGCTGCGGCCCGCAAATCCATGGCCACCCACGTCCGGGCCATGCTGGATTTCCAGCAGATGGGCATCCCCGTGACCGACTATGGCAACAACATCCGTCAGGTCGCCTTCGATCAGGGCGTGGCAAACGCCTTCGACTTCCCCGGCTTTGTGCCTGCCTATATCCGCCCGCTGTTCTGTCGCGGCATCGGCCCGTTCCGCTGGGCCGCCCTGTCGGGCGATCCCGAGGACATCCGCAAGACCGACGCGGCAATGAAGACGCTGTTCCCCGACAATGCCGGCCTGCACCGCTGGCTGGACATGGCAGGAGAGCGCATTGCCTTCCAGGGGCTGCCCGCCCGCATCTGCTGGATCGGTCTGGGCGACCGCCACCGCGCAGGGCTGATGTTCAACGAAATGGTCAGGTCCGGCGAGCTGTCGGCCCCCATCGTGATTGGCCGCGACCACCTGGACTCGGGCTCCGTCGCCAGCCCCAATCGCGAAACCGAAGCCATGCAGGACGGATCGGATGCCGTTTCCGACTGGCCGCTGCTGAACGCCCTTCTGAACACGGCCTCGGGCGCGTCGTGGGTATCGCTGCATCACGGCGGCGGGGTCGGCATGGGCTATTCCCAGCACTCGGGCGTGGTCATCGTCGCCGACGGCTCGGACGAGGCCGCCAGGCGCCTTGAGCGCGTCCTGTGGAACGACCCGGCGACGGGCGTGATGCGCCACGCCGACGCCGGATACGACATTGCCCGTGACGCCGCACGCGAACACGGCCTGAACCTGCCTTCGCTGGACCTGTAAGCCCATGACCACCCGCATTGAAATCGGCTCTGCCCCGCTCACCCTCGCCCAGCTTCGCGCGGTGATGGAGGGCCCGGTCCATGTCTCGCTCAGCGAGCACGCCTGGGCCGACGTCGAAAAGGGCGCGGCCACGGTGGCCGCCATTCTGGATCAGGGCCGCACCGTCTATGGCATCAACACCGGCTTCGGCTTGCTAGCCAACACCAGGATCGCGCCAGAGGACCTTGAAACCCTGCAGAAAAACCTCGTCCTCAGCCATGCCTGCGGCGTGGGTGAATGGCTGGACGACAAGGTCACCCGCCTGCTGATGGTGCTCAAGATCGCCAGCCTGTCCAGGGGAGCCTCGGGCATCCGCCGCGCCACGCTGGAGAGCCTGATCGCCCTGGTGAATGCCGAGGTCCTGCCCTGCATTCCGTCCAAGGGCTCGGTCGGGGCCTCGGGCGACCTGGCCCCCCTGGCCCATATGTCCTGCGTCCTGATCGGCGTGGGTGAAGCGCGGTGGCAGGGCCAGGTGCTGGATGCCGAAACCGCGCTGTCCAGGGCGGGGCTCTCCCCCATCGTCCTCGGCCCCAAGGAGGGCCTGGCCCTGCTGAACGGCACCCAGTGCTCGACCGCCCTTGCCCTGGCCGGACTGTTCGCCACCGAGGACGTCTTTGCCGCCGCCATGGCCACCGGGGCCCTGTCGGTCGATGCGCTGAAGGGCTCGGACGCGCCGTTTGACCACCGCATCCATGCCCTGCGCGGCCAGCCGGGTCAGATCGACGTGGCCGCTGCCCTGCGCGACCTGATGGCCGGCAGCGCCATCCGCGAAAGCCACCGCGACGATTGCACCAAGGTCCAGGACCCCTACTCGCTGCGCTGCCAGCCCCAGGTCATGGGCGCCGCCCTGGATGTGCTGAGGAACGCCGCCGCCACCCTGGCGCGCGAGGCCAATGCCGTGACCGACAATCCCCTGGTCTTCTTTGACGACGGCGATGTCATCTCGGGCGGCAACTTCCACGCCGAACCCGTTGCTTTTGCAGCAGATCAGATCGCCATGGTGCTGTGCGAGATCGGCAATATCAGCGAGCGCCGCACCTCGATCCTGGTCGATCCCAAGATGAGCGAGCTGCCCGCATTCCTGGTGCGCGAGAGCGGCCTGAACTCCGGCTTCATGATTGCCCAGGTGACGGCGGCCGCCCTGGTGGCCGAGAACCGGATGGTGGCCCATCCGTGCAGCATCGACACCGTCCCGACCAGCGCCAACCAGGAAGACCATGTCTCCATGGCCACCCATGGTGCCCGCCGCCTGCTGGACATGGCCGAGAACACCGCCACCGTGGTCGGGATCGAGCTGCTGGCCGCCGCACAGGGGCTGGAGTTCCACCGCCCCCTGACCAGCTCGCCTGCGCTGGAGGCCGCCTATGCCATCGTGCGTGAGGCCGCCGCGCCCTATGCCAGCGACCACTATTTCGCGCCGGACATTGCCCGGGCCACGGCCGGGGTCCGGGCAGGCCGCTATCGCGACTTTGCCGCAAGGCTCCTGCCCTCGGCCCTCTAGACAGGAAAAAGGCCCCGATCTTGCGGATCGGGGCCTTCTTTTTTGTGTTCCTAGCGGCGGACCGTGACCGACAGGCTGTAGGCTCCCGTCTCATTGGCGCTCAGCGAGTTGGCCCGGATCGAATAGGTGCCCGGGCGCAGAGTCTCCAGGATGCGCGCGCTGGTGCCACCACCGCTGTCATCGTCGGTGAAGACCACAGAGCCCTCGCACTGCCCGCCGTTATAGAGGCTGAGGTAGGCGTCGAACTCGCTGGAATCCATGCGGATGGCGATGCTCTGGGCCTGGCGCACGTTCAGGACATAGCAGTCGAAATAGGAGTTATCGCCGCCGACCCGATCGCTGATGGCCAGCTCGCCGGCGAGGCTTTCGCCCACGGCGATCGGCACGATGGCCTGGGTCGGCTCGATGCGGCTGCCTTCGGACACGCTCAGCTGGAAGCGGCCCGTCTGGCCCTCGCCCAGGGTGTTGGCGCGGATGATCCACGGCCCGCCATCGCCGACGAAGCGGATCTGCGAATCCGTGCCCATGTCGGGGCCGTCATCGTTGAAGTCCGTGGTCTGGTCGCAGTCGGTGCCGGGACCGGCGGCCATGAAGGCATCGAATGCCGAGGAGGCCAGGGTGACCGTATAGGCCGTGTTGGCACGGGTCTGCAGCTGATAGCAGCGGTAGAAGGAGCCATCGTCCATCCGCTGGTCCTTGGCCGTCAGCACGCCATCGATCCTCTGCCCCGGCTGGATCAGGCTCTGGGCCGCAGCCGGCTCCGCGCCCACCAGGACACCGCCCAGAACGGTCGCACCCAGGGCCGTCATGGTCATTAACAGTCGCATCTTGTCTCCTTCAGGACCGTGTCCTGGCTTAACAGCTGTCACGAAGTGCTTGATCAGCTGGTCCTTTGCAAGGGCACCCTGCGCAGCGCGGCCAGGCTGGCGGCATTGGTGCAGAAACAGGCGGTGCGCAGCTGGCGGATCACTACCTGGAACAGGTCCACCACCGCCTCGGTGGATTCCGTCGCCGCATGGATCACCCCCGCCGCCATGCCGACCACGTCTGCGCCCAGGCGGATGGACTTGGCGACATCCAGGCCATCGCGCACGCCGCCCGAACCGATGATCAGGGCCTCGGGCAAGGAATTGCGGGCCTCGGCGATGGCGCGGGCGGTGGGAATGCCCCAGCCGGCAAAGGCCTGGGCGTGGGCCCGGTCCGCCGCCTCGGTGGCGCGCTCGCCCTCGATCAGGGCCCAGTTCGTGCCCCCTGCCCCGGCCACGTCCAGGCCCGCCGCGCCCATGGCGATCAGCCTCTGTGCCGTCAGGGCCGAGATGCCAGCCCCCGTCTCCTTGACGATCACCGGCACGTCCAGGCTGCGGATCAGGGCCTGCAGGGCCGCCCCGACGCCCCACCAGTCGCGGTCGCCCTCGGGCTGGCAGGCTTCCTGCAACGGGTTCAGGTGGACCACCAGGGCATCGGCCCCAATCATGTCGATGGCGCGCCGGGCCTGGTCCAGGCCAAAGCCGCGGGTCAGCTGGGCGGCACCGATATTGGCCAGGATCGGCGTATCGGGGGCCCGGTCCCTGAGACTGCGATCAAGGCCGCCAGCCGGCCCGCCTTCCAAGGCGGTCCGCTGTGAGCCGACCGCCAGGGCCAGGCCCAGGTGCTGCGCCGTCTCGGCCAGCCGGGCGTTGATCGCCTCGGCGCGGGTCGGGCCGCCGGTCATGGCGCTGATCAGCAGCGGGGCCTGCAGCCGCCGTCCCAGCAGGTCTGCGCCCAGGTCGATGGAGCCATAGTCCAGATCCGGCAGGGCCTCATGGACAAAGCGCCAGTCGTCAAAGCCCGAGGCCGTCGCATGACGCCCCTTGCCCGCCAGCACCACGTCCAGGTGCTGGTCCTTGCGCCCCAGGATCTGGTCAGAAGGGCTCAGGGCTGTCTCTCCACGGTCAGGACATAGTCGCCGGTGGCCCCCGGCGCGAACGAGCGCGCCCGGACCAGGTAGGTGCCATCGCGCGGGGCGGTCCAGTCCAGGCGGGCGTGGGTGTCGGACAGGCCATCGTCGTCTGAGGCCAGGACCCGCCAGTTGCCGTTCTTGTCCTCGCCCACCTCGACCAGGGCATCAAAGGTGGCGGCGATCAGGGTAAAGCGCAGCCTGTCGTTGGCCTTGGCGCGGAAGCTCCAGGCATCATAGGCGATGCCCTCGCTGGTCAGGCCATCCAGGTCGCTCAGGCTGCCGCGTGCGACCGAGGGCACCAGCAGGCTGCCCGGCCCCGGCTCCGGCCCCCGGTTGGTCAGCTCGATCGAATAAAGGCCGGTGCCGTCGGATTCATAGGACAGGGCGCGCGCGACATAGTCGCCATCTTCCGGCAGGGTAAAGTTCAGCCGCGCATCCGTCCCCTGGCGCAGGCCGTCGTCGTCGCTGGCCAGGACCTCGAAGCTGTCGTCGTCCCCCATGCGCCCGATCTGGGCCATGGCATCAAAATCGCCCGACCGGACGGTGATCTGGACCCTCTGGTTCTTGCTCCCCGAAAAGACATAGGCGCCATAGGCCTGTCCGTGGTCATCCACGGCCTGTCCGGTCTTCAGCTCGCCCTCCAGCGTCTGGCCAAAGGCGATGGCACCGGGGGGCGGGGCTTCGGGCAGGATGGCCAGCGTCAGGTCATAGTCGCCCTCGGTCCCGTCCACGCTGCGCGCCTCGATCCGGTATTCCCCATCCTCAGCCAGGCGATGGACCAGGCGGGCGTTCAGGTTCCCTGCCCCGTCGTCGTCCGAGGCCAGGCTGTTCATCTGAGCGTCGAACAACTCGACAAAGGCGTCGAAGTCGCTGGAATTCAGGGTAACGGAGATGCGCTGCCCGGCCTGGCCGGCAAAACGATAGTGGTCGGCGGCCATGCCGCTGTCAGAACGACCGGTCTGGGCGTCCAGCCGCCCCTCGACGGTGTCATCCGCCCGCAGGTCGCGCACGGCCGGCGGCTGGGGCCCCGGCTCGGTCGTGAGGCTGTAGCGCCCCTCGCCCGACTCGCCCACCGCCATGACCTTGATCACATAGGTCCCCGCGTCCGGGGGCGAAAAGATCAATTCGGAGTTCAGCCCCTGGCCCGGGCCATCGTCGTTCCAGGCCAGTTCCGAGAAATGTCCATCAGTCATCTGACCCACGCTGACACGCGGGTCGAAGTCGTCCGATTCCAGGAAGATTCTCAGCCTTTCCCCGGCCTCGGCCCGCCATTGGAAGAGGTCGAACTGGGCCTCGTCCTCGTCTCGGGCGTCATCCTTGGTCAAGCGGCCATCGCGGCTGTCGGCCGAACCCACAGGCTCGGCCGCCGGGTAGGCAATCGCGGCCGGCGTCTGGATCGTCAGGCGATAGGCCCCGCCATTGGTCCCGGCAAAGGTGCGCGCCCGCAGGACATAGCTACCCCCGGCCTCTGCCGTGTATCGCAGGCGGGCATCCATGTCGCCGGCGGGGCCATCGTCGTTGAAGACCAGGGGATCGCCGTCCGTCTGGTCTGCCCGGTAAAGCTCCAGATAGGGGTCGAAATCCTCGGACAGCAGGTCGACCTGGACCCGCTGGCCGGCGTCCAGGCGGATCAGGTAGTCCTGGTAGGCGATCGGCTCGGCCCCGTCGGTGACCGGGCTCTGTCCATCCAGTTCGCCGCGCACGTCAGCCCCGACAGCCAGTTCGGACAGAGTGGGCTGCGAGGCCAGGGCCTGCGCCTGTCCCGCCAATGACCAGACCAGAACCAAGGCACTGACGGCGACCCGAAGTGTTTGCTGCATAAGACCCTCTATTCCTGAC
>JAEYQX010000080.1 GCA_023409795.1 Pseudomonadota bacterium
GGTCCCGTCCGACCGGCTTCTCCAGCACGATGCGGCAGTTCCTTTCCGCCAGGCCCGCCGTCTTCATGGCGGTGACGATGCGGCCATAGAGCGACGGGGAGACGGCCAGGAAGGAGGTGATCTCGCCCTCGCCGCACAGGGCCTTGAGCGGCTCCAGGCTGGCCGGGTCGGTGGCATCGACGGCGCGGTAGTCCAGGCGGGCCTTCATGCGGGCCCAGCTGTCCTCGCTCCAGCCGCCATCGCTTTCGGCCCGGGCCTTCACCGCCTCATGGACCTTGTCGATGTATTCGGCCGGGGTCTCCTCGGAGCGGGCCGCCCCGATGATCCTCAGGTCGTCCGGCAGCAGTCCGTCGTGGTCGAGGAAATAGAGCGACGGAAGCAACATCCGCATGGCGAGGTCACCGCCACCGCCGAACAGGATCAAGGCTGCCATTCGCGCTATTCCTCCAGTGCCCGCTTGGCGGGAATCGTGCCTTACGGCTTAGGCATGGGTCTTGGCCCGTTCCGCGCGCTGCGCCAAGACATCAATCACGTCTTGAAACACCATGTTACGGGTGTGGAGCAGGACCAGCAGGTGATAGATCAAATCCGCAGCCTCGTTGGCCAGTTCCACCTCATCGCCGGCGGCGGCGGCCAGGGCGGTCTCGACACCCTCCTCGCCTACCTTCTGGGCTGCCCGCTTGGGGCCCTGGGCCACCAGGCGCGCCGTCCAGCTTTCTGACGGATCGGCCAGGGCGCGGACCTTGATGGTTTGCTCCAGCCGGCCCAGCCGGCCGACGCCGGGCGCATCCTCGTCGCCAAAGCAGCTGATGCGGTTCAGGTGGCAGGCATTGCCGACCGGCCTGACCTTCACCACCACCGCGTCATTGTCGCAGTCGGGGGTGACCGAGACGACATTGAGGAAATCGCCCGAGGTTTCGCCCTTGCGCCAGCGCCCCCCGCGCGAGCGCGAAAAGAAGGTGGCCTGGCCACTGTCCAGGGTTTCTTCCAGCGCGGCCCTGTCCATGTAGGCCAGGGTCAGTACCTGGAGGGTGTCGGCGTCCTGGACCACGGCGGGGATCAGGCCGTTGCCCTTGGCAAAGTCGATGCTGGAAATGTCGATGGAATGCTTGAGGGTCATTGATCCTGCCCGCTTTGTGCCGATTGTTTCTCCGCCTGCGCGGGGATGAGCGGAATGAGGCGGACGGTCATATCCGTACCTCCACCCCGTTCCGGTCGAGGTAGGCTTTCAAATCGGGAATGGCGATGGCGCCGGAGTGGAAGACGCTGGCGGCCAGGGCACCGGACACGTCGGCATCCTTGAAGGCCGACAGGAAATGCTCCATCGCGCCGGCTCCGCCCGAGGCGACCAGCGGAATGGTCAGCCGTTCGCGCACGGCGGTGAGCTGTTCGACATCATAGCCTTTGCGCACGCCGTCCTGATCGATGCAGTTCAGCACGATCTCGCCGGCTCCCAGCGTCTGGGCTTCCAGAATCCAGTCCAGCGTCAGCTTGCCTGCGCCGCGACGGGCGTCGGGATCGCCGGTGTATTTGTGGACCTTCCACACACCGTCCTGAAAGGCGCTGTCGACGCCCACGACCACGCACTGGCGGCCCAGACGCTCGGCCATTTCGGTGATCAGTTCCGGGCGCTCCAGCGCGGGGGAGTTGATCGACACCTTGTCCGCTCCGTGGTCGAGGCAGCGGGCTGCCTGCTCGACCGTGCGGATGCCGCCGGCCACGCAGAAGGGGATGTCCAGCAGGCGGGCGATGTCCTGCACCCACGAATAGTCGAGGGTGCGGCCCTCGGGGCTGGCGGTGATGTCGTAAAAGACCAGTTCGTCCGCGCCCTCGTCACGATAGCGGGCGGCCAGCTCGGCGGCGTCTCCCATGTCGACGTGGCCCTCGAAGCGCACGCCCTTGACGACGCGGCCGTCCTTCACGTCCAGACAGGGAATGATCCTGCGCGCGGTCATCCGGCGACGGCCTTGATGGCTTCGGCCACGGTGAACCGGCCTTCGTAGATGGCGCGGCCGGTGATGGCCCCGTCACAGCCGATGGCCCTGGCCCCCTTGAGGTCGTCCAGTGTTGCCACCCCGCCCGAAGCCTGGATCCTGAGATCGGGGCGGCGGCGCAGGGCCTCGCCCAGCAGGTCCAGATTGACCCCCGTCAGCGCCCCGTCACGGCTGACATCGGTCATCAGGACGTGGGTCAGCAGGTCGGACGGATAGCGTTCCAGCACGGTCCACAGGTCGACACCCGCCGACTGGGTCCAGCCCTTCAGTGCAGGCACCGGCATCCCGCCTTCATATTTGACGTCCAGCGCCAGGGTGATGGCCTCGGGACCGAACTCGTCCAGCCAGGCCAGAACCTGATCGGACTGGGTGACCGCCAGGGAGCCGACCACCACGCGGGTCACGCCCGCATCCAGCAGCCGTTTCACGTCGTCCTCGGTGCGCACGCCGCCGCCGCACTGGATCTTGACGTCCACGGCCCGCGCCATTTCGCCGACCAGTTCATACTGACGCGCCTGGCCGGCCTTGGCCCCGTCCAGATCGACCACATGGACCCATTCGGCTCCCTCCGCGGCGAAGGTGGCCAGACGGCTGGCGGGATTGTCGTCGTAGCGGGTGACCTGATCGAAATCGCCGTGCATCAGGCGCACCGCGAAACCGTCTTTCAGGTCAATGGCGGGATAGATGATCATGCGGGCAACTCGAGGAAATTCTTGAGGATACGGGCACCGGTGCGGGTGGAGCGTTCGGGATGGAACTGGCAGCCCCAGCGGTTCTTGTGGTTCACCACGGCGGGAATGGGCCGGCCGTAGTCGGCGGCGGCAATCGTCGCCTCGCCATCGGGGCAGACAAAGCCGTGCACGAAATAGGCCCATTCGCCGTCATTGACGCCGTCCAGCAGCGGATCGTCGCGGCGTTTGGTCAGGCGGCTCCAGCCCATGTGGGGCGAGGGCATGGAGGGGCGCGGTTCAATCGCCGTGACCCGACCGGGGATCAGGCCCAGCATGGTGATGTCGCCATCCTCGTCCGAGGCCTCGAACAGCAGTTGCTGGCCCAGGCAGACCCCCATCAAGGGGCGCTCGAAGGCGCGAAGGGCCTCGACCAGTCCAAGGCTGTGCAGCCGTTGCATGGCAAAGCCCGCCGCGCCGACACCCGGCAGGATGACCCGCTCGGCCTCCAAGACATCGGCAGGGTCGGCGGTGACCCGCACCCGCGCGCCCAGCCGCTCCAGCGCAAACCGCACCGAGGCCACATTGCCCGAACCATATCCGATCAGGGTGACGTTCATCTATTCACCGCTCATCCCCGCGCAGGCGGGGACCCAGATCAGGCCAGGGGCTGGCGGTTGGACGAGGGCGCACGAAACAGGGCCAGGACGACAGAGGTCGTCGCCAAAGTCCTGGGTCCCCGCCTGCGCGGGGATGAGCGGATTTGAAGGGGGCATCACAGCACCCCCTTGGTCGAGGGGATGGCGTCGCCTTCGACCTTGATGGCCTGACGCAACGCCCGGCCAAAGCCCTTGTAGCAGGCCTCGGTCTTGTGGTGGTCGTCGGTGCCGGTGACCGTAATGTGGACTGCCGCGCCCAGATGCTCGGCCAGCGAGCGAAAGACGTGGGCCGTCATATCGGTGCGATAGTCGCCCAGATAGGGCGTCTCGAAGCTGCCCTCGAACACGGGGAAGGGACGGCCCGACAGGTCGATGGAGACCACGGCATTGGCCTCGTCCATCGGCAGGACAAAGCCGTAGCGCTGGATGCCCTTGCGCTCGCCCAGCGCCTGTTTCAGCGCCTGGCCCAGGGCGATGGCGCAGTCCTCGATGGTGTGGTGCGGATCGGTATGCAGGTCGCCCTCGCACTTCAGGCGCAGCGAGAAGCCGCCGTGGGCCGCGATCTGTTCCAGCATGTGGTCAAAGAAGCCGACGCCGGTCTCGATCCTGACCGGAGCCGCCTCGTCCAGATTCACGGCGCAGACGATGCGCGTCTCCTTGGTGTCGCGCACCGACTGGCCGGTGCGCGGGGCGCGGACCTTGCCGGGGTTCAGGCCAAAGGCGGCCAGCAGGCGGTCATTGACCTCGGGTTTCAGCGACACAGGCAGGCGCAGGCGCTCTTCGGACACGTCGGCGGCAATGCCGAAGGCTTTGAGCCGGTTCAGGCTGTCGGCGATATCGTCGGGCCGCACGATGACGATCGGGCCGACGCCATTGTCCACCGGCACCACGCGCGACAGCTCGCGCACCACCCGTTCGCGCTCCCGGCGCACGGTGGCAATACGTTCGCGGCTTTCCAGCAGGCGCGACGGGTCGAGGGCCTGCTGCGCCAGCTTCACCAGCGGCGCGGGCAGGGCATAGGGTTCCAGCACCGTGACCAGACGGGCCAGGGTCTCGGGCTGGGCAATGGCCGCCCCCACACGCGCACCGGCCAGGCCATAGGCCAGCGACAGGCTGCGCAGGACGATCAGGTTCGGGTGCTGGCCGATCACCGTGGTGGCCGACGGCGCGTCGGAAAACTCGATCACCCCTTCATCGACCACCAGCAGGGCTGGCGACACGCGGGCGGCCATTTCGGCAATGGCCTCGGCAGAACCGATCGCGCGGGCGATGACGGCGACGGCCTCGCCCTTGGCCGGATAGATGGCCGACAAGGTGGTATAGGGCTCGGCCCTGGGGGCTTCCACGGAGCCGCCGTCGCGCGCGGCCAGTCGCCAGACCAGTTCCAGCGCGTGGGTCAGGCCGCGAACCGGAAGGACCTGGCCGGCCCCGACGCCATAGATTTCGGCCATGCGGGCGGCGAGGGCGGCGGGGCTGGCCGGATAGGCGTCCAGTCCCTCGCCGCCCGAAACCAGCGGTCCGAAGGGGGCAGGCAGGCTCATGCCTCGCTCCTCAGGTCTGCGGCGCGGGCATGGGCCTCCAGCCCTTCCAGACGCGCCAGGCGGGCCGCGATGGGGCCAAGGGTGCGGGCCCCCTGTTCATTGACGTATTGCACCGACATGGAGGTCATGAAGCTGGCGGTGGTGATGCCGCCCAGCGTCCGCGCCCCGCCATCGGTCGGCAGGACGTGGCTGGGACCGGCGGCATAGTCGCCGAGGGTTTCTGCGGCCCAGCCGCCGACGAAGATGGCACCGGCGGCCTCGACACGGTCCACCAGATCACCGGCGTCCTCGGTCTGGAGGGCCAGGTGTTCGGGGCCGTAAAGGTTGATGACCTCGATCACGCTGTCGGTATCGCGGGCCAGGATGGCGCGGGCTTCGCCAAGCGAGGCGCGGGCTGTTTCGGCGCGCGGCAGGCTGGCCACCTGCGCCTCGACCTCTTCAAGGATGGCGTTCAGCGCGGCCCTGGACGTGGCGACAAGAATGACCTGCGCGTCCGTGTCGTGCTCGGCCTGGGACAGCAGGTCGGCGGCGGCAATGACCGGATCGGCAGCACTGTCGGCCACCACCATCAGTTCGGACGGACCGGCGGGCATGTCCACGGCGGGGCCGGCGGGCAGGGCGCTGGCCTGTTTCTTCGCCTCAGCGACATAGGAATTGCCCGGACCGAACAGCTTGTCACAGCGCGGGATCACGCCATCTTCCAGTTCGACGCCATAGGTCAGGGCGGCAATGGCCTGTGCCCCGCCGATGGCCCAGATGGCATCCAGGCCCGCCTCGGCGGCGGCGATGATCATGGCAGGGTGGACCGAGCCGTCCCGGGACGGCGGGGTCACGGCGACGCGGGTCTTGACCCCCGCCACCTGTGCGGGAATGGCCTGCATCAGCAGCGAGGAGAACAGCGGGGCCGTGCCACCGGGCACATAGATGCCGGCCGCGCCAATGGCCCGCCATGCGATCCTGGAGCGTACGCCAGCGGTGGTCTCGATCAGATCGGTGTCCTCGGGCTTGGTCGCCTGATGGAACACGCGGATGTTTTCCGCCGCCATGCGGATGGCGCGGGTGTCGGCGGGGGCCAGCTGGTCGCGGGCGGCGCTCAGCGTCTCGTTGTTGATGGGAATGCGGCGCGGCGGTGCGCCATCCAGCTTGAGGCACCATTCGGTCACGGCGGCCCCGCCGCGCGTGGCGACATCCTCCATGATCTGGCGCACCACGCCGGTCACATCGGCAGCCACGCGCCGGGCCGGGCGGGCCAGGGCCTCGCGTTTCTGGGCTTCATCCAGCCCGGACCATTCAAACGTCTTCATCACATCATCTTCTCGATGGGCAGGACGAGGATGGCCGAGGCCCCTGCCGCCTTCAGCTTTTCCAGCGTTTCCCAGAATACGGCTTCCTGACAGACGGCGTGGACGGCCACGGCGTCGTCACGACCGGCCAGCGGCATGATGGTGGGCGACCCCGCCCCCGGCAGGATGGCGGTGATGGCATCCAGCGCCGCGCGCGGGGCGTTCATCATCACATATTTCGCCCCCGAGGAGGCGATGACGCCGCTCATGCGCTCCATCACGCTGTCCAGCAGGTCGGCCAGTTCCGGCTCGGGGCTGGTCGGTGACCGGATCAGCACGGCCTGGGATTCGAACACGGTGTCGCGGGCGACAAGGCCGTTGGCTTCCAGAGTGGCTCCGGTCGAGACCAGATCGCAGATGCCGGCCGCCAGCTTCATGCGCGGGGCGACCTCGACCGCGCCGCGCATCAGCACCACGTCGGCCTTGACGCCTTCCCTGTCGAGGAAGCGTTTGAGGATGTTCGGATAGGAGGTGGCGATGCGCTGGCCCTCCAGCGACCGCGGCCCGTCCCATTTGCCCGGCAGGGTCGCCAGCTTCAGCGTGCAGCGGCCAAAGCCCAGCGGCATGACCACCTCGGCATTGGGGCCCCCGTTGCGGCCTTCTTCCAGCACGTTCTCGCCGACGATTCCCAGATCGCAGACGCCGTCGGCCACGAAGGTGGGAATGTCGTCGTCACGCACGCGGATCAGGTCGATGGGATAGTTTTCGACGCGGTACAGCAGTTCATTGTGACCCTTGACCCATTTCAGGCCCGCGTCGCGGATCAGGTCCAGCGAGCGGTCGGCCAGACGGCCGGATTTCTGGATCGCGATGCGGAGCCGACCTTGTGCGGTACTCATGGGTGTTCTCTCGGGGCTGGGTTCAGTCAGCGGAGGCGATGCGGTCCAGGGCGATGCGATAGCCCTGATGCGGCATGTCCTTCAGATAGCGGGCGACGCGGACCACGGTGGTCGGGCTGGCCCCGGCCTCGGCAGCGATCTCGCGATAGGATTTGTCGCCCCCGTCCAGCAGGCGCGCCACCTGCCAGCGCTCGGTAAAGGCGCGCAGTTCGGCAGGCGTGCACAGGTCGGCCAGATAGGCGGCCATTTCCTCGCGCGTCTGCATGGACAGCAGCGCGTCCAGCAGGGCGTTCCGGGCGGCGGCCTTGGCGGCATCCTTGGCGTGGGGGGCAGGGGACTGGATCGTCATGCGCGTTCCACTATGCTGTAACAGTGGAACGGTCAAGGGTGCGTGGCGGCTTTCTTCGCATCGCGATCCGTCCTATCTGCCAAGCCATGACCAAGGTTCTGATTATCGGTGCAGGCCACGCGGGTGGCTCGGTGGCGGCCCTGTTGCGGCAGTATGGATTTGACGGCCAGATCCTGCTGGTGGGCGAGGAGCGGGCGGCCCCCTATCAGCGGCCGCCGCTGTCCAAGGCCTGGCTGAAGGGCGAGGCGGGCCTGGAGGACCTGCTGCTGCGGCCCGAAAGCTTCTATGCCGAGAACCGGATCGAACTGCGCACCGGCGTTACTGCCGAGGCTATCGATCCTGCGGCAAGAACCGTGCGCTTCGCCGGTGGTCAGATCGAGACCTATGACTACTTGGTCCTGGCGACGGGCTCGACCGCGCGGCGGCTGGACCTGCCCGGTGCCGACAATCCTGACCTTCTGGAACTGCGCACGCTTGAGGACGCCGAGCGGCTGAAATCCGTCCTGGCCCCGGGCAAGCGCCTGGCTGTGGTCGGTGGCGGCTATGTCGGGCTGGAAGCGGCGGCCTCGGCCCGCGCCCTGGGGGCCGAGGCGGTGGTGATCGAGCGGATGGACCGGGTGCTGGCCCGCGTCGCCTCCGAGCCCCTGTCGCGCTTCTTTACCGAGCGGCATCGCCAGGCCGGGGTCGAGATCCTGACCGGCGTGGAGGTGACGGGCTTCGAGGCCGGGGGCGTGCGCCTGGCCGATGGGCAGTTGGGCGCCGCCGATGCCATCCTGGTCGGCGTCGGGGCCCTGGCCTGCGACGGCCTGGCCCGCCAGGCTGGCCTGGCCTGCGACCAGGGCGTGGTCGTCGATCATGCGGCCCGGACCAGTGATCCGGCCATCTATGCGATCGGCGACGTGACCCGCCGCCCGATCCCGGTCCACGGCGACCGGATGCACCGGCTGGAATCCGTGCCAAATGCCCTGGAGCAGGCCAAACAGGCGGCCTGCGCCATCACCGGCCGTCCGGCTCCCGCGCCCGAGGTGCCTTGGTTCTGGTCCGACCAGTATGAGGTCAAGCTGCAGATCGCCGGCCTCCCCTTCGATGCGGACCGGCAGGTCGTGCGCGGCGATCCGGCCCAGGGCCGCTTTGCCGTCTTCCACCTGAAGGGCGATCGCATCGTCTGCGTCGAGGCGGTCAGCAGCCCGGCCGACTTCATGGGCGGACGCCAGCTGATCGGCAAGGCGGCGGCGGTCGATCCTGACCGGCTGGCCGATGCGGCCATCTCTATCAAGGCGGTGGCGCGCACCGACTGATCTGCGGCGGGGATATGTCATGAAAATGCGAGTTACTCGCAAAAGACAGATTGTCGCACTCTAAAAACCTGCTATTGCGAACCAGTCTTAATAATAACGACGGGTTCCTTTTCCATGTCCGATGTTCGCCCCGAGGCGCTCAAGGCCCTGCTTTTCGCATCCAGTGCGGCCGGAATGCTGTGCGCCACCCCTGTCCTGGCCGACGCCGAGACCACGCCCGCGCCTGCGGTGGACCAGTCCCAGGCCACGACGACGCTGAGCGCCATCGACGTCCACGGCCAGCGCCAGCGCCGCGAACCGTCTGACCCGCAATATGTGGCTCCCCTGGTGGACACCCCGCGCGCCGTCACCGTGATCCCCCACCAGATCATCGAGCAGACCGCAGCCACCTCGCTCCAGGACATCCTGCGCACCTCGCCCGGCATCACCTTTGGCGCAGGCGAGGGCGGCCAGCCCCTGGCCGACCGGCCCTTCATCCGTGGCCAGTCCTCGGGCAACAACATCTTCGTCGACGGCATCCGCGACAGCGGCGGCCAGCAGCGCGAGGTCTTCAACCTGGAACAGGTCGAGGTCATCAAGGGCCCCGATTCCGTCTATTCGGGACGCGGCTCGGGCGGGGGCAGCATCAACCTCAGCTCCAAGGCCCCCCGCCTGCAGACCTTTGCCCACGCCAGCTTGGGCGCAGGCACCGACAGCTATCTGCGCGGCACGGTCGATGCCAACTGGACGGTGTCCGAGACGGCGGCCATGCGCCTGAACCTCATGGCCTCCCAGGGCGATGTGGCCGGGCGCGATGCGGTTGACTTCGACAAGTGGGGCGTCGCCGCCTCGGTCGCGGTGGGCCTGGGCACGCCCACGACCCTGACGGCCAGCTATTACCACCTCGACAGCGATCAGATGCCCGACTACGGCATCCCCCTGTTCACCAAGATCGGCGAGCGGACCACCGACAGTGGCGTGCTGGACGTGCCCTATGACAGCTTCTATGGCCTGACCTCCCGCGACGACCTGGTCAACAAGGTCGACAGCCTGACCCTCAAGGCCGAGCATCGCTTCAGCGACACCCTGGCCCTGACCAATGTCACCCGCTGGTCCCAGACCCTGAACGACTATGTGGTGACCAATCCGGGCGATGGCGGCCGCGCCCAGGACATCGACGGCGTCTGGTGGATGAAGCGGGGCCTGAAGTCGCGCTGGAACCCGACCCAGACCCTGGCCAATGTCACCGACCTGCACGGCAGCTTCACCACCGGCTCGATCCGCCACAACTTCGACCTGGGCGTCGAGGTCGCGACCGAGGAAAACCGCAACGCCTCCTATGTGGTCACCACCCTGAGCGGCACCCAATGCCCGGCCCCGCTGACGGGCATGGACTGCACCCTGGTCTATGACCCCGACCCTTCCGACCCCTGGACCGGGACGAAGACGCGCGGCCTGACCAGCGTCAATGATACCGACACGCTCGGGCTCTATGCCTTTGACTCGATCAGCCTGGGCGAGAAGTTCATCCTGAACCTGGGCGTGCGCTACGACGACTATTCGGTCACGGCCACCAATGCCTCGGGCTCGGTCGATGCCCCGGTCTATACGCCGTTCAACGGCGACTGGGACTTCGTCAACTACCAGGCGGGCCTGGTCTACAAGCCGACGCCGGACAGCAGCCTCTATGTCTCCTATGCCACCGCGTCAACGCCGCCGACCATCTCGGCCGGGGACCAGAACACCGGCGCGGGCACGGGCCGCGAGAACCTGGCCACCACCCTGCTGGACCCCGAGGAGACCGAAAGCGTCGAGATCGGGGCCAAGGCCAACCTGTTCGATGATCGCCTGGCGCTCAGCGGGGCCCTGTTCCAGCTGACGCGCACCAATGCCCAGATCCAGGTGGCACCGGGCATCTATGAGCAGGCGGGCGAGACCGAGGTCCGCGGCCTGGAGCTGGGCATTTCGGGCAATGTCACCGACCGCTGGCAGGTCTTTGGCGGCTATACCTGGATGGACTCGGAGCTGGTGACGGGGGCCTATAACAGCGCCAACATCGGCGAGGCCCTGGCCAATACGCCCGAGCATACGGCCAGCCTGTTCACGACCTATCGCGTCGCGCCCAACCTCAGCCTGGGCGGCGGCGTCTATTACGTCAGCCAGTCCTTTGGCGGGAACCAGGGCGGGGCCGGCGGTGGCAACAACCGCGTCTATGCGCCCGAATACACCCGCGTGGACCTGTTCGCCGCCTATGACCTGAACGACCGCGCCTCCCTGCAACTGAACGTCCAGAACGCCGGAGACGAGCGCTACATCATGCGCACCAATGGCGTGCACCACGCCGACGTCGCCCCGGCGCGCTCGGCCTCGCTGACGCTGAACCTGCGCTACTGATCAGGCGCATTCTGGGCCATGATCCAGGGCCCCGTCGCATGACCTGCGGCGGGGCCGCGGCCTGAAAGGGACCCCCATGCTGCTGCACATTCCCGAAGTCTTTACCCGTGACGAGGTCCGGGCCCTGCGCCAGACCCTGGATGCCGGCCCCTGGGCCGATGGCAACATGACCTCGGGCCACCAGTCGGCGACCGCCAAGCGCAACCTGCAACTGCCTGAGGACTGCGCCGCCGCGCGCGAGGTCTCGGCCCTGGTGGTCCAGGCGCTCCAGGCCAACCCCATGTTCGTCTCGGCCGCCCTGCCGCACACGATCTTTCCGCCCCTGTTCAACCGCTATGAGGGCGGCGGCACCTTTGGCCTGCACGTCGACAATGCCATTCGCCAGCGCGGCGACATCCGCATCCGCAGCGACCTGTCGGCCACCCTTTTCCTGTCCGATCCCGACGACTATGACGGCGGCGAGCTGATCATCGAGGAGATGTATGGGGCCCAGTCGGTCAAGCTGCCGGCCGGAGACCTGGTCCTCTATCCCTCCAAGAGCCTGCACCGGGTCACGCCGGTCACGCGCGGGGCACGGGTGGCCAGCTTCATGTGGCTGCAAAGCCTGGTGCGGGACGACGCCGACCGCGAAAGCCTGTTCCGCATGGACGTCGCCATCCAGAGGCTGAACCTGGACCGGGGGCCAAGGGATCAGGCGGTGATCGAACTGACGGCGATTTATCACAACCTGCTGCGCCGCTGGTCAGAGGTGTAAGGCGGCCGCCCGCCGTCAGTAGACGTCCCGGCGATACCGGCCGCTGTCGCCCAGGGCGTTAAGGCCCTCCTCGCCCAGGGCCGCCTCAAGGGCCGCGTGGACGCCCCGGGACATGCCTTCCAGGCTGCCACAGACATAGACATGGGCCCCGCGCTCGACCCAGTCGGCCAGACGGCGCGCCTCGGCCGAGATCAGGGACTGGACATAGAGATGCTCGCCCCCGTCGCGTGAGAAGCAGCGATCCAGCCGCGTCAGCACGCCCGAGGCCACAAGGGCCTGCAACTCGCCGTCATAGAAGGCGTCGTGGGCCCGGGTGCGCTCGCCGAACAACAGCCAGGTGCCGCCGGTCGCCCCTGCCTCGGCCCGGGCCTTCAGGTGGCTGCGAAGCCCGGCGATGCCGGTGCCATTGCCGATCAGGATCATCGGAGCCTGGGGCGGCGGGGCGTGGAAGCTGCGGTTGGTGCGGATCCGCATGGCGACCTCGTCACCGATCCGGGCCGTCCGGGTCAGCCAGCCCGAGCCAAGGCCCGGCGTGCCATCCGGCCCGGTCATCAGGCGGACGCAGAACTCGGCGCGTCCATCCGACGGCAGGCTGGCGACCGAGTATTCACGGCTGAGCCCCGTCTCCTCGCCCCGGTCGGGCAGGCCGATCTCGGCAATGTCGCCCGCGACCCAGGCGGGGCTGTGGTCCACCGGCTCCAGCGCCAGGTGCCAGGCTTCGCCGCCGGGACTGCCGGGGTTCAGCAGGCGGCGCTCGACCAGCCGCCAGCGATCATAGGCGGGCGGCGTCCAGTCCGGTGCCGTGGTCGCGCCGGTGATCTGGTTCAGCTGGTGCTGCCAGTGGCGGATGGCTCCGGCGTCGCCATTGTCGACCTCGACCCGGTCAAACAGGCGTTCGGCCCCGCTGGCCTCCAGCCAGTCGCCCACCTCATGGCCAAAGCGGCAGTATTGCTCATAGGCGCGGTCGCCCAGGGCCAGCAGGCCAAAGGCCAGACGCGACAGGTCGATCGGACCCGCCTGCATCAGGCGGACAAAGCGGCCGGCACTGTCGGGCGCGTCCCCCTCGCCGGTGGTCGAGGCGACGACCAGCAGGCGGCGGGTGCTGGCCAGGGTGGCCAGGTCCAGCTCGGCCAGGGGCAGGATG
>JAEYQX010000106.1 GCA_023409795.1 Pseudomonadota bacterium
GCAAAATTGGGGCAGGATTTCAGCCAGCGACGGCGGTAAAGGCCCCGTTGCGGAAGCCGGGCTTGCGATAGGCCAGCGGCTGGCCATCAGGCCCCAGCACCTGCCCGCCTGCGGCCTCCAGAACCGCTTGGCCGGCTGCCGTATCCCACTCACAGGTCGGGCCCGTGCGTGGGTAGGCGTCATAACCGCCCTCGGCGATCAGGCAGAACTTGATCGAGGAATCCATGGCCTGCCATTCGGCGCACCCATATTGCGCGGCCAGGCGGCGGGCCTCCTCTTCCCTTACACTGTGGCTGAGCAGGGCCATGCGGCCTTCCAGGCGGCTGCGCACCTGGATCGGCTGCCAGGCCTCACCCAGGGCGCGGCGCACGGCCCCCTGCCCTGGCACCGTCGTGGCCCAGGTCACCCCGGTCGCCGGAGCCGTCACCACGCCGGCCACCACGGCCTGGCCCTTCACCAGGGCGATATTGACGGTGAAGCACTCACGCCCCTGGATGAAGCCCTTGGTGCCATCCAGCGGATCGATCAGCCAGAACCAGTCGCCCACCTGGCGCGGCACGCCATGTTCGGCGCTGTCTTCCTCGGCCACGAAGTCGACGCCGCTCCAGGCGGCCTGCAGCCGGTCAAGGATGAGGGCCTCGGCGGCGCGGTCCGCCAGGGTCACCGGGCTGTCGTCAGCCTTGGTCTGCACCACCGTGTCCGTGCGCCAGTAGGGCAGGATGACCTGGGCGGCCTCCTCGGCGATGCCGGCGATAACCTCGGCCAGGCGGCCGCTTGCGAGATCAGTATCGATAGAGTGCGTCATGTCTCGCCCTCGATATCCCATGGTGGCGGTTTCAAGAACCGGCAAATCAGGCCAGCCTCGACCGCTCCTGTTTTCAGAGCCTTCGTCCATGACCCTTGCCGATCCATCTTTGAATCCCGCCACCGCCGCTGGCCAGGGCCTGCCGACAGGCCGCGCCGAGCTGGCGGCCTATATCGCGGGCAAGCTGTGCCATGACTTCATCAGCCCGGCCGGGGCGATCATGTCGGGCCTGGACCTGCTGGAAGACCCCTCGGCCCAGGATATGCGCGACGACGCCCTGGGCCTGATCCGCCAGAGCGCGCGCAAGATGGTGGCCCATGTCCATTTCGCCCGCGTGGCCTTTGGCGCCGCGACCAGCAGCGAAGCCTTCAACGCGACCCAGCTGCGTGACCTGGTGGCCGGGCTGGCCGAGGGCGGGCGGGCCAGCCTGGACTGGCGCATCGACGACGGCGTCATCTTTACCAAGGCCGAGGCGCGCATCCTGGTCAACCTGGCCTGGATGACCCTGGCCAGCCTGGCCATGGGGGGTACGGCCACCCTGACCAGCCGCAAGGACAATGGCGAGACCATCATGGTCGGCTCGGCCGAGGGGCCCCGCGCGCGGCTCAAGCCCGAGGCTTTGACGGGGCTGAAGGGCGAGCGCCTGATCGAGGGGCTGCCGGGACAGTGGATCCAGCCCTACTGGCTGTGGCTGGCGGTCGACGAGGCGGGCGGCCAGCTGAACGTCGCCACCGACGAGGGCCGGGTCGGCCTTCTGGCAAGGATACCCGCCCAGGGCCTGGCCTGAACGCGGGGCTGGCGACCCGCCGGGGTCAGCAGCTTAACCGTTTGCCAATGCTCCATTAACTTCACTGTAGCAGACTGTATCTGGTAGGAGCGCTGCCGCGCTTGTTTTCGTATGCCTGCAGGACTGTCCCGTGGATCCCAAAACCTGTCTCATCGTCGACGACAGTCGGATCATCCGTAAGGTCGCCCGCCGGATCCTCGAGGACCTGAACTTCGACGTCCAGGAAGCCGCCGATGGAGCCGAGGCCCTGACCCTGTGCGGCACGGCCCTGCCCCATGCCATCCTGCTGGACTGGCAGATGCCGGTGATGGATGGCCTGACCTTTCTGCAGCGGCTGCGCGCCCGGCCCGAGGGCCGCGCCGTCAAGGTGCTGTTCTGCTCGGTCGAGACCCGGGCCGAGCGGATTGCCGAGGCGCTGGACGCCGGGGCCGACGACTATGTGATGAAGCCCTTCGACGGCGAGATCCTGCAGTCCAAGCTGGTCGAAGCCGGGGTGTACTGAATGACGCCCGAGGATTTTCGTCAGCTGCAACAGCTCATGGCCGCCCACGCAGGGTTTCGCCTGAGCGACGACCGCGTGCATCTGGCTGAACACCGGCTGGGCCCGGTCGCCCGGCGCGAGGGCTATCACAATGTCGAGGCCTTGCTGGCCACCTTGTGGGGCAAGCCCCTGAACGCCCTGTCCTGGTCAGTGATCGAGGCCCTGCTGAACAGCGAGACCGCCTTCCGGCGCGACCGTTCGGCCTTTGACATCTATCACCGCGAGCTGATCCCGGCCCTGGCGGCGGCGCGCACGGGTCGCAAGGTGCGCCTGTGGTCGGCCGGCTGCTCGACCGGCCAGGAAGCCTATTCCCTGGCCATGTCTGCCCTGGAGCAGAAGGCCGAGGTCGACATCCTGGCGACCGACCTGTCGCACCAGGCCATCCGGCGGGCCAGCGGTGGCCTTTATACCTCGTTCGAGATCCAGAAGGGCCTGTCGGCGCGCAGCATGCTGCACTGGTTCGAGCAGGTCGAGGACCAGTGGTGCGCCCGGGCCGAGCTGCGCCAGGCCATCCGCTTCGAGCGCGCCAACCTGCTGGATGACACTGCCGACCGGGGCCAGTTCGACGTCATCTTCTGCCGCTATGTCCTGAACGACATGGAGCCGGATCGCCGCGCCCAGGTGCTGGAGCACCTGGCCGACCGCCTGGTCGATGACGGCTGCCTGTTCATGGGGGTGGACGAGCACCCGGAGGTCGACAGCACGGCCTTCCGCCCGGTCGCCGGTCGCAAGGGCCTCTACGTCAAGGCTCCGTCACGGGTCAGCCGCGCCGCCTGATCCTGCCGTCCTTCTGGTCGCTGGCGGCCCACTGCCGGGCCTTTGACAAACCCTTGATCTTGCCGCCGCACGCGGGCCTACTGTCCCCTTCGGGGGCTGGGGAGACCACGCGATGCGACTGCTGCTGCTTTTGGGCTCCATGGTCCTGGCCCTGGGCCTGGCCGTCTGGACCA
>JAEYQX010000041.1 GCA_023409795.1 Pseudomonadota bacterium
TGGACAAGGTTCTGAAGCTGATCAAGAAGGAGCCGCAGGAGCTGGTCCTGGAAGGCATCGACTTCGCCGCCATCAAGGATCGTCCGCGCAGCGATGACGACCGATCGCGTGGTCGCGGCCGTCGCAATGAACGCCCTCGTCCCGTGCCCAAGAGCGACAATGTCGCATCCATGGAACCGATTGTTCAGGCAGAAACGGCCCCCGAAACCATCGAGGCCGAAAAGCCGGCTCGCCGCTCGCGCGGCCGTCGCTCGGCCAAAACCGAGGACGTGGCCGTCGCCGAGGCCCCGGCTGCAAAGTCGGCTGAGCCCGCCAAGGCCCCCGCACGCCCGGCCAAGTCGGCATCCTCGTCGAAGGAGCCCGTCCTGCGCGCAGCCCCAGGCGGTTTCGGCGACGACATCCCCGCATTCCTGCGACGTCCGGTTGTGTTCGCCGACTAGGGTCGATTGCTACCAGCTTAACGGGTCATTACGGATCATTCGGTAGGCTCCCTCAATCTTTGGGGAGCATTGAACCACAATGACCGTTCAAGTTGAGACTGCCCTGCGTGCACCCCAGGCCTACAGCCTGGCTCATCAGGCCATTGAGGCCATGCAGACGGCGTCGGTCTGGCCTACGCCCCTGAACTATGAGCTGTGGGTTCATTACCTCACGGAGCCCGATGGTCCGCTGGGCCGCGAGCTGCGCCGCCTGCTGACCAGTGGCACCCCGTTCACCGATGCCGCCGCCGAGATGCTGGCCGCCGAGTTCCTGCCTCGCGGTCGGCTGTCTGAGGAGATTCGCGACGTCGGCGTGGTCCTGAACCGCGAGCTGGCGGCCGTCGCCGCGGCCATCGACAAGGCCCGCAAGGTCCAGAGCGCCTATGGCGAAACCCTGGCTTCCGCATCCGAGCAGATGCAGACCACGGAAAAGCCTGAGCAACTAAACGAGATCGTGACGACCCTGTCGTCGGCGACCCGCAGGATCCAGCGTCACACCTCGGCGCTTGAAAAGCGCCTGGAATCCTCGAACCGCGAGGTCCTTCGCCTGCGCGATCACCTGGAGCAGGTGCGGCGCGATGCCATGACGGACGCCCTGACCAACCTGCCCAATCGCAAAACCTTTGACGAGCGGCTGGAAAAGGAATGCGAGGAGCCGGGCCTGAACGGCCAGTGCCTGACCGTGGCCCTGATCGACATCGACCATTTCAAGCGGTTCAACGACACCTGGGGCCACCAGACCGGCGATCAGGTCCTGCGCTATGTCGCCAGCGTCCTGGGCCGCATCGCCCACGAACCCCGTCTGGCCGCCCGCTATGGCGGCGAGGAGTTCGCGATGATCTTCCCCGGCGAGACGGCAGGCGCAGTCGAGGCGGCGCTGAACGCTGTGCGCGAGGAAATTTCGTCCCGCAACCTGCGCCGCCGCTCGACCAATGATGACCTGGGTGCCGTCACCATCTCGGCCGGCTTTGCCGAGCGGGAGCCCGGAGAATCCGCCCAGGCCCTGCTCGAACGGGCTGACGGGGCCCTGTATTCATCCAAGCGCACCGGCCGGAATCGCGTAACAAGGGCTGACGGCATGGACATCATTGCCGCCTGACACCTGTCAGCCCACCGCCGCGCTACCTGAGGCCTGATGAGAAGCTTTCTGTTCAACCTGGCCTATTGGTGCCTGTCGATCGTCTATGGCCTGGCCGCCGCCTTCTCGGCACTGGCACCCGGCCGCCGCCTAACCAGCTGGATCATCCGCCGCTATGTCAGGCGCATGGTCCAGGCCATGGCCCTGTTCGCCGGCATTCGGCTGCAGGTCCAGGGTCACGAGAACCTGCCCCAGGGGGCCTTCATCGTCGCCTCCAAGCACCAAAGCTGGGGCGACGGCTTTGCCACCTATGACCAGTTCGACGACCTGGCCTTTGTCACCGGCGATCATCTGGAGAAGTTTCCCCTGCTGGGCACGGTGCTGAAGAAGCTGGGGGCTATCGTCGTCAACAACTGCGGTGGCCATGCGGCACGCGAGGCCCTCAAGGAACGGGCCGCCGACGCCCACCGTGAAGGCCGAAAGATCCTGATCTATCCCGAGGGACACCTGGCCCGGGTCGGCGAGAAGTTCCGCTATCGCTCGGGCGTCTGGCACATGTATCGCGACTTCGACATGCCCGTGGTGCCGGTGGCGACCAATCTCGGCCTGTTCTGGCCCCAGACGGCGCGCCGCAAGACGCCGGGCACGGCAACCCTGGCCTTCCTCCAGCCCATTCCCACCGGCCTGCCCAAGGATGAGTTCCTGGCCAGGCTGGAGGCCATGGTCGAGGGCCGCACCGCCGAACTGGTGGCCGAGGCCACGGGCCAGCCGGTCCGCGCCGCGGTCCTGGTGCCCTCTCCCGGCGATCCGGTCGAGCCCGCCGTTTAGGCGGCGGGGATCACCGCGCCCTCGTATTTCGTGCTGATGAAGTCCCTGACCGCCTGGCTGCGCAGGGCGGTGGCCAGGGCCTGGACGCGCGGGTCGTCCCTGTTGTCAGGGCGCGCCACCAGGTAGTTCACATAGGGGCTGTCCGCCCCCTCCAGCGCCAGGGCATCGGTCTTCGGCTTCAGGCCTGCATCCAGGGCATAGTTGGTGTTGATCACGGCCGCATCGACCTGGGGCAGGATGCGCGGGATCGTGGCCGCCTCGACCTCGCGGAAGACCAGGTTCCGGGGATTGGCGGCAATATCGCGCACGGTCTGCAGCGGATTGGCGGCGTCCTTCAACGTGATCAGCCCTGCGCTTTGCAGCAGCAGCAGCGAACGCCCCGTATTGGAGGCATCATTGGGCAGCACGACCTGGCTGCCATTCGGCAAGGCCTGAAGCGCGGTGTGCTTGCGCGAATAAAGGCCCAGAGGCTCGACATGGACCCCGGCCACCGTCAGCAGGTCGGAGCCTCGCGCCGTGTTGAACTCGTCCAGGTAGGGCTTGGTCTGGAAGTAGTTCACATCCAGCCACTTTTCAGACAGTTGCACGTTCGGTTGCACGTAGTCGTTGAAGACCTTGATCTCGATCGGCACGCCTTGCTCGGCCAGGATCGGCTTGACCACTTCCAGAATCTCGGCGTGAGGCACGGCCGTGGCCCCGACCAGCAGGGCATCGCCCCCTGCGCCCTCATCCGCCCCCTGCCCGCAGGCAGCGAGCGCCAGGGCGGCAACGGCGGACAGCAGCAGGGAACGACGGATCATCGGACAGGTCTCTCACTCAACGATGCGAGACCTTAACCACCAGCCGGTCTCCGATCATCTGCAGAATTTGTACGAGAACCACCAGCAAAACTACGGTCACGACCATGACGTCGGTCTGGAAGCGCTGGTAACCGAAACGCACGGCCAGGTCGCCCAGGCCCCCTGCCCCGACCACGCCGGCCATGGCCGTATAGCTGACCAGGGCGATGGCCGTGACGGTCGCTCCGGCAATGATGCCGGGCATGGCCTCGGGCAACAGGGCCCGCGTCACGATCTGGAAGGTGGTGCCGCCCATGGCCTGGGTCGCCTCGACAATGCCCTTGTCCACCTCGCGCAGGGCCGTCTCGACCAGACGCGCATAGAAGGGAGCCGCTCCGACCACCAGCGGCGGAATGGCCCCGGCTACGCCCAGCGACGTGCCGACCAGCAGCACGGTCACCGGCAGCATGACGATCAGCAGGATGATAAATGGCACCGAGCGCAGGACATTGACGACCAGCGACAGGACCGCGTTCAGCACCGGGTTGGCCGCCAGCCGTCCCTTGCCCGACAGGTAGAGCAGGACGCCCAGGGGTATCCCGATCACGACCGTCAGCACCAGGGACCCGCCCAGCATCAGCAGGGTATCGAGGGTGGCGCGGGCAATCTCGGCCCAGTCGACATTGCGGAACATCAGGCGGCCTCCACGATCACGCCGCGCGAGGACAGTTGCGATAGCGCCGCCTCGGCGTCCCCGCCGGTAAAGGCGACCACCATCTGGCCATAGGGCTCGCCCCGGATGCGGCTGATCCGGCCCGACAGGATGGAATAATCGACCCCGGCCGAGCGGGCGACGCGGCTCAGCTCCGGCTCATAGGTGGATGGGCCCCGGAAGGTCAGGCGGGCCAGGCGCGCGCCGACCGGCACCACGGAGGCGTCAAAGGCTTCCTCGCCCTCGGCCAGCATGGCCCGGGTGACCGGGTGTTGCGGATGCAGGAAGACGTCAGCCGTCGCCCCCTGCTCGACCAGCCGGCCATCCTTCAGGACCGCCACGCGGTCGCAGACCCGGCGCACCACCTCCATCTGGTGGGTGATCAGGACAATGGTCAGGCCCAGGTCGCGGTTCAGGCCATCCAGCAAGGTCAGGATGTCTTCGGTCGTTTCGGGATCGAGCGCGCTGGTCGCCTCGTCGCACAGGAGCACGCTGGGACCGCAGGCCAGGGCCCGGGCGATGCCCACCCGCTGCTTCTGCCCGCCCGACAGCTGGGCCGGATGCTTGCGGGCGTGTTCGGCCAGGCCCAGCTGGTCCAGAAGCTCGGCCACGCGCGCCCTCACCTCGGCCTCGGGCCTGCCTTCCAGCTTCAGCGGAAAGGCGACATTCTCGGCGATTGTCCTGGAGTTCAGCAGGTTGATGTGCTGGAAGATCATGCCGATCCGGCGTCGCGCCGCGCGCAGCTCGGTCGGGTTCATGGCCGTGATGTCCTGGCCATCGACAATGACCCGGCCTTCGTCCGGCATTTCCAACCGGTTGATGGTGCGGATCAGCGTGGACTTGCCCGCGCCGGAGCGGCCAACCACGCCAAAGATCTCGCGACGCCCAATGGTCAGGTCAACAGCGTCCAGGGCCGTGCGCGTCCCACCCGCACTGCTGTAGCGACGGGTCACGCCCTCAAGGCGGATCATCTCAGTTCGCGTCCAGGGCCGAGGCCGGAACGATAGTCACGCTTTCGCCGCAGCCACAGGCATCCGTCTCGTTCGGATTGCGGAAGACGAACTTGGACGCCAGCCTGGTCGTTTCGAAATCGATCTCGGTGCCGATCAGGAACAGGACCGCCTTGGGCTCGATCAGGATGGTGACGCCCTTGTCCTCGACCACCTCGTCCATCGGGCCGACTTCCTCGGCATAGGCAAAGGTGTATTCCTGGCCCGCGCAGCCGCCATTCTTCACGCCCACGCGAAGGCCGACGTAGTCCTTCTCGGCATTGGCCATGATCTCGCGCACGCGGGCGGCCGCTGCCTCGGTCAGGGTCACGACCTTGGGCCGGGGGCGGCGCGGACGGGCAGCAGTCTGAAGCTCGGTCATCGGCGTCCCTAGAACATATTGAGGGCCAGCTTGGCCTCGTCGCTCATTTTCGAGGCGTCCCACGGCGGGTCAAAGACCAGGTTGGCCCTGGCGCTGCGCACGCCCTCGACGTTCGACACGGCGGCCTCGACCCACCCGGGCATCTCGCCCGCAACCGGACAGCCCGGCGCGGTCAGGGTCATGTCGACCACCACGTCCCGGTCGTCGGACACATCGACACGATAGATCAGGCCCAGCTCATAGATATCGACCGGGATTTCCGGGTCATAGACGGTCTTGAGCGCCGCGATCAGGTCGTCGGTCAGCTTATCCAGCTCAGCCTGGGACAGGGCGCTTTTCTGCGGCTCATCCCAGCTGGCGGCGAAGTCGTCGCTGGTGCTGATCGGGGTGTCGGTCCTGGTGTCCATACTCGTCACACGAAGAAGTTCCGCGCCTTGATCAGCGCGTCCACGAAGGCATCTGTATCCTCCATGGTGTTATATAGGGCGAAGGAGGCGCGAGTGCTTGAGCTGACGCCCATTCTTTTGGCCAGGGGCTCGGCACAGTGCAGGCCCGCCCGCACGGCCACGCCATAGCGGTCCATGATCTGGGCGATGTCGTGGGCATGGGCACCGTCGACCGCAAAGGTCAGCAGCGCGCCCTTGCCAGGGGCCTCGCCAAGGATGCGCAGCCAGTCGAACTGGGCCAGCCGCGCCCGGGCGTGGTCATAGAGCGCCATCTCGTGGGCGGCGATAGCGGCACGGTCAAAGCCGGACAGCCAGTCCAGGGCCACGCCCAGGCCGATGGCCTCGACAATGGCCGGGGTGCCCGCCTCGAACCGGTGCGGCGGCGCGGCATAGGTGATGCGATCCTTCTCGACCGTATCGATCATGTCACCGCCCCCCTGATAGGGCGGCAAGGCCTCCAGCGCCTCGGCCGTGCCGTAAAGGGCACCAATGCCGGTGGGGCCATAAAGCTTGTGGCCGGTGATCACGTAGTAGTCGCAGCCAATGGCCTGGACGTCCAGGGCGGCGTGGACCGCGCCCTGGCAACCGTCGATCAGGACCCGGGCACCCGCCGCGTGGGCCAGTCGCGTGATCTCGGCAATCGGGTTGATGGTGCCCAGGACATTGGACATGTGGGTGGCCGCCACCATGCGGGTCCGGGGCCCAGCAGGCCGGCAAGGGCCGCCATGTCCAGCGCGCCATCATCGGTGATCGGTGCCCATTTCAGCACCGCGCCATGGCGCTCGCGCAGGAAATGCCACGGCACGATATTGGCGTGGTGCTCCATCTCGGTGACGATGATCTCGTCGCCCGGCTGGATGGTCTGGCCCAGGCCATGGGCGACCAGGTTGATGGCCTCGGTCCCGCCCTTGGTCCAGACGATATTGTCCGACGACGGAGCATTCAGGAAGCGCGCGACCTGGTCCCGAGCCGCCTCAAAGGCCTCGGTCGTCTCGTTCGACAGGGTATGCAGGCCGCGGTGGACATTGGCATAGCTGCCCTCCATCGCTGCCACCATGGCCTCGATCACCGCGCGCGGCTTCTGGGCCGAAGCCCCGCTGTCCAGATAGACCAGGGGCCTGCCGTTCACCTGGCGCGACAGGATGGGGAACTGGGCGCGGGCGGCATAGGCGTCAAAGGCCATGACCGGGTTGCCTTTCAGAGCTTGGCCGTCAGCCATTCGCGCACAACCTCCCTGGCGGGTTCGTTCCCGATCCGCTCGACAACCTCCATCAGGAAGGCCTGGGCCAGAAGGCCACGCGCTTCCTCCAGCGGAATCCCGCGCTGCTGCATATAGAACAGGGCGCTTTCGTCCAGGGTGCCGACCGTGTTGCCGTGGGCGCACTGGACGTCGTCGGCATAGATGATCAGCTCGGGCTTGGCATCGACTTCGCCGCGATCAGAGGCGATCAGGGCATGGTGGCCCATGCGGGCGTCCGTGCCATCGGCACCGCGCTCTACCACGATCTTGCCCTGGAAGACGCCGCGTCCGTTGTCGTGGACCACGCCCTTGGTCAGCTGGCTGGTGGTGCCGTTCTCGGCCAGGTGATCGACCACGGTCGTCATGTCCGTGTGGCGCGCGCCCTTCAGCACATAGGCCGCATCCAGCCGGGCATCAGCCCCTTTGGCACCCTGGGACAGCCGGGTCTCCAGCCGTTGCAGCCGCGCGCCGGTGGACAGGATGGTCTGGTAATAGCGACCGCCCGGTTGCAGGTTCACGTCGGCATTGCACACCGAAATCGCATCTTCCGGCTCATCGACCAGAACGATGCGGGTAACCTCGGCGTCCTCGGCCACGTCAACCTCGACCCGGTTATGGGCGACATAGGCCGAGCCGTGGCCTTCGTGGCTTTCCAGCAGCAGCAGGCGGGCTCCCGGACGGGCAACGATGCGGGCCGAGGCCGTATGGCCCGTGCCCTCGGCGTCCGAGACAAACCGCAGGCGCAGGGTCTGGCTGCCCGAGGCAATGAAATCGCGCACGCCCACCGGGCGGCCGTTGGCAAAGGCGATGGTCTCGCGGCCCAGGTCGCCGTAGGGACCAAAGCCCTGGACGGCCGCCGGGCCGGATTCAGCCGGTGCCTCGCGCAGGATACGGTGCAGGTCCGTGTATTTCCACGACTCTACCCGCCGCGACGGAAAGGTCTCTGGCCTGGCAAGGTCGATGACGGGCGCGGCGATCATGCGGCGGTCGGAAGGTATTTGTCATAGCCCTCCGCTTCCAGTTGCAGCGCCAGCTCGGGGCCACCCGAGGCCACGATGCGACCGCCGGCCAGGACATGGACCCGGTCCGGTTTGATGTAGTCGAGCAGGCGCTGGTAGTGAGTGATGACCAGCATGGCGCGATCAGGCGAGCGCAGGGCATTCACGCCCTCCGACACGATCCGCAGGGCGTCGATGTCCAGGCCCGAATCCGTTTCGTCCAGGATCAGCAGCGAGGGCTCCAGCAGGGCCATCTGCAGGATTTCCATTCGCTTCTTCTCGCCGCCCGAGAAGCCGACGTTCAGCGGGCGCTTCAGCATGTCGAAGTCCATCTTCAGCGACTGCGAAGCCGCCTTGACCATCTTCATGAAGGCCGGGATCGACACCTCTTCCTCGCCACGCGCCCGCTTCTGGGCGTTCAGGGCCGTGCGGACGAAGGTCAGGGCCGGAACGCCGGGAATCTCGACCGGATACTGGAAGGACAGGAAGACGCCCGCCGCCGCGCGCTCTGCCGGCTCAAGGTCCAGCAGATTGACGCCATTCCAGGTCACCGAACCCTCGCTGACCTCATAGTCCGGGCGGCCGGCGATGGTGTTGCCGAGCGTCGACTTGCCTGCGCCGTTCGGCCCCATGATGGCATGGACCTCGCCCGCCGGAACCTGCAGCGACAGGCCTTTCAGGATGGCCTTGTCTTCGACGGATGCGTGAAGATTATCGATCTTAAGCATTGTTATTATACTCGTTTATCCCACCGAGCCTTCAAGACTGATGGCGACCAGTTTCTGGGCCTCGACGGCGAATTCCATGGGCAGTTCCTGCAGCACGTCGCGCACGAAACCGTTGACCAGCAGGGCTACGGCCTCTTCTTCCGACAGGCCACGCTGCTGGGCGTAGAACAGCTGGTCCTCGGACAGGCGGGTCGTGGTCGCCTCATGTTCCATCTGGGCCGAGCCATTGCGGGCCTCGATGTAGGGAATGGTGTGCGAGCCGCACTCCTTGCCGATCAGCAGGCTGTCACACTGGGTGAAGTTGCGCACGCCCGTGGCCTTGGGGTGGACCGAGACCAGGCCGCGATAGGTCGAATCCGACTTACCCGCCGACACGGCCTTGGCGATGATGCGCGACTTCGAATTCTTGCCCAGGTGGATCATCTTGGTGCCGGTGTCGGCCTGCTGATGCCCATTGGTGATGGCGATCGAATAAAACTCGCCCGAGCTTTCCTCGCCCTTGAGGATGCAGGACGGGTATTTCCACGTCACCGCCGAGCCGGTCTCCACCTGGGTCCAGGATACCTTGGACCGATCGCCCCGGCAGTCGGCGCGCTTGGTCACGAAATTGTAGATGCCGCCCTTGCCCTCGGCGTCGCCGGGGTACCAGTTCTGGACGGTCGAGTATTTCACCTCGGCGTCCTTGAGGGCCACGATTTCCACCACGGCCGCGTGAAGCTGGTTCTCGTCCCGCATCGGGGCCGTGCAGCCTTCCAGATAGGAGACATAGGCCCCCTCGTCGGCGATGATCAGGGTTCGCTCAAACTGGCCGGTCTGGCTGGCATTGATGCGGAAATAGGTCGACAGCTCCATCGGGCAGCGCACGCCCTTGGGGATGTAGACAAAGGAACCGTCCGAGAACACGGCGCTGTTCAGGGCGGCGAAATAGTTGTCCGAGACCGGTACGACCGAGCCCAGGTATTGACGCACCAGATCAGGATATTCTCGCAAGGCTTCGGAAATAGGCATGAAAATCACGCCCGCCTTGGCCAGCTCCTCCTTGAAGGTGGTCACGACCGAGACACTGTCGAACACCGCATCCACGGCCACCTTGGGCGCGCCCTGGACGCCGGCCAGCACTTCCTGCTCCTTCAGCGGGATGCCCAGCTTGGCATAGACTTCCAGCAACTCCGGATCGACCTCGTCCAGGGACTTGGGGCCTTCCTTGGCCTTGGGCGCGGCATAGTAGTGCAGGTCCTGGTAGTCGACCGGCTCATACTTCACGGCCGCCCAGGTCGGCTCTTCCATGGCCAGCCAGCGCTCATAGGCCGCCAGGCGCCATTCCAGCATCCACTCCGGCTCACCCTTCTTTTCAGAGATGAAGCGGATGATGTCGGCGTTCAGGCCCTTGGGCGCGAACTCCTGTTCGATCTCCGTCGTAAAGCCGTGCGCATACTTTTCCAGCGCCGCGACGGTATCGACAGTTTCTTTAACAGCTACCATAACTTACGCGACTTCCTTTACGCGTTCACTGACACGCGCCTGATGCTTTTGCCAGGCCGCCAGCCAGGCGTCGGCGAACCCGATCCAATCGGCTTCGACCGTGTTCCAACCGCCCGAGATGCGCACGCCGCCCGTGGCGAGGCGATCCAGCCCCATGGCGGACATGGCCCGCGACGGCTTCACCTTGCCCGACGAACAGGCCGAGCCAGCCGAAACCATGACCCCGGCCAGATCAAGCGTGATCAGCTGCTGGGGGCTGTCCCATCCTTCGACGGCCATGAACAGGGTATTGGGCAGGCGCGGCGCACCGTCACCGACGATGGTCGCCCCGGCGGCGCGCACGCGGGCCTCGGCCTGATCGCGCCAGAATGCGTGCGACTGGGCTTCAGCCAGGTCGCGGGCGGCACAGTCGGCGGCTGCGCCAAAGCCGACGATGCCCGGCACGTTTTCGGTGCCGGCGCGCAGGCCGCGCTCCTGCCCTGCCCCATGGATGATGCGAACGCCCACAAGGCCTTCCTTCAGCACCAGGGCACCAACGCCCTGCGGGCCGCCCAGCTTGTGCGCGGACAGGGTCAGGCTGTCGGCTTGCAGCGCGCGAATATCGACCGGAATCTTGCCGGCCGACTGGATGGCATCGACGTGCAGCCAGCCGCCCGCCGCGTGCACCAGGGCCGCAGCCTGCTCGATCGGCTGGATGACGCCGCTTTCGTTGTTGGCGTGGTGAATGGCTACGACGGCACGGCCCGGGCGGGCCAGAGCCTCGGCCAGCCAGGCCAGGTCGACCAGACCCACGCCATCGACCGGCAGAACCTCGACGGGCACACCCGATGCCAATGCTGCCTCGGCCACGCAGGGATGCTCGGTCGCGCTGACGATGACGCGCTCGCAGCCCGCCGCAAGGGCGCTGGCCAGGGCCTGGGCATTGGATTCCGTGCCGCCGGACGAAAAGACCACGGCCGTAGGATCAGCCCCGACCAGCTCACCGACCTGGGCGCGCGCCGTCTCGACCCGCGCCCGCGCACGGCGTCCGGCCGCATGCACCGCCGAGGGATTGCCATTGTCCGCCAAGGCTCGCGCCATGACATCCTGCACCTCAGGACGAACCAGGGCAGAGGCATTGTAGTCCAGATAGATACTCACGCCGCAGCCTCCATGCCGGAGGCTGCAACGCCCATCCGCGCCTGCCCGGGACGTCTCTCAATCACGTCCTCCAGACTGACACTGGCAAGATAGCGGTGGATTTCCTGGCCCAAATCTTCCCACAGGTGGTGTGTAATGCAGCGCTCGCCGGCGACCATGCACCCCTTGGGAGAGGCTTCGCCGCCGCAGCGAGTGGCCCGGATCGGCTCATCTACGGCCAGGACGATTTCAGCTACCATGGTCATGCCCGGCGCACGCGCCAGTCGATAGCCGCCGCCAGGGCCCCGGACGCTCTTGACCAGACCGCCCTTGCGCAGGCGAGCAAACAGCTGCTCCAGATAGCTGAGCGAGATCTCCTGACGCGCCGCGATCTCGGCGAGCGAGACCGCCCGATCTGCGCCATTGCGCGCCAGATCGGCCATCGCCATCACCGCATAACGTCCTTTTGTCGAGAGACGCATGGAAGTCCTCAAAAATTTCGCGCTTTATGGGGCTCATGTGCTAGAACCCGCGCCCTCGCAGACAAGTGTGCCGCGTCAGCGGGACTTAGAAAGTCCTACTGCGTTGGTCAAGTATTGTCCGCCCGCGAAACGACAGTTAAAGACAGGATTCCGCTGATCCATGCCCGAAGTCATTCTTCCCGGTGCCTCCGGCCGCATCGAAGGCCGCTACTCGCCCGGCAAGCGCGCCAATGCGCCGATCGCCCTGATCCTGCACCCGCACCCCAAGGCGGGCGGCCACATGAACAATCCGGTCGCCGTGACCCTGCACCAGCTGTTCGTGCAACGCGGCTTTGCCACCCTGCGCTACAACTCGCGCGGCGTGGGCAAGTCGCAGGGCGAGTTTGACAGCGGCATTGGCGAGCTGGCGGACGCCGCCACCGCGCTTGACTGGCTGCAGGCCAATAATCCGGCCGCGACCCAGACCTGGGTCGCCGGCTATCAGTTCGGGGCCTACATCGGCATGCAACTGCTGATGCGCCGCCCGGAAACCGACGGCTTCATCTCGGTGTCGCCGCCGTCGAACATCTATGACTTCAGCTTCCTGGCCCCCTGCCCGGCGTCTGGCCTGTTCCTGCACGGCACGGCCGACAGCGTCGTGCCGCCGTCGGAAGTCGAGCGCGTGGTCAACAAGCTGCGCACCCAAAAGGGCATCGTCATCGACTACGAACTGGAAGAAGGCGCCAGCCACTTCTGGCAGGACCACCTGGACGCCGTCGACCGCCGCGTCGGTGCCTACCTGGACAAGCGCCTGGCTGAAAAGCCGGCCTGATCGAACCTAGCTGCAGGGATACGAGGCGAAGCTCGCCTCGTATTCGGCCTGGGTTGTCGTAAAGCCCATCTCGCGCCGACGCTGATCGACCGTCTCGGGCGCTTTAAGATTGATCGACTGCCATTCGCCCGCCATGCAGGTCATCTGGGTGCCATAGGCTTGCGCCCGGCCTTCAGCCAGGGCCAGTCAATCCCCCCCTAGTGCTCGACCTCCGTCACGACGTTGGCCGTCGGGCGATGCGCCCTCACACACCAGATAACGCTGGTTATCATAAGCGCAATAGCCAGCAGTTCGATCAGGCTGGGGCCACGCTGTTCCCAGATGAAGCCATAGATGAAGGCGAACAAGGTCTCGAACACGATCATCTGGCCCAGCATGGTCAGGGGCAGCAAGCGGCTGGCCTGGTTCCAGAAGGCATTGCCGATGATGGAGGCAAAGACTGCTACGCCCAGGCTGACGCCGATCAGCCCCACCAGCACATCCTGGTCCAGCGCCGGGCTGGTCAGGGCGGCCGGGACCGCCAACAGCAGGGCAAAGCCGCCGGTCACCACGCCTGAAAGCAGGGACCAGTCATGGGCCGCGACACTGGGCAGGTGCCCCATCCAGCGACTGTTGCCGATCGCAAAGATGGACCACGACACCAGGGCCGCCAGGGCACAGCCCAGGCCGATCAGGGTCTGGCCCATGTCGGCGGCCCCCACCTGGGTCTGGGTCAGGGACTCCCAGCCGATCAGGCCCACGGCAAGGGCCGCGACCGCGATCGGCGGCCCGACCCTCGACAGCGGGGGCGACTTCGCGTCACGCAGCCCCCACAGGGCCACGACGATGGGCACCATGCCGACGATCAGGGCCGAGGCGGCGACCCCCGCCAGATGGACGCTGACCACCAGGAAGATGAAATAGACGACATTGCCGGTCAGGCTCAGCCAGGCCAGGGCGCGCCATGCCCGCCAGTCCAGCCCGGCCGCGACCTTCTTCCAGCGCGGCGCGATCAGCAGGGCGGCGATCAGGCCATAGGCCAGATAGCGGCCCGCCGACAGCAACAGGGGCGACGCCTCGGGCGCAACCTTTGGAGCCAGGAAGACCGTGCCCCACATGGCCCCGGCGGCCATACCGCTGGCCACGCCCCAGAAACGCGGGGATCTGATGCTGCTCACGCCTGTCCAGGCTCCACGATACGTCCGCCCGTCATGGGCTGTTTGACCCCGGTGGTGCCGGGGAAGCTGATGGGGAGGCCCAGATGGCAACGCGCCGCCAGGTAGGCAAAGGCCTCGGCCTCGATGCTGTCGCCCCGCCAGCCCTCATACTCGGCGGTTGTGACAGGCGTGCCAAGGCGATCACGTATGGCCTGCAGCAGCGTCGGATTGTGCCGCCCACCGCCACAGGCGACCACGCGGTGGGGTCGCTCACTGCAGCGCGCCACCCCCAGGGCCACGGCCTCAGCGGCAAAGGCGGTCAGGGTGGCGGCGGCGTCCTCCAGCCCAAGGCCGGCGACCGTGTCCAGGCTGAAATCATAGCGGTCCAGGGACTTGGGTCCGGTGGCCGAGAAATAGGGGTGGGACAGATAGGCCGACAGGGCGGCCTGGTCGACGCGGCCCGCCCGGGCCAGAGCGCCCCCCTCGTCCATCCGCGCGCCGGTGCGGGTCTGAACCAGCTGGTCCACCATGCCGTTGGCCGGGCCGGTATCAAAGGCCTCCAGTTCGCCGTCGGCGCGGACCAGGGTGATATTGCCCACTCCGCCCAGGTTGAGCACCGCAACCGGCCCCTCCAGCCCTGCCTTCTGCACCAGGGCGGCGTGATAGACCGGGGCCAGCGGTGCCCCCTGCCCGCCCGCCGCGACATCTGGCGTGCGAAAATCCCAGGCCGTGGGCAGGCCCAGTCCCTCGGCAACCCGGGCCGCGTCGATCAGCTGGACCGTGCGACCGGGGCGTTGCGGCGTCGGGGCCTCATGCAGGACCGTCTGGCCATGCACCCCGACCAGGTCGAGGCTGGACGGGGCAAGGCCGTGGGCAGCCATGAAGTCTCGGGCGGCAGCCAGATGAGCCTCGGCCACGGCAATGCGGGCCGCCTGGAAGCTGTCCGGCTCATCCGCGCCGCGGGGCCAGGCCAGGGCATCCCCGATCGCCGTTTCCACGATAGAGCGGGTATGCGGATCCAGCTTCATCTCACCTGCCGGACCCAGGCCCAGGATGGCCTCGCCATCGGTTTCGATCACGGCCATGTCGACGGCATCCAGGGAGGTGCCGGTCATGAAGCCCAGAACGCGCAGGGTCTTTTTCGCAGAGGTCGCCATGGCGGGTTGACTGCCACGTCCGCCACGCCGTAGCTAGGCCCATGATCGCCGCCCGCGCCCTTTCTGGCTCGTATTACCGTTCGCTGACCTAGCGAGCGGCTGCGATCTCATGCCGCCTCGCTGGTGGCATGACTTCCGACAGGAAGGACGGCCGCCGGCATCCCTGCTACGGAACCGTCCCATGACCGACTACGCCTTCAAGTCCGACTTCCTGAAAACCCTGCAAGCGCGCGGCTATATCCATCAGGTTACCCACCCGGTGGAGTTGGACGAAGCAGCGTCGAACGGCATCGTGACGGGCTATATCGGCTTTGATGCGACGGCCCCCAGCCTGCACGTCGGCAGCCTGATCCAGATCATGATGCTGCGCCGCCTTCAGCAGGCCGGGCACAAGCCGGTGGTCCTGATGGGCGGCGGCACGACCCGCGTCGGCGACCCGACCGGCAAGGATGCCTCGCGGCCCCAGCTGACCGACGAGACGATCCAGGCCAACATCGACGGCATCCAGAAGGTCTTTGCCAGGTTCCTGAAGTTTGGCGACGGCCCGACCGATGCCATCATGCTGAACAACGACGAATGGCTGTCCAAGTTCGGCTACATCCAGTTCCTGCGCGAGTTCGGCACCCACTTCACCGTCAACCGGATGCTGAGCTTTGACTCGGTCAAGCTGCGCCTTGAGCGCGAGCAGCCGATGACCTTCCTCGAGTTCAACTACATGCTGATGCAGTCGGTGGACTTCCTGGAGCTGAACCGCGCCCACAATGTCACCCTCCAGATGGGCGGCTCGGACCAGTGGGGCAACATCACCTCGGGCGTCGACCTGGTCCGTCGGGTGGACCAGAAGGCCGCCTTTGGCCTGACCACGCCCCTGCTGACGACCGCATCGGGCGGCAAGATGGGCAAGACCGCCTCGGGGGCCATCTGGCTGAACGAGGAGCAGCTCAGCCCCTATGACTACTGGCAGTTCTGGCGCAACGTCGACGACGCCGACGTCGGCCGGTTCATGCGCCTGTTCACCGACCTGCCCCTGGACCAGATCGCCCTTTATGAAGCGATGGAAGGCGCAGGCATCAACGAGGCCAAAAAGGCCCTTGCTGACGCCGCCACCTCGATGCTGCACGGCACCGAGGCCGCCCAGACCGCTCGCGCGGCGGCTGAATCCGCCTTTGAAAAGGGCCAGTTGTCCGCCGACCTGCCGACTGTCGAGATGGCCCGCGACGAGGTGGTGGGTGCCATGATCGCAGCCGTGGCCACCAAGGCCGGCCTGACCAACTCCAACGGCGAGGCGCGCCGCCTGGCCCAGGGTGGTGGTCTGCGCCTGAATGACGCCGCCATCAGCGACGGTGCCCGGCTGATCGCCGAGACCGACCTGAATGCCGACGGCGTGCTGAAACTGGCCGCTGGCAAGAAGAAGATCGTCCTGGTGAAGCCCGTCTAACCATCCGCTCATCCCTGCGCACGCAGGGATCCAGCCCTCCCCTTTGCCCGTGGCTAATCATGACTGAAATCCTCGAAAACACCCCGGCTCCCGCCTTCAGCCTTGCGACGGATGGTGGGGGTCAGGTCAGCCTGGCGGATTTCGCGGGCAAGGCGGTGGTGCTCTATTTCTATCCCAAGGCGGACACGCCCGGCTGCACGACGGAGGGCCTGGATTTCTCTGCCCTGGCTGACGGGTTCGCGACGGCCAATGCCGTAGTGGTCGGCGTGTCGCGCGATGCCGTCAAGAAGCTGGACCGTTTCAAGGCCAAGTATGAGCTCAAGGTGATCCTGGGCTCGGACGAGGATGGCACGGTTTGCGAAGCCTACGGCACCTGGGTCCAGAAGAAGCTTTATGGGCGCGAGTATATGGGCGTCGAACGGGCCACCTTCCTGATTGATGGCACGGGGGTCGTTCGAAAAATCTGGCATAACGTCAAGGTCAAGGGTCATGCAGAGGCGGTTCTGGCTGCCGTTCAGGCCCTCTGATCTGAAGTTATTGCGCCCTTCTGACTTGCCACCGGCCTCTTGCTCAACTTAACCTTGTTTCCAAGGGGGGCGCGTGGAGTTCAGCCCATAACGGGCAGGAGGCAGTCAGCGTCATGTTCAACAAGAATAAGCCTTTCGAGAACGAGCCCCAGAATCGGGCCAGTCCAGGGACTCCGGCAGCGGATATGAACATCCCGGCCGCACCCTCGCCCTCGCCTTCGCCGCGGCCTGAAGCCGCCCGGGCCGCGCGCTCGACCAGCCTTTCCACCCTGTCGGCGGGTGTGAAGTATGAAGGCAATATCTCCGGCACCGGCGAGTTGCAGGTCGACGGGTCGCTAAAGGGCGACATCCGCGTCGTCCAGGTGACCATCGGTGAAGGCGGGTCCGTCGAAGGCTCGGTCCATGCCGACGTCCTGCACGTCCGGGGCCGCGTGTCCGGCTCGATCGTGGCCAAGCAGGTCCACCTCTATGCCTCGTCCCATGTCGAGGGTGACATCACCCAGGAACAGATTTCCATCGACAAGGGGGCCTGGTTCCAGGGTCGATGCACCCAGGCCAAGCGTGACGCCGCCCCGGCCCAGATCACGGCACCGGCCGAGAAGCCCTCTGCCCTGCCCCAGCCGGACAAGCCTGCGGCCAAGCCAGCCGCCTGATGATCCTGCCTTGAAAGAAGGGCGGCCTTTGCGGGCCGCCCTTTTGCTTTTTAACCGGCTTCGGCGTCGCGGGTTGCCCCGACGCGGGCGGCAAGCGCCGCACCCATGAAGTCGTCCAGATCGCCGTCCAGGACGCCAGAGGTATCCGAGGTTTCCACCCCGGTCCGCAGGTCCTTGACCATCTGGTAGGGCTGCAGGACGTAGGAGCGGATCTGGTGGCCCCAGCCGATGTCCGTCTTGGCATCGTTGAGCGCCTGGGCCGCCGCCTCGCGCTTCTGCAGTTCCAGCTCATACAGACGGGCCCGCAGCATCTTCCAGGCCTGGTCGCGGTTCTGGTGCTGCGAACGGCCGGTCTTGCACGACACGACCGTATTGGTCGGGATGTGGGTCAGTCGAACAGCCGAGTCCGTCTTGTTGATGTGCTGGCCACCCGCACCGGAAGCGCGATAGGTGTCGGTCCGCACGTCGGACGGGTTGATGTCGATCTCGATGGTATCGTCCACGACCGGCGAGACACCGATGGAGGCGAACGAGGTGTGGCGCTTGGCCGCCGCGTCATAGGGGCTGATGCGCACCAGGCGGTGGACGCCCGATTCCGACTTCAGCCAGCCATAGGCATTGGGGCCGGAAATCAGGACGGTGGCAGACTTCACGCCGGCCTGTTCGCCTTCTTCCAGGGCCTCGATCGTGACGTCATAGCCCTTGGCCTTGGCCCAGCGGGTGTACATCCGCAGCAGCATGCCAGCCCAGTCGTTGGACTCGGTGCCGCCGGCACCGGAGTTCACTTCCAGATAGGCGTCATTGCCATCGGCTTCGCCCGACAGCAGGGCTTCCAGCTCGGCTCGGGCGCCGCGTTCCTTGACCCCACGCAGCATGGCGCGCGCTTCCTCAAGGGTGGCTTCGTCGCCCTCCTCGTCGGCCATCTCGGCCAGCATGACGCCTTCTTCCAACGAGGTCTCAAGCCCTGTCACCGTGCCGATCTGGGCTTCCAGTCGCGAGCGTTCGCGGCTGACAGCCTGGGCCTGTTCAGGGTTGTCCCACAGGGTCGGATCCTCGACCCGGGCGTTCAGCTCATCCAGTTTTCTAAGCGAGACATCCCAGTCAAAGACGCCTCCTGAGCAGAGCAATGCTCTGCTCGATGTCGGCCTTCATGGCCTCGACATCCGGTCTCATCGCAATCTCCTTGCGAAACTACGCCGCTGGCCGACCCGCGGCAGCGACAACGGAAACGGCGCGCCTGCGGTCAGGCGCGCCGAGTGATGGGTCTAACTAGAGCCTCAGTAGAGTCCGCTCAAGTCCTCGGCGGGCTGCTTCTTCGGTGGCGGCGGTGCCGTGGGGGCCGGCGGGGGTGCCGCCGGAGCCTGGGCCGCTTCCTGCTCACGACGCAGGATCTCGTTGTAGGCGATGGGACCTGCCGGAGCGACCGGGGCCGGTGCATCCTCGCGCACATGGCGCTCCGTGCCCGGACGGAAGGCTTCCTCGATGCCGTTCACCGTGCGGAAGACCGCATTCTTGGGCTTCACGAAGGGGCGCGCCGGGCGCTGCTTCAGCGCCACCTGCATGAAGTCGGTAAAGATCGGCACGGCGGTGGCGGCACCGGCCTCGCCCCCGCCCAGCGAGCGGTTGTCGTCAAAGCCGACAAAGACCCCGACCACGATGTCGCTGGAAAAGCCGACGAACCAGGCCGAGCGGTATTCATTGGTGGTGCCGGTCTTGCCGCCGACCCAGCGCCCCAGGCCACGCGCGCTGGCCCCGGTGCCGCGCTGGATCACGCCCTCCAGGATGGAGCTGACCTGATAGGCGGTGATCGGGTCGATCACCTGGGTGCCGCGATCGGGCAGGCGCGGCGATTCCTGGCCGTTGAAGGCGCGGGTGCATTCGCGGCAGGCGCGGCGGTCGGCCCGGTGAATGGTCTGGCCGTTCCGGTCCTGGACCACCTCGATCAGATAGGGGTCGATGCGGCGTCCGCCGTTTACAAAGGCGGCATAGGCGGCAGTCAGCCGGTAGGGGGTCGCCTCGCCGGCCCCCAGGGACATGGCCAGGTTGGGTTGCATATCATCCACCACGCCCATCTTCTTGGACAGGTCGACGACGTTGCGCATGCCCACCGCCTGGGCCAGGCGGACCGTCATCACATTGCGCGACAGCTCCAGGCCACGACGCAGGCTCTGCGGACCGTAATACTGGCGGCTGTAGTTGGAGGGGCTCCACGGCTTGCCGCCCGGGCCTCCGGGGAAGCTGATGGGCGCATCCAGGACGATCGAGGCGGGCGTAAAGTCGCCCTCCAGGGCGGCCGCATAGACGAAGGGCTTGTAGGTCGAGCCCATCTGGCGCTTGGCCTGGGTCGCCCGGTTGAAGCTGGACAGGGCGTAGGAATAGCCGCCGACCATCGCCAGGACGCGGCCCGAGTGCGGGTCAATGGCCACCAGGGCCCCGTTCACCGCCGGGATCTGCTTCAGGGCAAACTGGCCGCCCTGCTTCTCGACAAAGATCAGGTCGCCGCGCTTCAACGGACGGCGGGCATTGGCCCAGGCCGCGTCCGAGCTGATCAGGTTGCCGGTTTCATCGCCGCGCGCCGTGCGGACCCGGACCGTATTGCCGACCACATTTTCGACCGCAGCAGCCACCCAGGTGCGGCGCTCAGGCGGGGTGCCCTGCTTCAGGGCGGCAGCCTGCCAGCCCTCGGCAAAATCCGTTGTGCCCCAGGCTCCGCGCCAGCCGTGGCGACGGTCATAGCGTTCCAGGCCATTCATCAGGGCGTCGCGCGCGGCGGACTGCAGCTCGGGATCCAGGGTCGTGCGCAGATAGTATCCGCCGCGATTGACCTCTTCCTGGCCAAACAGGCCGATGGCGCGGCGGCGGGCTTCCTCGACGAAGAAGTCGGCGTCGGCGTATTCGGCCCGGCGCGGGGCCGAGCGGGTGTTCAGGGGGCGGGCCTGGGCCACGGCCAGTTCTTCGTCCGTCAGCCAGCCATTGTCCGCCATCTTGGACAGGACCCAGTCACGACGGCCCTTGGCCGCCTCGGGATGGCGCTTGGGATGATAATTGGTCGGGCCCTTGGGCAGGGCCGCCAGGAAGGCTGCCTCGTCCGGCGTCAGCTGCGACAGCGACTTGCCGAAATAGTTGAACGCCGCCGAAGCCACGCCATAGGAGCGGTAGCCCAGGTAGATCTCGTTCAGATAGAGCTCTAGCAGCTGCTCTTTCGTCAGGGTGGCTTCCAGCCGGTTCGACAGCACCGCTTCCTTGAGCTTGCGGTTGATGCTGGATTCGTTGGTCAGCAGGACGTTCTTGGCCACCTGCTGGGTAATGGTCGAGCCGCCTTCGAGGCGACGACCGGACAGCAGGTTGAAGACATTCTTGACCATGGCGCGGCCGATGCCGGACACGTCGATGCCGCCATGGTTGAAGAAGTTGCTGTCCTCAGCCGCCAGGAAGGCCTGGACCACGCGCTCGGGCACCTGGTCGTAGGTGACATAGATCCGGCGCTGATCCGAGAACTCGCCGATCAGGGTGCCGTCGCCCGCATAGACACGGGTGGCCGTAGCCGGACGATAGTCCGCCAGATGAGAGGCATCGGGCATGTCATGCAGCACGTAGGCGGCATAGACCGCCACAACCAGTCCTGCGAAAGCGATCGCGCCCAGCAGGGCTGCGCCTGCCATCACGAACCAGCGCTCGGCTATCTTCACCCTAAACTCCGCAAGACGGATCACATAGTTTGACGTTTATCCTGCGTCGTCACCCTGGAAAAGCCTGCGCTTGACCTAAGTCGAGTGGCGACGTCGCATCAGCCCTTGTCGCGCAACAGCCGGGCCTTGTCCCTCTGCCAGTCGCGTTCGGCCGAGGCCTCGCGCTTGTCGTGCAGCTTCTTGCCCTTGGCCAGGGCGATTTCCAGCTTGGCCTTGCCCTGCTCGTTCAAATAGAGCCGCAGGGGCACGATGGTCCGGCCCTCGCGCTGGACCGCGCCGATCATCCGGTCGATTTCCTTGCGGTGCAGCAGCAGCTTGCGGTGGCGACGCGGCTCGTGATTGAAGCGGTTTGCCTGCTTGTAGGGCGGAATGTCGGCATTGATCAGGACGATCTCGCGCCCTTCGACCGAGGCATAGCTCTCGGCGATATTGGCCCGGCCGTCGCGCAGGGCCTTGATCTCGGTGCCCAGCAGCTGGATGCCCGCCTCGATCACATCATCCAGGAAGTAGTCGAAGCGCGCCCGGCGGTTCTCGGCAATCGTCTTTTGCTTGGGAGGCGTTGGAGCCATCAGCCCACCCCTGCGGCCAGCATGGCCTGGTCGACAAGGGCGCGCACCTCGGGACGCGTCGGCGACAGGGGCAGGCGGGCTTCCTCCCCGCACAGGCCCAGGCGCGCCAGGCCGTACTTGGCCGGGGCCGGCGAGTTGTCCATAAACAGGGCCTGGTGCAGGCCGATCAGGCGGTCCTGCCAGGTGCGGGCCGTGGCAAAGTCGCCGGCAGAGACGGCATCATACATGGCCACCATGGCTTCTGGCGCGATGTTGGAGGTGACCGAGATAACCCCTGCCCCGCCCGTCGCGGCGTGCCCCAGCCAGCTGGCGTCGTCCCCGCTGAGCTGGTCGAAGCGGCCGGGGATGTGGGCGCGCATCCAGCTGACGCGGTCCATGTCGCCCGTGGCATCCTTGATGCCGACGATATTGGGATGGGCCGACAGGCGCAGCACCGACTCATTGCACAGGTCCACGGCGCAGCGGCTGGGGACATTGTACAGGATCATCGGGATCTGCACCGCGTCCGCGATGGTCTCGAAATGGGTGATCATCCCTTCCTGGGACGGACGGTTGTAGTAGGGCGTGACCACCAGGGTCGCATCGGCCCCCACTTCCTTGGCATAACGCGACAGGGCAATGGCTTCATGGGTGGCGTTCGAGCCTGCGCCGGCGATCACCTTGACGCGGCCAGCGGCGTATTTGACGCACATCTCGATAACGCGCTTGTGTTCCTCGACTCTCAGGGTCGCACACTCGCCCGTCGTGCCGACCGGCACGACACCGTGAACGCCAGCAGCTATCTGACGTTCCAAAAGTTTTTGAAATGCCCCTTCATCCACGTTTCCGTCACGAAGAGGTGTGATCAAGGCGGTGATCACGCCCTTGAACAAGGGGGCGGTCATTGAAACAAGTACCTGCGCGGAGTCGAAGCGGGCCGTGCCCGCCTTTGGGAAGGCAGGGAGGGTAGGTCGCTCGCCGCTCGGCTGCAACCAGTCATGTATGAGGATCCGTAATCTTATGATCGCGACGACCCTGGCCGCCGCCCTGGCCATCCTCTCTCCGCCCGCTCAGGACGTAGTGAACAATACCCCCGTGCCCTATAGCGCCGCGCCCCAGTCGGTCCTGGGCAGCCAGGACAGGATGCTGGTGCAGCAGGGCCTGACGGCCGCACGGGCTCGCGACGTGATCGGTACCCGCAGCATCATCAACCAGATTTCGGACCCGACCGCGCGCAAGCTGGTGGAGTGGGCCCTGGTCGATACCTCTGACCGCCAGCTTCCCTATTATGATCTCCACAGGGCCAATCTTGAACTGGCCGACTGGCCGCGCGGTGATTCGCGCCGGGCCGCGGGCGAGCGCGCCCTGCTTGACGCCAACCAGCCCGCTGAACAGGTCCAAGCCTTCTTTGGTGGCCGCGATCCGACGACGGTCGAAGGGGCGATCGCCCTGGCCGCCGCCTGGGAACAGGCCGGCAATGCGCCTGCCGCCCAGAACCTGATCCGTGAATGGTGGCGAACCCAGTCGTTCAACGAGGCGCAGCAGTCGCGCATCCTTGGCCAGTGGGGCCGCTGGCTGACCCCGGACGATCACGTGGCCCGCCTGAACATGCTGCTGCTGGGGCCCCATGGCCCGGCAACCCGGGCCATGGTGACCATGGTCCCGCCCGACCGGCAGGCGGTCGCCAATGCGGTCATGAACCTGCGCACGGCCTATGCGCCCGATACCCTGGTGGCCAGCCTGAGCCAGGACCAGGCCTATGATCCGGCGGTGGTTCTTGAGCGCGTGCGCCTGCTGCGTTCGGCCAGTCGCCAATCGGAAGCCTTCCCGCTGCTGCGCTACCTGCCCCCTGCCCCGTCCCACAGCGATGGCCAAAACACCCTGTGGACCGAGCGCCGGAACTACTTCCTGGACGCCCTGCAGCAGCGCAATGCCCAGGCGGCCTATGACGCCATGGCCGGCCACGGCTTCCCCTCGGGCGAGCGCAAGGTGGACGCCGAGTTCTTTGCCGGCTGGGTGGCCCTGACCAAGCTCAACAACCCGCAACTGGCGGCGCAGCATTTCGAGGCCCTGCGCCAGGCCTCATCGACCCCGATCACCCAGGGCCGGGCGCTCTACTGGCTGGGCCGTTCGGCCGAAGCCATGGGAGACCAGGCCGCAGCCCAGACCTGGTACCGCGCCGGTGCCGCCCATTGGCAGACCTTCTACGGTCAGCTGGCTGCGGAAAAGGCCGGGATGGCCACCCTGACCCTGCCGGGCGATCCGGCTCCCGACCGGGCCGAGGTCCAGAGGTTCGAGAGCCAGGAACTGGTCCGGGCGACCCGCATCCTGGGCGAGTTGGGCGAAAAGAACCTGCTGCGGGTCTTTGCCTATCACCTGGATGACAGCCTGCCGACGATCACCGACATGGCCCAGCTGTTTGACCTGATGCAGGGCTATGGCGACCAGTTCGGCTCGATGATGGTGGGACGCGCCGCCAGCCAGCGCGGCATGGTCATGCCCGAGCGCATGTATCCCGTGCGCATCCCGACCCCGGTGCCGGGTGCCGCGCCGCTGGAGTTCACCCTGGCCATCACCCGCCAGGAATCCAGCTTTGATCCCCTGGTCCGCTCCAGCGCCGATGCGCGCGGCATGATGCAGTTCCTGCCCTCGACCGCCCAGGGCGTGGCGCGCCGCATCGGCCTGCCCTACAGCGCCGATCGCCTGTGGGATGCCGACTACAACATGCAGCTGGGCAGCTATCACCTGGCCGAGCTGGCCAATAATTTCGGAGGCTCGCAGCTGCTGGCCACCGTCGGCTACAACGCTGGCCCCACGCGACCGCCCCAGTGGGTCGCGCGCTGCGGTGACCCGCGCGGCAACCAGGTCGATCCGATCGACTTCATCGAATGCGCGCCCTTCACCGAGACCCGCAACTACATGATGCGGGTGATGGAGAACATGCAGGTCTATCGGGCCCGCCTGAATGGCGGCACGGCACAGATCACCCTGTCCTCTGACCTGGCACGCGGGACGCCGCCCTACAGCGGGCCCCGCCCCTATCAGCCCTAGGCTGGGTGACGACGACGGCGGGCCGCCAGCAACGGCCCGCTGGCGCTCTTGACCCACTGGGCATCCAGCCCAAAGACACGCAACAGCACCTGGGGCGACAGGGCCCGGATCGGGGGCGCGTCGGCGACCAGTCGTCCGGCCTCAAGGACAATGACCCGATCCGCATACTGGGCCGCCAGGCTCAGATCGTGAAGGCTGACCAGGACCGCGCGGTCACCGCAGGCGCGGACGCGAAGGCGCTCCAGGACCAGCAGCTGGGCATCGGGGTCCAGGCCGGCCACAGGCTCGTCGGCAAGCAACAGGGGCGCATCCACCACAAGGGCCCGGGCCAGCAGGACACGGGCACGCTCGCCCCCCGACATATCGGCCACGCCACGCTCGGCCAGATGCCCGGCCCCGACCTCGTTCAAGGCCTCAAGCGCCAGGGCCAGGGCCTTGTCTGCCTGAAGAAAAGGTGCCCCGAGCGCGGCTACCTCTATCGCCGGGAGGTTCCAGGCGATGTGCCGTTCCTGGGGCAGATAGGCCGCGCACTGGCCACGCTGGCGCTCTGACAGGCGTCGCACATCCTGCCCCTGCAACAGCGCCTGTCCGCCTGCGAGTGGCAACAGGCCAAGACTGGCCTTCAGCGCACTGGACTTTCCCGCGCCATTGGGACCGCACAGGGCCACCAACTCGCCGGGCTGAATCCTCAGGCCAAGCCCCGTCAGCACCGGCTTTGCGCCCAGCCGGGCCTCGACCCCGTCCAGTTCCAGAAGCGGGCTCATGAGCGCCACTCCCGCGCCGCACGCCAGGCAATCAGGGCAAACAGCGGTGCCCCGACCAGGGCGGTGAAGACGCCCAGCTTCAACTCCTGGTCGGTCGGCATGATCCGGGCAATCAGGTCGGCCACCACCAGCATCAAGCCGCCTGCCAGGGCCGAGGGCAGCAGCAGGCGCGCCGGATCACCCCGCACCGCCGCCCTCACACGGTGCGGAGCCGCCAGGCCGACAAAACCGACCACGCCCGCCACGGCCACGGCCGCACCGGCCGCTATGGCCGAGGCGATCAGGGCCACCAGGCGCAAGCGCTTCATCGCCAGCCCCGATGCCGCAGCCGCCTCTTCGCCCAGGCTCAGCATACGAAGGCCCGGCGCAGCCGTCTTGGCCAGAAGGGCTGCCAGGCCAAGCAAGGGCGCAACCCAGGCCACGTCGATCCAGCTGCGGTTCTGGACCGAGCCCAGCAACCAGTTCATGACCTCGGCCGTGGCGATGGGGGATGGCGACAGGTTGAAGATCAGGGCCGTCATGGCCCCAGCCAGACTGGACAGGGCCACGCCGAACAGGATCAGGGCTTCGGGCGCACGCAGGCGGGCGGCCACCAGCAGGAGCACAACCCCGGCCAGCCCCGATCCAACCAGGGCCGAGATCTCGACCAGCCCGGGCACGGCTGCAGCGCCCAGGACAATGGCCGTGGCCGCGCCGAGCGCCGCCGTGGCCGATACGCCCAGGACACCCGGATCCGCCAGCGGGTTGCGCAGCAGGCCTTGCAGGACCGCGCCCGCCAGGCCCAGGGCCGCGCCGACCATGAAGGCACAGACGGCGCGCGGTGCCCGAACCTGCCACAGCACAATGCCGGCATCGGAGCCAGGCGCGACCAGGGCCTGTCCATACTGGCCCGGGCTCAGCCCGACCTCGCCCAGCGCGAGCGCGGCGGCCAGGCCCACAAAGATCAGGACAAGGAGGCCGAGGTTCAGCCCCCGGTGTGAACGGGTCATCGAACCGCCCTGGCGAGGGAGGCCGACGCCTCGGCGGCGAACCAGGCCGGGCAGCTGATGGTAGAGGCTGGCAGTTCCGCCACGACCTTGTCCCGCGTGGCCTCGATCACCACCGGGTGACGTCCCGGCCCCCGCCAGTTGCCGCGCCACAGGTCATAGAAGCCCTGCACCACCTTCATCGGCGGCCGGAACACCAGCGCCTCGATGCCGACCGGGACATAGCCCTGTCCGTCGGCCTGGTTACGGAAGCCCGCAGCGCGCAGGATGGCATCAATCAGGGTGCCGCGCGCGCCGGTATAGCCGCCGGGCGTGATGTAGAGGATCTGCTGTCCCTGCCCCGCCCCGGCCGCCCGTGACAGCTGCTGATCCATCCGGGCAACAAGCGCCTGTCCCCGCTGCGGCTGGCCCAGGCCATTGGCCACGCTTGCAATATTGGTCCGCACCCCGGCCATGTCGGTCGCATCCTCGATCGTCAGCACCCGCACCCCGCGACGCTCCAGAGCCCGCAACAGTCGCGGCTCTCCGCCCCAGTAGCGCACCACGACATCGGGACCAAAGCCCAGGGCGGCTTCCAGGCTGGGCCGCAACATCCTGTGCTGCCGCGCAGCATCCCGGAACCAGGAATCCTCGTCATCTGCCCGTGGCGAAAGGGCCAGGGTGGCATCGGGCACCAGGCCAAGGACATACTGGTCGGCACACTGATCAAGGGACATGACGCGAAGCGGCTGTGCCGTCGCGCCACCGGCCCAGGCGGTCCAGCCCAGGGCCAGGGCCAGGCAAAGGCGAGACTTCAAGGCTCCAGCAGCCCCGTAAACAGGGCGTCCAGCTGGATACGCACCAGCTCTTCGCGCTGGGCCCAGTCAAAGAAGGGCTTGGCGATCTGAAGGGCTACCAGACCGTGGGAGGTCGCCCAGATCACCTGGGCCAGGGTCGCGGCATCGCCCTTCATCCGTCCGGCGGCAATTACGGCCTCGACCGCCAGCACGAACTGCTGGAACAGCTGGATGCCGGTTTCCTTGACGTCGGTGGCGGGCCCATGGACCGGATCAAGGGGGGCCATCATATAGGTCAGGCGATAGGCATTGGGGTTCTCGAACCCGAACCGCATGTAATGCTCAACCATCCTGCGCAGGCGAACCTCGGGCTCTGCCTCATCGGCCAGGGCCTCGTGGCTGGCCTCGATCAAGGTGGCAAAGGCCTCCTTGCAAATCTCGTTCAGGATCGCGGCCTTGTCCGGGAAGTGCATGTAGAGGGCGGTCGACGACAGGCCGATGGCGCTGGCGATCTTGCGAATGGTCGCGCCTTCATAGCCGTGCTCGACAAAGATCTCCTGGGCCACCGCCAGGATTTCGGCACGGCGGACGTGCCCCTCTCCCTTGGGTTTGCGGGGAGCCCGCTGAACCTGAGACATCGAACCCGTCAAGAACCAGACTCCTCGTCCCTTCGACCAGGCCCTTGATAGCCCCATTCCCGCACCAGGCCAAATGGTTGCCAAAAGCTTAACAGCATACTAACAGTTAAGTTTATAATGGATATGCTCGGGGGAGCCAGGCCAGTGGAGTCCTATCTGCGCGACAGCGCCCGCACCACCGTCTCCCGGCTGCAGGCCCTGGTCCTGGCCTGTTTGGGACTGGCCATCATCGGCGTGCTCTACAGCGGAATTGTGCCTGCAAACCTGCTGGTTGCCGCAATCTGCGGCCTTTGGCTCGCCATTGCCGCCTGGCGGCTGGTCTGCCTGCACCAGGCCCAGCCGATAGCCGTCGTGGCTGCAGAACCCATTGTCTGGCCCCGCTATACCGTCGTGGCGGCACTCTATGACGAGGCAGCCATCCTGCCGCAGCTGATCCAGCGACTGTCGCAGATCGACTATCCCGCCGACCGGCTGCAGGGCTTCATTGCCCTGGAAGCCGACGACCTGGCCACCCGGCTTGCAGCAGAGACGGTGGCACGCCCGGACTGGCTACAGATCCTGGTCGTCCCGCCCGGCTCGCCAAAGACCAAGCCGCGCGCACTCAATCACGCCCTGGAGCGTGCCACGGGCGACCTGATCACCATCTATGACGCAGAGGATGATCCTGATCCCCTGCAGCTCAAGGAAGCCGCCGCCCGCTTCATGGCCGAGCCCGCAGACCTCGTCTGCCTCCAGGCCCCGCTGCGAATCCGCTGCCGCGACAAGTCGCGGTCCACCTCGCCGTTTCTGGACACCCATTTTGCCGTTGAATACGCCGCCCTGTTCGAGGTCACCCTGCCCGCCCTGGCCCGCCTGGGCATGCCCTTTCCCCTGGGCGGCACCAGCAATCATTTCCGCGTGGGACGCCTGAGGGAGATCGGCGGCTGGGACGCCTGGAACGTGACCGAGGATGCCGACCTGGGCTTTCGCATCTGGCGCACCGGAGGCCGGCTGGGCGTCCTGTCACGCCCGACCTACGAGACCCCGCCCGGGGACCTGCGGCTCTGGCTTCCGCAGCGGACCCGCTGGATCAAGGGCTACCTCCAGACCCTGCTGCTGCACACGCGCCATTCAGTCGGCATGGGGCCAAGGGTCTGGCTGGCCATGGGCCTGACGATCGGCGCTGGCACTCTGTCAGCCTCGGTCCATGCCATCAGCGTCGCCTGGGTGGCCGCGATCAGCCTGACCGCCCTGGTTTCAGGCCAGCTTCCGCCCGTCCCGCCGCTGGCCAGCGCCACCTTCCTGATCGGCACCATCGCCACCCTACTGGTGGCCATCGAGGGGGCCCGGCGGGCTGGCGTGCGCTTCAAGCCATGGGACATGGTGATCGCCCCGGCCTACTGGAGCCTGCTGACCCTGGCCTTCGTCCATGCGCTAGCGCGGCTGGTGTTCGAGCCGCATCGCTGGGACAAGACGCCCCATAGACCAGAAGTCGAACGCGAAGATGAGGCCGAAGTGTTCGCGGGCGCTGGACGACAAGCCGCCTGAGCGCCTATCAGCGGCGGATGGCTCCGGTTCTATCCCCCACCCCTGAAACCCTCGTCACGCGAGGCTGGTCTGATTATGCGCTGCTGGACAGCGGTCATGGCCGCAAGCTCGAGCGCTATGGGCGCTATACCGTCGTGCGGCCCGAGCCCCAGTGCTTCTGGGCTCCACATGATGCACAGGCCATGGAGCAGGCCAATGCCATGTTCGATCCGCAAGCGGAGGAAGAGGATTCCGGCCGCTGGCGTTTCGACGCCCATGGCCCGATCGATGCCTTCCCGCTGAAATGGAAGGACGTGCGTTTCATGGGACGGTTCACGCCGTTCCGCCACCTGGCCTTCTTCCCTGAACAGGCGGCGAACTGGGAATGGCTGGATGCCCGCATCCGCACCCTGAAAGAGCCGAAGATCCTGAACCTGTTCGGCTATACGGGCGTGGCCACGCTGGCCTGTTCGGCAGCGGGCGCGTATGTGACCCACGTCGATGCATCCAAGAAATCGGTCAACTATGCCCGCGAGAATGCCGAGCTGTCGGGCCTGTCCGACCGGCCGATCCGCTGGCTGGTGGAAGACGCCCGTAAATTCGTCGCCCGCGAGGTCCGTCGCGGCAACAAATACGACGGCATCATTCTGGACCCGCCCAAATACGGTCGCGGGGCCAATGGCGAGGTGTGGCGCCTGTTCGAGGACATGCCTGACCTGCTGAAGGACTGCGCCTCCCTGTTGTCGGACGATGCCAGCTTCCTGCTGCTGAACGCCTATGCAGCGCGTATTTCCGGCCTGTCGCTGGCGCACATGATGGCCGAGGCTACCCATGACCGTGGCGGCCGCATCGACTGGGGTGAACTGGCCCTGTCTGAAGACGGCAAGGACGCCCGTTCCATCGGCCTCAGCTTTTTTGCCCGCTGGAGCAATGTGTAATGGGCGAGCATCTGATCACCTCCCTGACCAATGACACCGTCAAGGCCGTCCGCGCCCTGCACATGCGCAAGGAGCGTGAGGCGACCGGCCGGTTCCTGGCCGAGGGTCTGAAATTCATCGGCGAGGCCCTGGATCAGGGCCGCGCGCCGAAGATGCTGCTGGTGGGTCAGGATGCCCGCCCGCACGCCATCCTCGACCGCGCCAAGGAAGAGACCCGCAAGGCTGGCGGCCAGATCATCACCGTCACCCACGCCATCCTCGAAAAGATCAGCCGTCGCGACAATCCGCAGACCGTGCTGGGCGTGTTCGAGCAGGTCTTTACCTCGCTGGACGAGATCAAGCCCGACAGCAAGCCCGTGTGGGTGGCGCTGGAACAGGTGCGTGATCCGGGCAACCTCGGCACCATCATCCGCACGGCTGACAGTGCTGGCTGCGGCGGCGTGATCCTGATTGGCGACTGTGTGGACCCTTATTCGGTCGAGGCCGTGCGCGCGACCATGGGTTCGGTTTTCGCCGTGACCATCACCAGGACCAGCCGCGAGGATTTCGTGGCGTGGCGCAAGACCTGGCCCGGCAGCGTGATCGGCACGCGCCTCGACGCTACCCACGGCTATCGCGACAGCCCGGTCCGGCATCCGGCCATCATCCTGATGGGCAATGAGCAGGCCGGCCTGACCGATGAACTGGCTGCCACCTGCGACGTCAATGTCAAAATCCCGATGCGCGGTCGCGCCGACAGCCTGAACCTGGCCGTCGCCACGGGCATCATGGTCTATTCGGTGACCGATGCCGCCTATGGGTCAGGCCTTCAGGTCTAGGCCTCGCCTTCGGTCTTGATGCGCGTCATGCCCAGAAGCGCCAGCACGGTCAGGATCGCCGCGACCGTCAGATAGGCCCCGACCGCCTTCAGCCCGTATTGCCCGGCCAGCCAGGTCGCGGCGAACGGGGCCAGGGACGCGCCCAGGATACCGGCCAGGTTGAAGGTCATGGAGGCTCCGGTGTAGCGCACCGAGGTCGGGAACGGCCGGGCCAGCGCCGCCCCCAGCGGGCCATAGGTGCAGCCCATCAGGCTGAAGCCGATGATGAAGAAGGCAATGACGCCCACCATGCCTGCGCCACCAAACAGAGGGGCCAAGCCTGCGCCGAACAGGGCAATGGCAACCGAGGTGACCAGCAGCGTGCGCCCCTGGCCCCACCGATCAGCCGCCAGGGCCGAAAGCGGGATGAACAGGCCAAAGAAGCAGACGCCCAGCAACTGGATCGGCAGGAACTGCTCGCGGCTGTAGCCCATGGCGGTCGTGCCCCAACCCAGGGCGAAGACCGTCATCAGGTAGAACAGGACAAAGGTCGCCAGACCGGCCAGGGTCCCGGTCAGCAGGGCATACTTGTGCCGGGCCATCAGCGTCAGGATGGGCGTATCGACCCGCTCCTGCCGGTCGATGGCGGACTTGAACTCGGGCGTTTCAGTGATCCGCAGCCTCACCCACAGCCCTACCAGGACCAGCAGGGCACTGGCCACGAAGGGTATGCGCCAGCCCCAGCTGAGGAACTGGTCATCACGCAGGGTCGCCGTCAGGATGATGAAGGACAGGGTCGACAGGATAAAGCGGATCGGTGCGCCCAGTTGGGGAAACATCCCGAACCAGGCCTTCTTGCCCGGCGGTGCGTTTTCGGTGGCCAGCAGCACCGCCCCGCCCCATTCCCGGCCCAGACCCAGCCCCTGTCCAAAACGGCAAAGGGCCAGCAGCAGCGGTGCCACGACGCCCACCTGGGCATAGGTGGGCAGAAGGCCGATGGCGACGGTCGACAGCCCCATGGTCATCAGGGCCGCCACCAAAGTCGCCTTTCGTCCGATCCGGTCGCCGAAATGCCCAAAGACGACGGCCCCGACCGGCCGGGCAAAGAAGGCTATGGCAAAGGTCGCAAAGGACGACAGCATGGCCGTCATGGCATCTGTGCCGGGGAAAAACAGGGCCGGGAAAACCAGAACAGCCGCTGTGGCATAGATGTAGAAGTCAAAGAACTCGATGGTTGTGCCAATCAGGCTCGCGAACAAAACCCGTCGCTTTGACGCTGCGGGTTGGACAAAACTTGCTTCGGCCATCGAGAATTCCACACCTGAAGCAAGACCTTGCTATTGCCGTCACCTATCCGTCAAGTTCCCCGGGGCTTGGCCCTGTTGGTGGCTTCGGCATTGGCGGGGTCCTCGGGCCAGGGGTGGCGGGGATAGCGCCCGCGCATCTCGCTGCGCACCGCAGCCCAGGAACCGGCCCAGAACCCCGGCAGGTCGCGCGTGACCTGGACTGGCCGCCGCGCCGGCGACAGGAGGCTGAGCGTCAGGGGCACCCGGCCACCACCCACCGTAGGGTGCTGCTTAAGGCCGAACAGCTCCTGGACCCGAATCTCGACCCGGGGCCCACCCTCGGCCTCATAGTCGATGGCTGCTGACCCCAGCGGGGTGGCCAGCCGGGCCGGTGCCAGCTGATCCAGCTGCGCGTGCCGATCCCAGGGGATCAGGCCCCTCAACGCCTCAGCCAGGCTGCGATCCGTCACCTCTGACAACGCCCGGACCTGATCCAGCAAGGGCCATAGCCAGTCTTCACGGCTGGCCAACAGGGCCTCATCGGCCATCGACGGCCATTGGTCATCCTGCTGGTGCAGGAAGGCCAGGCGCGCACGCAGGCTCCGCGCCTGCTCGCCCCAGCCCAGCCCCGCCAGGCCCGTGCGCTCCACCTCTGCCTGCAAGGCTCCCGTCAGTGTCTTGCGATCCGGTGCCCCCAGGCTCTTTTCGCCCAGGACCAGGGCTCCGATCCGGCGGATGCGCCGGACCATCAGCCGGCCAGAAGGCTCGGTCACCAGGCGGTCATCCGTCTCGATGCGATGGGCAAGGTCCGTCTCAAGCCGCTCGGGATCCAGCGCGGCCGCCAGCCGGATCCGATCGCGGGCATCGCCGCCGCCCAGTTCGGCCACGACCAGATAGCGGGCACTGGCCAGCGGGTCCGTCGGCTCCACAAAAGCTCCGCGCCCCGAAGCCAGCAGGACCTCGCCCGGCTTGCCCCGCGCCTTGGCCACCCGCTCGGGCCAGGCCTCTGCCAGGAGCAGGGCCGGGTCGGCATGGCCATCCGACTGCCCCTGGCCTGCCCCGGCCGCACGCGCCCAGCGTTCCGCCAGGCGCAGGGCATCGCGGCCCCGGCCTGTGCGATCCCGCTCCAGCCCCTTCAGCCGGTCCAGAAGGTCCAGGCTGCGACCGCCCAACCCCGGCTCGCTCAGGATCGCCGCGATCCGGGCTCCCAGCCCCGCATCTCCCTGATCGGCGGCGCGGACAACCAGATGGGCCAGACGGGGCGACAGGGGCACGCCCATCAGGCGACGCCCATGGGCGGTAAGATTGCCGGCCGCATCAAGGGCCCCCAGCCGCGTCAGCACCTGCCGCGCCTCGGCCATGGCCCCGGCGGGGGGCGGGTCCAGCAGGGCCAGGCCTTCAGCCGAACGGCTTCCCCACCGCGCCAGGTCCAGCGCAAAGGCCGTCAGGTCGGCTTCCTGGATCTCGGGCTTCTGGTGCGGCACCAGCCCCCGGGTCTCCTCCTCGTGCCACAGGCGGTAGCAGACGCCCGGCTCGACCCGCCCGGCCCGGCCCCGCCTCTGCTCGGCCGAGGATCGGCTGACCCTGACCGTTGCCAGGCGCGTCAGTCCACTGGAGGGCTCGAACCGGGGCACGCGCGACAGGCCCGAATCAATCACCACCCGCACGCCCTGGATGGTCAGGCTGGTCTCGGCCACCGAGGTCGCCAGGACCACCTTGCGCTGACCCGGTGCAGCCGGTTCGATCGCCCGGTCCTGCTCGGCCTTGTCCAGCGCACCATAAAGCGGCACCACTTCGGCGGCCCCCGGCCTCAGGCGTTCCTGCAACAGCTTCTGGGTGCGGTGGATTTCGCCCTGGCCTGGCAGGAAGACCAGGATCGAGCCGTCTTCCTCACCCAGGGCCTGAAGGACCGCGCGCGTGACGGCGTCTTCCAGCCGCTCGGCGGGGTTTCGTCCCAGGTGGCGGGTCTCGACCGGGAACGCCCGGCCCTCGGCCTCGATGATCGGTGCCCCGTTCAGCAGGCGCGACACCCCGGCTGTATCCAGCGTGGCCGACATAACGACCAGCTTCAGGTCATCGCGCAGGATCGCCTGGCTTTCGCGGGCCAGGGCCAGGCCCAGATCAGCGTCCAAGCTGCGCTCATGAAACTCGTCGAAAAGGACGGCCCCGACGCCTTCCAGGCCTGGGTCCTCGAGAATCATTCGGGTGAAAATGCCCTCGGTAATCACCTCGATCCGTGTCGAGGGGCCGATTCGGCTCTGCAGCCGGGTGCGATAACCTACAGTTTCGCCGACGGATTGCCCTAGGGTGGCCGCCATCCGCTCGGCCGCCGTTCGCGCGGCGAGGCGACGCGGCTCAAGGACCAGGATCTTCTGCCCTTGCAGACCCGGCAAATCCAGCAGGGCCAAGGGCACGACGGTCGTCTTGCCCGCTCCAGGCGGTGCCGCAAGCACGACGGCAGGATGATCAGTGACGGCCGCCAGAAGCGGCTCCAGAACGGCGTGAATCGGCAACATCATATGGGCTCTAGACGCAACGCCCCGGGTCACGAAAGCGTCGTCTCACTTTCATCTTATCGAAACCGCGTTGCGCGTCGCGCCCGACATAGTTAGCGTCCCGAGCCAAGAAGGCGACCCGGGAGGGGTCGTCGCACAATTCGGGGGCGCGACTTCATGTCCGCAGATGGCGCAAAGCCAGCCGGCAACCGGCTATTCCTTAAAAAATCCATCGCCCAGATTCAGAAAGAAGCCGCCAGGAGCGAGCTGAAGCGGACCATGGGTCCGCTCAATCTGATGAGCCTGGGCATCGGTGCCATTATCGGCGCCGGTATTTTCGTCCTGACCGGCCAGGTGGCCTCGGCCAATGCGGGCCCGGCCATCATGATCTCGTTCGTGGTCGCCGGCATCGCCTGCGCCTTGGCAGGCCTGTGCTACGCCGAGCTGGCATCGACCATGCCGGTTTCGGGTTCGGCCTACACCTATGCCTACGGCACCCTGGGCGAGGTGTTCGCCTGGATCATGGGCTGGCTGCTTGTCCTGGAATACGGCGTGGCGGCCTCGACCGTCGCCGTCGGCTGGTCGGGCTATGTCGTCTCGATCCTGAGCGACTTCGGCATAAGCCAGCAGTTGTTCCCGACCATACAGTATCCGGGCGGTGAAGGCCCGCAGTGGGCCACGCCGCTGGTCCAGATGGTCCAGGATGCCTCCGCCATCAGCTTCCCCAGCACGGGCACCTTCAACCTGGTAGCCGCCATCGGTATCGCCGCCGTCTGCGGCCTGCTGGTCCTGGGCGTGTCGGAATCGGCCAACATCAACAACGCCATCGTGGTCATCAAGATCATCGTCCTGCTGACCTTCATCGGCGTGGGCATCAGCTATGTGAACCCGGACAACTGGGTGCCCTTCATCCCCGAGCCGACCGGCCAGGCCGGCCAGTTCGGCGTGGGCGGCATCTTCCGCGGCGCGGCCATCATCTTCTTCGCCTACGTCGGCTTTGAAGCAGTTTCTACCGCCGCTGCCGAAGCCAAGAACCCGTCCAAGGACGTGCCGATCGGCATCCTGGGTGCCCTGTTCGTCTGCACCCTGATCTACATGTGCGTGGCCGCCGTCATGACCGGCGTCGTGCCCTACCTGGAGCTGGCTTCACCGGCCCCGATCGCCGTCGCCATCGACCGCATGGGCCTGGAGTGGGCCAACATCCCGCTGGCTGCCTCGCCGAACGGCCAGCTGAACCTGATCGCCTTCCTGATCAAGATCGGTGCCGTCACCGGCCTGTCCTCGGTCATGCTGGTGCTCTGCTATGGCCAGACCCGCGTCTTCTACACCATGGCCCGCGACGGCCTGCTGCCGAAGGCCTTTGCCATGGTCCATCCCAAGTTCCGCACGCCGTGGATCGGCACGATTGTCCTGGGCATCCTGATCGCCATCGCAGCGGCCTTCCTGCCCATCTCGATCCTGGGCGACCTGGTGTCGCTGGGCACCGCGACGGCCTTCGCCATCGTCTGCTTCTCGGTCATCGTCCTGCGCATCAAGCACCCGGACATGGAGCGTCCGTTCCGCGTCCCGGGCGGTATCTTCACCGCCGTCCTGGGTATCTGCGCCTGCCTGTTCCTGGCCAGCCAGAACCTGATCCCGATGTTCCAGCACGCTGCCGAGGATAACCCCCTGCCGCTGATGCTGCTGGGCGGCTACGCCGTCATCGGTGCGGTCATCTATGCCGCCTATGGCTTCTGGCACTCCAAGCTGGCCAAGGGCATCGACATCACCGACGAGCCCACGCTGGCCACGCCTGCCGATGCCTTCGGCCACGGCGTCGACAACCAGAAGGACTGATCGGTCGATCAGCCCTTCGTCTCCTGCCCCTGGGCAGTGGAGATAGAACCAGAAAGGCCCCGGAGACATCCGGGGCCTTTTTTCGTCTTATCCACGGGATGTCAGTTGCCCTGGCCGGCGGTCTCGCTTACAGCCTGCGGCCAACCTATGCGGATGTGGCGGAACTGGTAGACGCACCAGATTTAGGTTCTGGCGCCGAGAGGCGTGGAGGTTCGAGTCCTCTCATCCGCACCACAGGTCACCCGGGCAGCAGGTCTGCCAGCACAGCCGGCAGCAGGTCCGGCAAGTCCTCTGAAATCAGGCCCGGTCCAAACCGCCGCGCGGCGTCTGCGTGGATCCAGGTCGCCGCGCAGGCCGCCTCATAGCTGGGCATGCCCTGGGCCAGCAGGGCCCCCGTTATCCCGGCCAGCACATCGCCGGTGCCGGCCGTCGCCAGCCAGGGCGTGCCGGCCTGGTTGACGGTCCAGCGCCCGTCCGGCGCGGCAATGACGCTGTGCGCGCCCTTCAGGATCACCACAGCCCCGGCCCGCCTTGCGGCCTCGACCGCCGCCTCCTGACGCCCCTCGGCCAGCAGGCCCGGGAACAGCCGCTCGAACTCACCCTCGTGAGGGGTCAGCACGTCGACGGGGTCAAGGCAGGCCAGCAGTTCCCCCACCCGCCCCTTGAAGATCGTCAGGGCATCGGCGTCCACCACCAGGGCCGCCCGGCTGGGTCCCAGCGCGACGACATTGCCCAGGGTAGCCTCGGTCAGGCCAGCGGCAGGCCCGATCACCATCGCATCCATCGTCTCCGTCGCCTGGACCAGGTCCCCGGCCGAGGTGAAGGGAGCCAGCATCACGGCCTCCAGGGCAACCGCCAGGACCGGCACGGCATCCGGCGGGCAGAAGACCTTGACCAGCCCTGCCCCGGCCCTGAGCCCGGCCCGTGCGGCCAGCCTGGCAGCCCCGGTCGAGGCCATCGCACCGGAGACGACACCCAGCCTTCCACGGGCATGTTTGTGGCTCGTCGCCGTGGGCCAGGGAAACAGAGGTGCCCAGTCTGCGGGCCGATTGATCGGGTCCATGCTCGATTTCCGTTTACGGATCGAAATCACTTGAGAAAATTGCTTGCCTTATTGTGCAATGCAATGTCCCTTTAGGCCCCGAGCGTCGGACCAACGAGGGAGCCGGCTCGGGACTCGCCATGAAGAAGATTGAAGCCGTCATCAAGCCGTTCAAGCTGGATGAAGTCAAAGATGCCCTGCAGGACATTGGCGTGCAGGGCATGACCGTTCTGGAGGCCAAGGGATATGGCCGTCAGAAAGGACACTCCGAGCTTTATCGTGGCGCCGAATACGTCATCGACTTCCTGCCCAAGATCAAGATCGAGGTCGTGGTGGGCGACGACCTGGCTCCCGCTGTTATCGACGCAATCCAGACCGCTGCACACACCGGCAAGATCGGGGACGGCAAGATCTTCGTGTCTCACCTTGAGGACGTGATCCGCATCCGTACCGGCGAAACCGGTGCGCAAGCCATCTGACTGTACACGGCCGTCCTTCCGGGGGCGGCCGCTTTCATTTGAACTCCCCGAACACAGGACCTCGAGAATGAGCCAGGCACAAAAGATCCTTCAGGAGATCAAGGACCAGGACGTCGAATACGTCGACATCCGCTTTACCGACACCAAGGGCAAGCTCCAGCACGTCACCTTCGACATTGACCTGGTGGACGAGGACTTCCTGGAAGAAGGCACCATGTTCGACGGCTCGTCGATCGCGGGCTGGAAGGCCATCAACGAGTCCGACATGCTGCTGAAGCCGGACCTGTCGCGCTACTACATCGACCCCTTCTACCAGCAGAAGACCCTGTTCCTGTTCTGCGACGTGCTGAACCCGGACACGGCCGAGCCCTATAACCGCGACAGCCGCTCGATGGCCAAGAAGGCCCTGGCCTATGTCCAGTCCTCGGGCGTGGGCGACCAGGTCTATTTCGGCCCGGAAGCCGAGTTCTTCATCTTCGACGACGTGCGCTGGAACACCGCCGCCCACGACACCCGCTACAGCTTCGACTCGGTTGAGCTGCCGGCCAACACCGGCGCTGAGTACGCCGAGGGCAACATGGGCCACCGGCCGGCGACCAAGGGCGGCTATTTCCCGGTCAACCCGGTCGACTCGGGCCAGGACCTGCGCGGCGAAATGCTGGGCGTGATGAAGGACCTGGGCCTGGATCCGGAAAAGCACCACCACGAAGTGGCTCCGGCCCAGCACGAACTCGGCCTCAAGTTCAGCGACCTGCTGACCATGGCCGACCGTCTGCAGCTGTACAAATACGTGATCCACAACGTGGCCCACGCCTATGGCAAGTCGGCGACCTTCATGGCCAAGCCGATGTTCGGCGACAACGGCTCGGGCATGCACGTCCACATGTCGATCTGGAAGGACGGCAAGCCGCAGTTCGCCGGTGACAAGTACGCCGGCCTGTCGCAGGAGTGCCTGTGGTACATCGGCGGCATAATCAAGCACGCCAAGGCCATCAACGCCTTCGCCAACTCGACCACCAACTCGTACAAGCGTCTGGTGCCGGGCTATGAAGCTCCGGTGAAGCTGGCCTATTCGGCCCGCAACCGCTCGGCCTCGATCCGCATCCCGCACGTCTCGTCGCCGAAGGCCAAGCGCATCGAAGCCCGCTTCCCGGACCCGATGGGCAACCCGTACCTGACCTTCGTGGCCCTGCTGATGGCTGGCCTGGACGGCATCGAAAACCGCATCGATCCGGGCGCAGCCGCCGACAAGAACCTGTACGACCTGCCGCCGGAAGAGCGTGGCTCGATCCCGGAAGTCGCCGGTTCGCTGCGCGAAGCCCTGGACGCCCTGAACGCCGACCGTGCCTTCCTCAAGAAGGGCGGCGTGATGGATGACGACTTCATCGACGCCTATATCGCGCTGAAGGAAGAAGAAGTCGCCCGCCTGCAACTGCACCCGCACCCGGTCGAGTTCGACATGTACTACAGCTGCTGATCGACAGGTCAGACGCAAAGAAGAAGGCGCAGGACGGTCCGTCCAGCGCCTTTTTCATTGACCATCAGGTCGGGACCTCAGATCGGGGCTTCAGACGGCCTGCTCATCCGCCTTCCTGCGGCGCAGCTCGATCAGGCGCACGCACCAGATCGAGACCTCGTAGAGCAGCACCATCGGCACCGCGAGCATCAGCTGGCTGATCGGATCCGGCGGCGTGACCACAGCCGCCACAACCACAACGGCGACGATGGCATAGCGGCGGCCCTTGGCCATCAGCTCACTGGAGATAATGCCCGCCATGCCCAGCAGGGTCATGACGACCGGCAGCTGGAAACAGAAGCCGAAGGCCAGGATCAGGGCCATGACCAGACTCAGATAGTCCGACACCTTGGGCAGCAGCTCAGCCGTGATGCCATCACCGGCAATGCCCTGGCTCAGCGAGAACCACATGACGAACGGCAGCATGACGAAATAGACCAGGGCCGCGCCCAGGACGAACAGCACCGGGGCAGCCACCAGGAACGGCAGGAAGGCTCCGCGCTCATTGCGGTAAAGGCCCGGCGCGATGAAACGGTAAAGCTGATAGGCGATCACCGGAAAGGCCACGAACACCGCGCCCAGGGCGGCCAGCTTCATCTTGGTGAAGAGGATTTCCAGCGGGGCCGTGTAGATCAGCTTGACCGCCTCGCCATCAATATGGGGCAAGGGCTTCAGCCCGGCCGTCCCCATGATCAGGTCAAACGGCGAGACCCCGCCATGGGCCCCGACCGACTGGAAGAAGGCAAAGGCCGCCGCATAGGGCCTGACCAGGAACAGATACAGGTCACTGGCAAAGGCAAAGCAGCCGATGAAGGCGACGACAAAGGCCACCACGCAGACGACCAGCCGCGAGCGCAGCTCGATCAGGTGATCCATCAGGGGCGCACGCGAGGCCTCGATCTCGGCCTCGTCCCGATCATGGGCGGTCATGGCTGGGCCTTCTTGTCTTCGCCCGTCACGGCATCCAGCGGGGCCGGCGCGTCAGACTGGGGTGCCGGATCAGCCGCAACATCGGGCCATTCGTCAACGCCCGTCGCCATGGGCTCGACCGGGGTCGAGACGGCCGATGCCGGCGCGTCCAGCGGGGCTTCCAGCTGGGTGCGGATATCCTTGAAGGCCGCGTCCGCCTCGGCCCCCAGCGCATAGGCCCCGGTGGACGAGCGCAGGGCCTCGACCTCCTTGCGAAGGTCCTCCAGCTCGGACTGACGAGCCATCTCGTCGAAACTGGCGCGGAATTCGTTGGCCATGCCGCGCGCCTTGGCGACGAACTGGCCGACCCTGCGCATCAACATCGGCAGGTCCTTGGGCCCCACGACCAGCAGGGCCACGATACCGATGACAAGGATTTCGAACCCGCCGATTCCGGGGCCTAGACCACCCATGGTTCAGCGTCTTTCAGGATCAGATCAGGACTTCAGGTCTTCTTTTTCCGCGTCGGTGCGGGGCAGCGGGCTGACGGTTTCCTTGGTGTCCTTGGCCGGGTCTTCCTTCAGGCCATCCTTGAAAGCGCGAATGCCCTTGGCTGCGTCACCCATGATGCCCGACAGCTTGCCGCGGCCACCAAACAGGACCAGAACGACGACGACGACGATGGCCCAGTGCCAGATGCTCATAGCGCCCATGGTGATACCTCCTCAAAGGACCGCAGACTCGCAGCCCTGTCCGACTGATAGTTGTGGCTCATATAGGCTGACTGATGGCGGTGCGCCAAGGGAAGGTGTAGCCAGCACCCCATGAGTCTTGTCGATCACGTCATTATCCACACCGATGGTGCCTGTAAGGGCAATCCCGGCCCGGGCGGCTGGGGAGCGATCCTGCAAACCGGTGCCGGTCACGAAAAAGAGCTTTGGGGCGGCGAAGCCAACACCACCAACAACCGCATGGAACTGATGGCGGCGATCGCGGCGCTGGAGGCGCTGAAACGTCCCTGCCGCGTCGATCTGCATACCGACAGCAAGTATGTGATGCAGGGCATCACCGAATGGATGCGTGGCTGGAAGGCCCGCGGCTGGAAAACAGCCGACAAGAAGCCGGTCAAGAATGACGACCTGTGGCGTCGCCTGGATGAGGCCCGCAGCCGTCACGACGTCAAATGGCACTGGGTCAAGGGCCATGCCGGCCATGCGCTGAACGAGCGCGCCGATGGCCTGGCGAACCGGGGCGTCGAGGAGATGCGCCGGGGCTGAATCCCGGCACACTCCGCGTTCACTAAAGCGAACGGACCTTGAGGCGGGGCCCATCCACCGCCTCGACCACCACCCGATGGCCGATGGGCAGGACGGAAACCTGGCTCTCGGCGGGCCATTCGGAGCCCGAGACGAAGACCCGGCCGCGCCCGTCCTCGAAGGCCTCGACCACGCGGGCCTCCTTGCCGATCAGGCGCAGGGACTGGTCGTTGATGTCCGGCACGTCTGACGGATTGACCCGCTTGATCAGCCGGCGGGAGATCAGCGTCAGTCCCACGGTCAGGGCGGCAAAGATGCCGATCTCGACCGGCAGGCCCAGGTCGCGGAACAGCGCGGTCAGCAGGGCCAGGACGCCCGCCGACACAGCCGGCCACAACAGCCATTCGGTCGAGGTCAGGGCCTCGATGGCCAGCAAGGCCACGCCCAGGATCAGCCAGATCCAGAAGGGCTGGGACGCATACAGGGTCTGTATCCACGCCATGACCTACTCCGTTGTCGGCACCGAGCCGCTGGTGCGCGGCGCGGCGGTGCGGCTGTGACGCACGTCGGTGCGCGTCTGCTGCTGCTCCTTGGCCAGCCCAACCAGTTCGCCCAGGCCGGCAATCGTGCCCACCAGGCCACCCATTTCGGCCGGGACAATCACCGTCTTCTGCTGCGGGCTGCGGGCCAGTTCGGCAAAGGCGTCGACGTATTTCTGGGCCACGAAGTAGTTGATCGCATTGACGTCGCCACGGGCGATGGCCTCGGAAACCATGGCGGTGGCCTTGGCCTCGGCCTCGGCTTCACGCTCGCGGGCCTCGGCGTCGCGGAAGGCAGCCTCGCGACGGCCTTCAGCTTCCAGGATGGCGGCCTGCTTGGCCCCTTCGGCACGGGCGATGGCGGCCTGCTTCTCGCCGTCAGCCTCGGTCACCACCGCACGACGTTCGCGCTCGGCCTTCATCTGGCGAGCCATGGCATTGGTGATGTCGGCCGGCGGCGTCAGGTCCTTGATCTCGATCCGGTTCGCCTTGACGCCCCACGGCTCGGTGGCGGCGTCGATCACCTGAAGCAGGCGGGTATTGATCGAATCACGCTGCGACAGGACCTCGTCCAGTTCCATCGAGCCGACCACGGTCCGCAGATTGGTCATGCACAGCTGGGCGATGGCATAGGTCAGGTCATCGACCCGATAGGCCGCGCGGGCCGCATCCATCACCTGGATGAAGACGATGCCGTCCACCTTCACCAGGGCATTGTCGCGCGTGATGACTTCCTGGGTCGGGACGTCCAGCACCTGCTCCATCATGTTCATCCGGCGGCCGATGCGCTCGACAAACGGGGTCAGCAGGCTGATGCCCGGCTTCAGGGTTTTGGTGTACTTGCCAAAGCGTTCAACCGTGAACTCGCGCCCCTGGGGGACGATCTTGACCACGCTGAACAGAAAAATGATCGCAAAGCCTGCGAACACCAAAAAGAATACGAGCGAAAAATCCATGGCCACCCTCCTCCGACCCTTGGTATTTAGGGCCGATAGACGGTTTATGCCAGTATCTGTGTCGGCGTGGTGCCTATATTGAGCGGCGCTGAACCCGGGATCGGGCGGCACGGATGATCCGCCGCGTTTCTTCCCAGTCGACGCGTTGCAAGGCCTCGTCAAAGGCAAAGAACCGCGCCTCGGCCGCATCATCGCCGGCCACGACCTCGCCTGATCGCCAGACTGCGGCATAGTCGATCAGGACATAGTGCCGTCCGGCCTCGGCAAAAATGCCGTCCACCACGTCGATCAACCCCACCAGCTCGGCCTCGACGCCCGTTTCTTCGCGCAGCTCCCGCAGCGCTGCCTGCTGGACCGCCTCGCCCGGCTCGATCCGGCCGCCGGGCAGGCTCCATTCGCCCAGGCGCGGCGGCGTGCCCCGGCGTATCAGCAGAACCTGGTCGTCTTTCAGGCAGACCACACCGACAGCGGGGACCGGATTCACATTTTCTCCTGAAAATGGGCTGGTGGTGACAGAAGTATGCGCTTCCACCACGGCGCGGCTTTTGCCACAAGGCGATTATGACCCTTCCCACGCCTGCCGCCCTCGAAGAACTCAAGTCCGCCCTGCCGGATGCCTGGACCCAGGACGCCAACGACATGGCCCCCTGGCTGACCGAATGGCGCGGGCGCTGGACGGGCGAATCCCCTCTCCTGCTCCAGCCGCGCTCAACCGCAGAAGTCGCGCAGGCCATCAAGATCTGCGCCAAGCATGGCGTCGCGGTCGTCACCCAGGGCGGCGGCACCGGCCTGGTCGGTGGCCAGATTCCCCACGGCGAGATCCTGCTGTCGACGCGCAAGCTGCGCACGGTGCGCGATGTCACGCCCCTGGACGACGCCATGACGGTCGAGGCCGGGGTTACCCTGCTGGAGGCCCAGCAACTGGCCCGGGAAAATGATCGCTACTTCCCGCTCAGCCTGGCCGCCGAGGGATCGGCCACCATCGGCGGGGTCATCTCGACCAATGCAGGCGGCACGGCGGTGCTTCGCTATGGCGTCATGCGCGACCTGGTGCTGGGCATCGAGGCCGTCATGCCCGATGGCCAGGTCTTCAACGGGCTGAAGCGCCTGCGCAAGGACAACACCGGCTACGACCTGAAGCAGTTGCTGATCGGAGCAGAAGGCACCCTGGGCGTCATCACGGCAGCCACCCTGAAGCTCTTTCCGATCATGCGCAGCCGCGCCACGGCCATCGTCGGCCTGGACAGCCACCATGATGCGGTTACCCTTCTGGCCCGCGCAAAGGCCGAGACGGGCGGCGGGGTCGAGGCCTTTGAGCTGATGAAGCGCCTGGGCATGAGCCTGGTGCTCAAGAACATCCCCGACACGCGCGAGCCGCTGGAATCGACGCCGGCCTGGTATGTGCTTATCGAACTGGCGTCCGGCGAGCCCGGCGGGGCGGACGCGGCCATGGAGCGGCTGCTGACCTCGGCCTTCGAGGAAGGCCTGATCAATGATGCCGCCATCGCCCAGAACGATGCCCAGAAGGCCGCCTTCTGGCGTCTGCGCGAAGAACATTCGGCGGGCCTGAAACCCGAGGGTGGCGGCTGGAAGCACGATGTCTCCGTGCCGGTCTCGCGCATCGCCGACTTCATCGACGAAGCCTCCGCTGCGGTGGAGAAGTTCCATCCGGGATGCCGCATCTCGGTCTTTGGCCACGTGGGCGACGGCAACCTGCACTACGACGTCATTCCCGGCGTGGGCGAGGATGTGCAGGCCTTTATCGGCCGCTGGATGGAGGGTTCGGAGGTCGTTCACGACGTGGTCGCCCGCTACAACGGGTCCATTTCGGCCGAACACGGGCTGGGCCGTCTCAAAACCGACGAAGCCCGTCGCTACAAGGCCCCGCTGGAAGTATCGATGATGTCCGCCGTGCGGGCCGCTCTCGATCCCAAGCGGATCATGAACCCGGCTGTCCTGTTCTAGCGGGCTGACCGGGTTTCATCCCGCCAACGGTTCACTTCCGTTACCGGTGCCCCTATGTGGGCGCCATCCCGACGTTTCGGAGCCTGACTCGTTTTGCTGATCCTACTGTCTCCTGCCAAGCGGCTGGACTTCAACCCGCCCAGCCTGGACCTTCCCATGACGCCGCGTCGCTGCGCGGCGGAAACGGCAGAACTGTCCAAGGTGACGCGCAAGCTCAGCCGGGCCGACCTGCGCCGCCTGATGTCGATCTCCGAGAACCTGGCGGACCTCAACTACGAGCGTTTCCAGGCCTTTGACAACGAATCGACCGAGGGCGCGCTGCAAGCCATCTTTGCCTTTGCTGGCGACGTCTATGAGGGCCTGGATGCGCGCAACCTGTCCGAGGATGACCTGAACTGGGCCCAGTCGCATCTGCGCATCCTGTCCGGCTTCTACGGCCTGCTGCGGCCGCTGGACGGCATGCTGCCCTATCGCCTGGAAATGGGCACCCGGCTGAAGACGCCGCGTGGCAGCACCCTCTATGACTTTTGGGGCGAGCGGATTTCGCTGCGCCTGAACGAGGATGCGGCCGAGTTGTCCGACAAGACCCTGGTGAACCTGGCCAGCCAGGAATACTTCGGCGCGGTCGATGCGCGGGCCCTGAAGCTTCCGGTCATCACGCCCCACTTCAAGGAACGCAAGGACGGCGTGGCGCGCATCATCTCCTTCTACGCCAAGAAGGCCCGCGGCACGATGGCGCGCTATGCCATTGAAAACCGCATGAAAAATGCCTCGGACCTAAAGTCGTTTGAAAAGGACGGCTACCGCTTCGATCCGACCCTTTCCACGGATTCCGACTGGATATTCATCAGAGAGGGAAATTCCTGATCGCCAGATTGGGAGACTACGGTTAGGTTGGGGAAAACAGATCTACCCAACCCGAGGTTCAAGTCCCCGTATGTTTGCCATGAACGATCTCAAGGGCCAGGTCGCCGTCATCACCGGCTCGACCTCTGGCATCGGCCTGGCCTTCGCCCGCACGGTGGCCCTGTGCGGCGGTGACGTGGTCCTGAACGGGCTTGGCGACCCGGACGCCATCGAAAAAACCCGCGCGGACCTGGCTGCCGAGACAGGCGTGCGGGTTCTCTATCACCCGGCTGACATGACCCGGCCGGACCAGATCGCCGATCTGATCGAGACGGCCCGGCGCGAACTGGGCCGCATTGACATCCTGGTGAACAATGCCGGGATCCAGCACGTCGAGGCCGTCGAGAGCTTCCCTGACAGCGCGTGGGAAAAGATCATCTCGATCAACCTGTCCTCGACCTTCTATGCCACCAAGGCCGTCATTCCGGTGATGAAGGCCCAGGGGCGCGGCCGCATCGTCAACATCGCGTCGGCCCATGGCCTGGTCGCCAGTCCGTTCAAGTCGGCCTATGTCGCGGCCAAGCACGGCGTCATCGGCTTCACCAAGACCGTGGCTCTGGAACTGGCCCAGCAGAACATCACCTGCACCGCCATCTGCCCCGGCTTTGTCGAGACCCCGATCGTCGAGAAGCAGATCGAGGACCAGGCCCGCACCCGCAATATGTCCAAAGAAGACGTGATGAAGAACGTCATCCTGGGCTCGCAGCCGACCAAGCGCTTCGTCACCACTGATGAGCTGGCCGGCATCTTCCTCTACCTGGTGTCCGACCTGGGCGCGTCGGCCAATGGCTCGCACTATTCGGTCGATGGCGGCTGGACCGCCCAGTAACAACGGTCACGGGTCCGGTTTTCACCCCCTGTGACCTGGGCTAGGCTGGGCGGACATATCCTGGAGGTGTCCGCTTGGCTCGACCCAAACCCCAGCCCGTCTGCCTGGCCCTGCAGGGCGGCGGCGCGCACGGTGCCTTTCAGTGGGGCGTCCTGGACAGGCTGCTGGAAGCCGACCTTCTCGACATCCGCATCGTCAGCGCTGCCTCCGCCGGCGCAATGAACGGCGCGGCCCTGATCTCGGGCCTGGCAAGGGGCGGTGCCGAGGGCGGGCGCGAGGCGCTGGATTTCCTCTGGCGAGAGATCAACCGCTCGGGTGGCCGGAACATTTTTGGCGACAGTGGCGTCTGGTCACGGATGCTGACCCCCAACTGGCTCAAGGAAAGCTTCGCCTGGCGGGCAGGTGAATCCTTTGCCACGACCCTGAGCCCCTACACATTTAATCCCTTTAACCTGAACCCCTTGCGACGGGTTGTTGAAGCGTCAGTTGATTTCGATGCCGTCCGAAATGCCGCCGTCGAGCTGATCGTTTCGACCACCGCCGTGCGCGAGGGCCGATCGCGCCTGTTCCGCTCTGGCGAGATCACGCCGGAGGTCCTGCTGGCCTCGGCCTGCCTGCCCCATCTGTTCCAGGCGGCCGAGATCGAGGGCGAGCCCTACTGGGACGGCGGCTACCTGGCCAACCCGGCCATCTGGCCCCTGACGGCGCGCGAGGCCCCGGACGACATCCTGCTGCTGCCGCTCAATCCGTTCCGGCGCAGCGAGGCCCCGCGGGAATCGGGCGACATTATGGATCGTCTGAACGAGATCATGTTCAACAGCCCCCTGGTGGCCGAGCTGCGCTCGCTGGCCCTGGTCCAGGACCTGATAAGCCAGGGTCGCCTGACGCCCGCCCACGCCAGTTACCAGGGCACGCGGCTGCACGCGGTTGAGGTCGATGACTGGCTGGGCGACCTGTCGATGTCGACCAAGTTCGACACCGAATGGAGCTTCCTGACGGACCTGAAGGCCAAGGGACGTGAGGCGGCGGACCAGTGGATCCAGGCCTGCGCGGACAAGCTGGGCAAGGAATCCAGCGTGGACCTGAAGGCCCGGTTCCTCTAGCCCCCGCTAGCCGACGAAGCCCGCCGCACGACGCAGGCGATCGTTAATCGCCTCGCCCAGGCCCTGGGCCGGGATGGGCGAGATGGCGATGCCGGCCGGACGGGCCCGGTCCGCCTCTCTCAGCATACGAAACAGGTTGGCGGCGGCCTCTCGCAGGTCACCCGCCGGGCTGAGGCTCCAGCGCGGATCGCCGATACCCGCTCCAAACCCCAGCAGGATCTCGCCGTCATTGGCCGCCTCGGCATTGATGCGAACCGGCGCGTCCGGTGCATAGTGCAGAGCCATCCGCCCGGGCGAGCGGTGCCCCTCCCCGGCCTCCGGGGCCAGTTGGCCGACCACGGCCTCGATTTCATCGCGCGTGACCGAGCCGGGCCGCAGCAGGGCCACCTCGCCGCCCAGCACGGACACCACGGTGCTCTCGACCCCTACCGCGCAGGGACCACCATCGACCGCCGCCCCCACGGCGTGGCCGGTTTCGTCCATCGCGTCGTCAAAGGTCGTCGGACTGGGCCGCCCGGATCGGTTCGCCGACGGAGCCACCACCGCGCCGCCAAAGGCCGAGATCACCGCCCGCGCACGCGAGTGAGCGGGCACCCGCACGGCCACTGTATCCAGGCCTGCGCGGGCCAGGTCGCAGACCTTGTCCGTATCGCGCACCGGGGCCACGATCGTCAGGGGGCCCGGCCAGAAGGCCTCGGCAAGCGCACGGGCGCGGCTGTCAAAGATGGCCACTTCCTCGGCCTCAAGGGCACTGGCGACATGGGCGATAAGGGGGTTGAAACGTGGCCTGCCCTTGGCCTCGAAAATCCGCGCCACGGCCTGGGGGTTGGAGGCATCGGCCGCCAGTCCATAGACCGTCTCGGTCGGCAACAGGACCAGCCGCCCCGATTTCAGGGCTTCTGCAGCGATTTCCGGGGTATCGCCCTTGGTCACTGATCCAACTCCGTTTCCACAATTACTCTTGGCCCGCTGCGGCGAAAGCCTTCCTTTCCGCAACGGCACTGCGGCACTAGAGTGGCCGAAGCCAGACGAAAGTCCAAGCGGACTTGCGTCGCACCCCATGGGGACGCCACAAGAAGCCCCAAGGATTTTGGAGAACATGATGACCTATCGTGCCCCCATTCGGGACCTCGCATTTGCACTTGAGGCTGTGGCCGGGATTGAACAGGTAGCCGCCACCGGCGCGTTTCCCGACTACGACGCCGACGTCATGGGGGCCATTCTCGAAGCGGCGGGCCAGTTTTCCGAAGAGGTCCTGGCCCCCCTGAATCGCCCCGGCGACCTGAACGGTGCCAAGTATGCCAATGGTGCCGTCACCGCCGCACCGGGCTTTGCCGACGCCTACCAGCAGTTCGCCGCCGGTGGCTGGACCAGCCTGACCGCCTCGACCGAGGCGGGTGGCCAGGCCCTGCCCAAGGCGCTGGAGCTGGCCGCCTTCGAGACGGTCCATGCTGCCAACATGGCTTTCGGCCTGTGCCCCATGCTGTCCCTGGCAGCGATCGAGGCCCTGGAAGAGGTCGGCAACGAGCATCAGAAAACCACCTACCTGCCCAAGCTGGTCTCGGGTGAATGGACCGGGGCCATGGTGCTGACCGAACCGCACGCCGGCTCGGACCTGGGAGCCCTGACCTCGACCGCCACCCCGACGGCGGATGGCAAGTATCTGCTGAACGGCCAGAAGATCTTCATCACCTGGGGCGACCACGACGCCACCGACAACATCGT
>JAEYQX010000161.1 GCA_023409795.1 Pseudomonadota bacterium
CGGCCGAGTGGCGCCAGGCGGAAATCCCCTCGGCCAATATGCACGCTGCCGGCGTCGACCTTGCCCGGCTCCTGTCGATCATTGCCAATGGCGGCCAGCTGGAAGGCCGGTCCTTCCTGTCGCCCCAGACCCTGTCGGACCTCTCGCGTGTGCGGATTCATGGCCCTGACAAGGTCCTGCCCTTCACCCTCAGCTGGGCGGCGGGCCTGATGCGCAACGAGGGGCTGGATATCTTTGGCCCCAACCCGGACGCGCTCGGCCATTGTGGCTGGGGCGGTTCCCTGGTCTTTGCCGATGCCGCCGCCCGCGTGTCGGGGGCCTATGTCATGAACCGCCAGTCGCCGCACCTGATCGGCGATCCACGCGCGGTGCGTCTGGTCCAGGCCTTCTACGCCGGGCTCTAGCCGTTCGGCCCCCAGGCCAGCTGGTCGTGGACAATGCGCCAGCCGTCCTCGGTCCGGCGCAGGACCCGGGTGAACAGGCCGCGGTGGATCTCGCCCTTGCGGGCCATGATCACCCGGCCCGACACCACGGCGGTGTTGACGTCAAACTGCAGGGTTTCGAACCACTCATAGGACATGGCCCCCAGGCCCCCGTCCGCCGCCCGCATCTCCAGCGCCGCGCGCACGGCGTCGGGCCCCTTCAGCGGCGTGTCGCCCAGGAAGACCAGCAGGGGCTCGTCGGACACATAGGTGGCCATGGTCGCCTCGACGTCCCCGCTCGACCAGGCGGCGGCCGCCTCGTCCAGGAAGCGGCTGATGGCGTCAAAGGTCTGGGCCGTCGACGGGGTCGCCGCCGGGGGCCGCGCCCGCTCGGTCGGGGCCGTGCGGATGATCTCATCCTGGCTGGACACGCCCGCCGCACAGGCCGAGGTGCTGATGGCGAGGGCGGCGGAAAACAGGAGGCTGGCGAGCAGTCGGGTGCGGATCATGCCCCTATCTAGGCCAGAACCCTGCCTCACCTCAACGCGCCTTGGTGGCGGCGTCATCCAGCCGCTGGGCAATCGTGTCCTCGACCAGGCCCGGCTCGGGCGGAACCACCGGATCCGAAGCGGCCGCTGCCGCCCGGCGACTGCGCAGGATGGCTCCGAGCGCGAAAATGACCACGGCCAGCCAGATGCAGGCAAAGGAGGCGATCCGCAGCGGCCCCAGGGTCTCGCCCTGCAGGGCTCCGATGACAAAGACAATGGTCGGGGCCAGGTATTGCAGGAAGCCCATGCTGGACAGGGGCATCCGCCGCGCGGCCCAGGCAAACAGGGCCAGGGGGAAGACGGTGGCGGGGCCGGCGATCAGCAGCCAGAAGGCGGCCTGGGGCGAGGCGGTGAAGTGGCCGCCGCCCTGCATCTCCAGCCACACCAGCCAGGCCACGCCCGGCACCGCCAGCAGCAGGCATTCGGCGAACAGGCCCGTCTGGGCATCAACGGCTATGCGCTTGCGGATGATGCCATAGGCGGCAAAGCTGATGGCCAGGATCAGGGAAATCCACGGCGCATGGCCCAGCGCCCAGGTCTGCAGGGCCACGCCGGTCGCCGCCATGGCCATGGCCAGCTTGCCCCACAGGTCGATCCGCTCGCGGAACAGCCAGGCCCCGGCGACCATGTTCAGCAGCGGGTTGAGGTAATAGCCCAGCGAGGCGTCCAGCGTCTTTCCGCCGTTTACCGCCATCACATAGATGGTCCAGTTGGTGGCGATCAGCAGGGCCGACAGGGCCAGCCAGCCCATGACCCGCGGCTGTCGCAACAGGGCGGTGACCTGTCCCCACTGCCGCGCCACCAGGACCAGAAGGCTGGCCCAGACGACGCCCCAGACGGCCCGGTGCCCCATGATCTCCCAGGCATCGGCACCGTGGTGGGCCATCTGCTGGAAGACCAGGGGGATGAAGCCCCAGATCAGGTAGCACAAAACGCCTGCGGCCAGGGCGGCGCGGGCTTCGGACGCGGGTGTGGACGGGGTGGGGTTCACGTCAGACTTTCAAAACCCCGGCACCGATGCACGGATGCCGGGGTGACTTGAAACAGCCGGGGCCAGGCCCGGGAACTCAGACCGTCAGGCTGCGAAAACCGCTCGACGGGGTGATGGTGCCGGTCTCGTCCAGCAGCTGGGCGATCTGGACGGCATTGAGGGCCGCGCCCTTGCGCAGGTTGTCACCCACGCACCAGAAGCTGAGGCCGTTCTCGACCGTGTGGTCCTTGCGGATGCGCGAGACATAGACCGGGTGCTCGCCGGCCACGTCGACGGGGGTGACGTAGCCGTCGTGCTCCAGTTTGTCGACGACCAGGACGCCCGGGGCATCGCGCAGGATTTCGCGGGCCTCGTCCGGCTCGATCGGGCGGTCGAACTCGACCGTCACGGCCTCGGAGTGGCCGACGAAGACCGGGACGCGGACGCAGGTGACCGTCAGCTTGATCGACGGGTCGATCATCTTGTGGGTCTCGTTCCACATCTTGGCTTCCTCGTCGGTATAGCCGTCCTCGTTGAAGGCACCGATGAAGGGAATGACGTTGAAGGCGATCTGCTTGGGGAACTTCTTGGGCGTGGCGTCGCCCAGGCCATAGATGGCCTTGGTCTGGTTCCACAGCTCGTCCATGCCCTCCTTGCCCGCGCCGGATACCGACTGATAGGTCGAGACCACCACGCGCTTGACCTTGGCCGCGTCGTGCAGCGGCTTCAGGGCCACGACCAGCTGGGCGGTCGAGCAGTTGGGGTTGGCGATGATGTTCTTCTTTTTGGCCAGCTTGACCGCGTCGGGGTTCACCTCCGGCACGATCAGGGGCACGTCCGGGTCCATGCGGAAGGCCGAAGAGTTGTCGATGACGATCGGGCCGGCGGCACCGATCTTTTCCGACCAGGCCTTGGACACGGCACCGCCCGCCGACATCAGGACAATGTCGACCGTGGAGAAGTCGAACTGTTCAAGGTCCTCGCAACGGATGGTCTTGTCGCCGAACGCGACCTCGACGCCCTTCGATTTTCGAGAGGCGATCGCATGCATTTTATCGACCGGGAAGTTCAGCTCCTCGATGATGTTCAGCATTTCCCGGCCGACATTGCCGGTGGCGCCAACGATGGCGACGCGATAGCCCATGATGAAATTTTCCTTTTAAGGGCGTGGGGACGAAAAAAGCGGTTATGCATTTGGGTCTTTCGCAGCCGCGAAGCAACCGCTTTTCACAAACAAGGCCAGACTTCTTTCGTCGAGGGGGCGCTTCTTCCCTGTTGGGACGCATAAGGCTATGCCCCTGCCATGACCTCGCGCATTCGTAACGCCTATGACATTCGTATCGAGGAAGGCGTCATCACGCCTGATCCGGCCCAGCAGGGACTGATCGCCGAACTGGAGCGGCTGGAAGCCGACCTGGCCAGGAAGGGCCTGTTCGGTTCCGTGCCAGAGGTGCGCGGCATCTATATCTGGGGACCGCCCGGGCGCGGCAAGTCCATGCTGATGGACCTGTTCTATTCCTCGACGCCGGAGCAGAGGAAGGTCCGAGCTCACTTCCACGCCTTCATGGCCCGCATCCATGACCTGGTGCGGCAATGGCGCGAGGGCAGCCGCAGCCAGCGCAAGGCGGTGTTTGGCCAGCACAAGGGCGATGACCCCATTCCGCCGGTCGCGGCCCTGATCGCCTCGGAAGCGCGGCTCTTGTGTTTCGATGAGCTGCAGGTGACCGACATTGCCGATGCGATGATCCTGGGCCGGCTGTTCGATGCCCTGTTCGAGAAGAAGGTGGTTCTGGCCATCACCTCGAACCGCGCGCCCGAGGACCTCTACAAGAACGGCATCAACCGCCAGCTCTTCCTGCCCTTTATCGACATCCTGCGCGAGAAGACCGTGGTGGTGGAGACGGCCGGGGCCAGGGATTTCCGGCTGGATCGCCTGTCGGGCGACAAGGTGTGGTTCGCGACCGATGTCGAGGGCAATGCCGCCGCCTTTGAGTTGTTGTGGTCGGACCTGAAGGGCGGCGAAACCGAGGAGCCGACCGGGCTTCAGGTCCTGGGCCGCGAGGTGAAGCTGGAACGGACCGTCGGCGGCATGGCCCGTGCCAGCTTTGATGACCTGTGCGGCAGGCCGCTGGGCCCGCAGGACTATCTGGCCATCGCCCGGCGCTTCCATACCCTCTTCCTCGAAGGCGTGCCGCAGCTGGGGCCGCACCGGCGCCAGGAGGCGCGGCGCCTGGTGACCCTGATCGACGCCCTTTATGAGGCGAAGACGCGCCTGGTGGTCCTGGCCGAGGCCGAGCCCGAGGCGCTTTACCCCACCGGGGACGGGGCCTTTGAGTTCGAGCGCACTGTGTCGCGCCTCAACGAGATGCGCAGCCAGAGCTGGCTGGAGCAGGAGCCCGCCAGCCTCGCGGGCGCGGAATAAAAAAAACAGGGTCTAGAGAGTCTTGTCTGTCCAATCCGCCCCGGGGTGGGAAAGGGGTTGGGCAGGTTAGGCTTAAAGGGAACCCAGGCGGGCTGATGGCCCCTGCGTGCGGCCAGTCGCAGGATTTTACCGGGATTGGCGGGCGAAGACAGGCGGGTGGAGGCAGTGGTGGCTGGCGCAGTCTGGGCGTCTGGCGGTGTCGCAGAAAAAAGGGCCGCCCCAAACCTTGGAGCGGCCCTTTCCTTATTCCCGAGCCCGTTCCCTCAAGCAGCGAGCGACCGCGTCGCGAGCGTTAGGGAAGGGGCGTGGCCCGCTCAAAGAGCGGGCCTGCCCTCTTAGGCCAGAGACGGATCGGCTTGCTTGCAGGCTTCGATCAGGCCCTGCACCGAGGCGACCGACTTGGCCAGCATGGCCTTCTCGTCGTCGTTGGTGGTGAACTCGACGATCTTCTCGACGCCAGCCGCACCGATCATGGCCGGCACGCCGACGTAGAGGTCGCTGAGGCCGTATTCGCCCGAGACGTAAACCGCCGACGGCAGGACGCGCTTCTGGTCCAGCAGGTAGGACTTGGCCATGGCGATGGCCGATTCAGCCGGGGCGTAGAAGGCCGAGCCGGTCTTCAGCAGGGCCACGATCTCACCGCCGCCCTTGCGGGTGCGCTCGACGATGGCGTCCAGGTCGGCTTGCGACAGGAAGCCGGCAGCCACGGCGTCCGGCAGCGGCAGGCCGCCCACGGTCGAGTGACGGACCATCGGGACCATGTCGTCGCCGTGACCGCCCAGGGTCCAGGCGTGGATGTCCTGGATCGACACGCCGGTCTTTTCAGCCAGGAAGTAGGCGAAACGGGCCGAGTCCAGAACGCCAGCCATGCCGACGACTTTCTCTTTCGGCAGGCCCGAGAACTTCTGCAGGGCCCAGACCATGGCATCCAGCGGGTTGGTGATGCAGATGACGAAGGCGTTCGGCGCGTATTGCTTGATGCCTTCACCCACGGCCTTCATGACCTTGAGGTTGATGCCGATCAGGTCGTCGCGGCTCATGCCCGGCTTGCGCGGCACACCGGCGGTGACGATGCAGACGTCTGCGCCGGCGATGTCGGCGTAGTCGTTGGCACCCTTCAGGGCCACGTCCTGACCGAACACGGCCGAGGCTTCGGCGATGTCCAGACCCTTGCCCTGGGGGGTGCCTTCGGCGATGTCGAACAGGACGACGTCGCCCAGGGCTTCACGGGCCGCGATGTGGGCCAGGGTGCCGCCGATCATGCCGGCGCCGATAAGGGCAATCTTTGCGCGAGCCATTAAGGTCTCTCCAGTCGATGTTGCGTGTGCGAAACGGTATTCGATGGCGGCGGGTCTAGACCCGCACGGGAGCGGGAGCAAGCGTCGGACGTTTCGGCTTTGGTCGCCAAGGGCCGGGCCAGTCATCGCGAAAAGGGCGTCATGAGCCTCAAATCTGATCCAACCGCCTACGAAACCGAAGCTTTTGCCCAGAACCAGGCCTGGAGGAAGCGGGTCTGCAAACGCCCCGGCCTGTGGGACAGCACCACCCGTGCCACCCAGGACCGGATCAATGGCATGATCCCGGAACAGGTCCACAAGGTGGTGACGGCCACCATCAAGCAGGTGACGCGGGGCATCATGACCGGCTCGGGCTGGGTCTCGTCCCGGCCGCGGGGTCTTGGCACCCTGGAGGAGCGCGAAAGCGCCGTGCGGGAGCGGATGAAGCTCTACAGCCGCACCGCCAGCGTCGAGGGCGGGGTGGCCGGGGCCGGCGGCTTTGTCCTGGCGGCGGCCGACCTGCCGGCCCTGATGGCCATCAAGATCAAGCTGCTGTTCGAGATCTGCGCCCTTTATGGCCACGACAGCCGCGATCCGGCCGAGCGGCTGTTCATGCTGCGGATCTTCCAGCTGGCCTTTTCCAGCGCCCGCCACCGGCCCCGCGCGCTGGAGGCCCTGGAGAACGCCCTGGCCGGCACGCCCCAGGCCGAGGCCCAGGAGGACTTCGACTGGCGGCATTTCCAGCTGGAGTATCGCGACTACATCGACCTGGTGAAAATGGCCCAGCTGCTGCCGCTGATCGGGGCCCCGGTCGGGGCGGTGGCCAACTGGAACCTGACCCGGCATCTGGCCAGGACGGCCATTCAGGCCTATCGCCTGCGCTGGTTCAAGGAGCACCCACCCACATGATCCCTGCCGATGTCTTCCAGGCCGATCCCGCCTTCGAGGCCGGTTCACTTCACGTAACCGACTGGTCGCTGTGCCAGGTGCGCCTGCAGGACGATGGCCGCTTTGCCTGGCTGATCCTTTTGCCGCGGGTGGCCGGGGCGATCGAGCTGGAAGACCTGGACCCGGCCCAGCGCCAGGCCCTGATGGAGGAGATGGTGCACGCCGGCGACCTGGTGCGCCGCCTGGCCGCGCAGGCGGGTCGCCCAGTGGACAAGCTGAACATGGCCGCCATCGGCAATGTCACCGCCCAGCTCCATGTCCATGTGGTGGGTCGCCGCCGTGACGATGGCTTGTGGCCCGATCCGGTCTGGGGCCGCCCCGGTGCCCGCCCGCTGGCCGAGGACCTCAGGGCGTCGATGATGCGAACGATTCGCGACTTTACCGGCTGATTTGGACTTCCGACCAAGGTTTTGGTCCACCTTCGTTGACACCCGGCCTTTGCGGAACCTAAAGCCTATCGCACTGCAACCGGCCCTGTTTTTCCACAGGTTTTTTGAGAATCATTCGCATGTCGAACCTTCCGCAGGGCGCGAGCGGCGACCGGACCGGCCGCTACGTCCGTCAGCCAAACGGCCACGTCACCCCGATGTCGCCCTTCACCTCGGTCTGGCGCTGGCACATCACCATGGTGGCCTCGATCCTGTTCCGCGTCACCATCGGTGCCGCGACGGTCGGTGCCCTGTTCATCCTGGGCTGGGCGGCCATCGCCTCGAACGGCACCGAGGCCTATAACCGCCTGGTCGAGTGCTCGGCCTCGCCGCTGGGCCTGCTGGTCTGGTTCGGCCTGACCCTGGTTCTGTTCTCCTTCCTGCTGAACGGTGCCCGCCACCTGATCAACGACACGGGTCGCGGCCTGACGGTCAAGTCGGCCAACGCCATGGCCCACGCCGCCGTCTGGGGCCCGATCGTCCTGGCCGTGCTGTTCTGGGTTGCCCTGTTCGCTACCGGAAAGGTTTCGCTGTGAGCGCTGCACCCAAGTTCAAGAACAATGTGAAGATCTCGCAGCGCCACGGTGCGCGCGAATGGCTGCTGGAAAAGATCCTGCTGCTGATCCTCATGCCGCTGTCGATCTGGGTCGCCTTCACCGGCTTTACCCTGGCGGGCGCTGATGCCGGTGAGCTGGCCCGCTGGTTCGCCACCGCACCGAACCTGCCGCTGCTGGGCGTGACGGTCGTCGTCTTCTGCGCCTTTGCCCACCTCGCCTGGAAGGTCATCATCGAGGACTATGTGCCGTCTCCGTCGGCCCGTGCGGTCCTGAGCCGCGTCTCGATGGTCGCCTTTGCTGCCCTGGCTTCGGCCAGCCTCTTCTTCATCGTGCGTGCAGCCCAAGCGCTGACCGCAGGAGCTTAATCGACCATGGCTGCTTACGAGCTTATCGATCACGAATACGACGTTGTTGTCGTCGGCGCGGGTGGCTCCGGCCTCCGTGCCGCTCTCGGCGCCGCCCAGCAGGGCCTGAAGGTCGCCTGCGTCACCAAGGTCTTCCCGACCCGCTCGCACACCGTGGCCGCCCAGGGCGGCATCTCGGCTTCGCTGGGCAATATGGGCGAGGACAGCTGGCAATGGCACATGTACGACACCGTCAAGGGGTCGGACTGGCTGGGTGACCAGGACGCTATCGAATATCTGGTCCGTAACGCGCCGCAGGCCGTCTACGAGCTGGAACACTGGGGCGTGCCCTTCTCGCGTACCGAGGAAGGCAAGATCTACCAGCGCGCCTTCGGCGGTATGACCCGCAACTTCGGTGAAGGCCCGGTGCAGCGCACCTGCGCCGCCGCCGACCGTACCGGCCACGCCATCCTGCACACCCTGTACGGCCAGTCGGTTCGTCGCGAGGTGAAGTTCTTCGTCGAATATTTCGCCCTCGACCTGATCATGCAGGACGGCGTCTGCACCGGCGTCACCGCCCTGCAACTGGACAATGGCCAACTGCACCAGTTCCGCGCCAAGATGGTCGTGCTGGCCACCGGCGGTTACGGCCGTGCCTATTTCTCGGCCACCTCGGCCCACACCTGCACCGGCGACGGCAACGCCATGGTGCTGCGCGCCGGCCTGCCGCTGCAGGACATGGAGTTCGTGCAGTTCCACCCGACCGGCATCTACGGCGCAGGCTGCCTGATCACCGAGGGTGCCCGCG
>JAEYQX010000188.1 GCA_023409795.1 Pseudomonadota bacterium
GCCGTCTTCCGCACCAACCTGGAGCACGTGCTGATCAACGGGCAGTTCCGCCAGTGGGAGATGCCGTTCAACAGCGACAGCAATTTCTGGACCTACCTGGACCGCGCCTCTGGCCTTCGGACCGTCGGGGACTATCAGGCCTATATCGCCCGGATGCGCGACATCCCGCGCTATTTCGACCAGAACATCGACAATATGCGCGCGGGCCTGGCGCGTGGCTTCAGCGTGCCCCAGGTGACCCTGGCGGGGCGCGAGGCCTCGATCACCAGCTTCATCACCGACGGGGTCCAGGGCAATGCCTTCTACCGGGCGTTCGACGACCTGCCGGCCAATATCCCGGCCGGGGAACAGGCCCGGCTGCGCGCCGAGGCCCGGGCCGCCATCGAAGAGGCGGTGATCCCGGCCTATCGTGGCCTGCTGGCCTTTTATCGCGACGAATATCTGCCGCGCGCCCGGCCGCAGATCGCCGCGCGCGACCTGCCTGATGGCGAGGCCTATTATGAGGCCCAGGTGCGCCGGTATACGACCCTGGAACTGAGCGGCGAGCAGATCCACCAGATCGGCCTGCAGGAGGTCGCGCGCATCCGCGCCGAGATGCAGCAGGTCATGGTCGAGGCCGGGTTCGAGGGCAGTTTTGACGACTTCCTGACCTTCCTGCGCACCGATCCGCAGTTCTATGCCCGCACGCCCGATGAGCTGCTGATGGTCTCGGCCTGGGTGGCCAAGCGGGCCGATGGCCAGATCGGTCGCCTGATCGGCAAGCTGCCGCGTCGCAACTTCACCATCATCCCGGTGCCGGAGGCGCTGGCTCCCTTCTATACGGCGGGGCGGGGCGGGCTCGAGGCCTGCCAGATGAACACCTATGACCTGCCCAGCCGGCCGCTCTACAACATCCCCGCCCTGACCCTGCACGAATGTGCGCCGGGGCACAGTTTCCAGGCGGCCCTGGCCGAGGAACAGGCCGATGGCCCGGCCTTTCGGCGCTATACCTATTTCTCGGGCTATGGCGAGGGCTGGGGGCTCTACACCGAATTCCTGGGCGTCGAGATGGGCATCTATCGCACGCCCTATGAGCATTTCGGGCGGCTGAGCTATGAGATGTGGCGGGCGGCAAGGCTGGTGATCGACACCGGCATCCACCTGAAGGGCTGGTCGCGGGACCAGGCCATCGACTACCTGGCCAGCCATACGGCCCTGTCGCGGCACGAGGTCGAGACCGAGGTGGACCGCTATATCAGCTGGCCGGGGCAGGCCCTGTCCTACAAGCTGGGCGAGCTGACGATCCGCCGGCTGCGGGCCGAGGCCGAGGCGGCGCTGGGCGAGCGGTTCGATCCGCGTCCCTTCCACGACACCATCCTGGCGCTGGGCTCCGTGCCCCTGACCACGCTGGAGGAAGAGGTGCGGGCCTTTATCGCGCGCGGCGGCGTGGCCGAGGATGCGGCGGGGAAGGAGGCTGCGCCCCTGCCTTAATGGAAGTCGCGCGATCCGGGCAGGATGCGGACATCGCGGGGATGGCGATGGCGGACAGGGCGTGGCGGCTGGGGATGGGCCACCACATCGGCCCGCAGCAGCTGGACGGTGGTGTCGTCCTCCTCTGACAGGCGGGACAGTTCGTGGGTGCGGTCGATGACGCGGCGCGCGACCAGGTGGACCACGCCCTCGGCGCTTTTCTCGACCACGCCCTCGACCTGCATCAGGCGGGCGGCCATGACTTCGCGCCGGAACTGCTCGAACATCCGCGCCCACAGGACGACATTGGTGATGCCGGTCTCGTCCTCCAGCGTCACGAAGATGGCATTGCCATTGCCCGGCCGCTGGCGGACCAGCACCACGCCGGCGACCCGAACCACAGAGCCGCCGCGCCTTGCCTCCGTTGCGGCGCAGGTCAGCACGCCCCCGGCTTCGAAAACCGGACGCAGGATGGCCATGGGGTGGGCCTTCAGCGACAGGCGCGTGGTCTGGTAGTCGGCGGCGACGTGCTCGCCCAGCGGCATCAGGGGCAGGGCGGCATCGGGTTCGTCGCCCAGCTCCCGCGCCCCGCGCTCACGGGCCTCGGCGGCGGCAAACAGGGGCAGGGCCCCGTCGTCGGGCAGGCGACGCGCCGCCCACAGTGCCTGGCGCCGGTCCAGCCCCAGCGAACGGAAGGCGTCGGCATCGGCCAGCTTGCGAATGGCGGCTGTGGGCAGGCCGGCACGACGGGCCAGGGTTTCCAGGTCAGCGAAGGGCCCTTCCTGGCGGGCCAGCGAAAGCTGTTCTGCCCAGTCCTGGCGGAAGCCGTCGATCTGGCGCAGGCCCAGGCGCAGGGCGGGCCGGTCGGGCGGTCCTTCCAGCCTATTGTCCCAGTCGCTGTGGGAGACATCGATGGGGCGCACTTCCACCCCGCCGATCTCCTGCGCCTCGCGCACGATCTGGGCGGGGGCATAAAATCCCATCGGCTGGCTGTTCAGCAGGGCGCAGGCAAAGGCGGCCGGATGACGGTGCTTGATCCACGAGGAAACATAGACCAGCCGCGCGAAACTGGCGGCGTGGCTTTCGGGAAAGCCGTACGAGCCAAAGCCCTTGATCTGTTCGAAACAGCGGCGCGCGAAGGCCGGCTCATAGCCCCGCCCGATCATCCTGCCGACCATGCGGTCTTCATAGGTGTGCAAGGTGCCGTCGCCCCTGAAGGTGCCCATGGCCTTGCGCAGGCCATTGGCCTCGGCATCAGAGAAGCGGGCCGCGACCATGGCCACCTTCATGGCCTGTTCCTGAAACAGGGGGACGCCCAGGGTCCGCTCAAGCACCTGTTTCAATTCGTCCGGAGGGCCGTAAAGACGACCGGGCGGCGGATACTCCACCTCTTCCTGTCCGTTGCGGCGTCGCAGATAGGGGTGGACCATGTCGCCCTGGATCGGGCCGGGCCGCACAATGGCGACCTGGATCACCAGATCGTAGAAGGTCCGGGGCCGCAGGCGCGGCAGCATGTTGATCTGGGCGCGGCTTTCGACCTGGAAAACGCCGATGGAATGGCCACGACACAGCATGTCATAGACCCCGGCTTCCTCGGCCGGAACAGAGGCGAGGTCATGCTCGATGCCGCAGTGGGATCCGAGCAGGTCGAAGGCCTTGCGGATGCAGGTCAACATGCCCAGCGCCAGCACATCGACCTTCATCAGGCCCAGTTCGTCGATATCGTCCTTGTCCCACTCGATGAAGGTGCGGTCGGCCATGGCCGCATTGCCTATGGGGACCGTCTCGTCCAGCCGGCCCTGTGTCAGGACAAAGCCGCCGACGTGCTGGGAAAGATGGCGCGGAAAACCGAGCAGCCGTGTGGCCATGCGGACGGCACGGTCCACCATCGGATTGGCGGGATCCAGACCGGACTGCTGCACCTGGCGGTCGCTGATGCCCGACTCCCAGTGGCCCCACTGGGTCGAGGCCAGCCGGGCAGTGACATCCTCGGTCAGGCCCAGAACCTTGCCCACTTCGCGGATGGCGCTGCGGGGGCGGTAACGGATGACGGTCGCGGCGATACCGGCGCGATGGCGGCCATATCGCCCATAGATATACTGGATGATCTCTTCGCGGCGCTCGTGTTCGAAATCGACGTCGATGTCGGGCGGCTCGTCGCGGTTGGAAGACAGGAAGCGCTCGAACAACAGCTCATGGCAGGCCGGATCGACACTGGTGATCCCCAGGACGAAACAGACCGCCGAATTGGCCGCCGACCCGCGCCCCTGACAAAGGATGCCCTTGTCCTCGGCGGTGCGGACGATGTCGTGGATGGTCAAGAAATAGGGCGCAAGATTGCGCTCGCCGATAAAGGCCAGTTCCTTGTCCAGCAAGGCGGCAACCTTGGACGGCGCACCCTCCGGATAACGCACCGGCGTGCGACGCCGCACCAGTTCCTCCAGCCAGCCCTGCGGACTCCAGCCGGGGGGAACAGGCTCTTCGGGATATTCGTACTTCAGTTCCTTCAGGTCGAAGGCCGCACGCGACAGGAAGGCCGTGGTTTCATGCACGGCTTCGGGCGCATCCCTGAACAGGCGGGCCATTTCGGCAGACGGCTTCAGCCAGCGTTCGGCATTGGCCTGTAGCCGCAAGCCGGCGGTTTCAAGGGTCATGCCCTCGCGGATACAGGTCAGGACATCCTGCAGGTCGCGGTCCGAAGGCGAGGCGTAAAGCACGTCGTTGAGGGCCAGCAGGGGAACGCCCGCCTGTGCCGCCATCGTTTTCAGCCGGACCAGCCTGCGCCGGTCATTGCCGCGCCGGTGCATGGCCGCGCCCAGCCAGACCGCGCCGGGGGCAGCGCGGGCCAGACGGGACAGAACCTCGCCCGTTCCGGCCAGACCTTCGGGCGGGACCAGGATCAGCAACAGCTCACCGGTATCGGCCAGCAGGTCGGGCAGGGCGATCTCGCACCCGCCCTTGCCGGCCCTGCGGTTGCCCAGGGTCAGCAGGCGGGTCAGGCGGCCCCAGCCGGCCCGGCTGGCGGGATAGGCGATGATGTCGGGCGAACCGTCATTGAATACCAGCCGTGCCCCGGTCAGCAGGCGGAAATCCGCCGCGCGGCGTTTCACCTCTTCGGACAGGTCCGGATCGTTCAGCGGGTCCTCGACGAAGGCAATCTCGCCCGGAGAACCGCCTGCGCGCACCTTGTCCGGAGGGGCCAGCCCCTCGGCGCGCAGGGCTTTCAGCGCGCTCCACGCCCGCACCACGCCGGCCACCGTGTTGCGGTCGGCCAGCCCCAGACCGGCATGGCCATGCAGGATGGCACCCAGCACAAGGTCCTTGGGGTGGGAGGCCCCGCGCAGGAAGGAGAAATTGCTGGCCGCCGCCAGTTCCGCATAGCCGCTCATGCGAACAGGCCGTGGATGAACCAGCGCGGGGCACTGTCATCGCCATACAGTCCCTGGCGGAACAGCCAGAAGCGGCGGCCCTGGCGGTCCTCGACGCGGTAATAGTCGCGGGTCTTCTGGTCCGGTGCGCGCCACCATTCGCCGGCGATCCGCTCTGGCCCCTCGGCCTGCACCACCTCGTGCAGGACGCGCCGCCAGCGAAAGCGCAGGGGCGTGCCGTCGGGCACCTCGGCCAGGGTCTCGACGGGCTGGGGCGGGGTGAACAGATGCAGGGGCCGCAGCGGCGGCTCACCTTCCTGAAGCTCGGGCCAGCCAGGCTCGGCAGCCGGGGCCGAGGCCGGGACCATCCGCACGGCCCGTTCAGGAATATGCGAGCCGCGCGGCTCGAACCTCTGGACCGCGCCGGGACCCAGGCGGGCGGTCAGGCGATCGACCAGCCGATCCAGTTCCTCATCCACGGGGGTGCCCTGATGGATCAGTCCCTTCTGCGCCGGGGCCAGAAGCTCGGTCTCGGGCACGGCCATCCGTATCTGGTCATAGCCAAAGCCGGGATCCAGCGGCGTGGTCAGGGCCGCAAACCGTTCACGGAACAGGCGCAGGACCGAGGCGACATCCCGTGTCGGCCGTCCCGTGCGCACGGTGATGCGACGGGTCACGCCATCGACGCGGTAGAAGCCGGCCTGGAAGGCGCGGCCTCCCTGGCCCATCTGGTCCAGGCGATCGGCCGTCTCGGCCATCAGGTCAGCCAGGACCCGCTCGACATCCTCGGGCGCGGCAATGGGCTCGAAGAAGATGCGGTCCACCACCACGGGCGGCGCGGGGCGATGAGGGGTGATGCGAACATCCTCGGCCCCCAGGATGCGGGCGAGGCGGGCCGGGAAGTCGGCGCCGAAGCGGGCCGCCAGGGGCGCGCGCGGCCGGTCGTCCAGGTCGCTGATCCGTTTCAGCCCGGCCCGGCGCAGGGCCTGTTCATCGCGCTCGGGCAGCTCCAGCGCCGCCACATCCAGGTCGCGCACGGCGGCCCGCGTCTGCCTGTGCGAAAAGACGCCCCCGGGACCGAACCGGGCCAGGGCTCGCGCCGACTGGGGCGTGCCGGACAGGGCGCAGCGGGGGGCCAGCCCCGCCTGCCGCGCCCGGCGGAGGACCGCCTGCATCAGGCCAGCCTCATCGCCAAACAGGTGGGCGCAGCCGGTCACATCCAGCATCAGGCCATGGGGCGGATCCAGTGCCACCATGGGCGTGAAGCGGCCGAAATCCTCGAGGGCCGCCTCCAGCAGGGCCTGGTCCGCCTCGGGGCGATGGAGCACCGTCCTCAGTGCCGGGACCCGTGCCCGCGCATCGGCCAGCGTCATGTCGGGCACCAGGCCGCACCGGGCGGCGGCGCGGTCCACGGCGGCGAGGCGCAGGGCCCCCTTGACCTTTTCGACCAGGACGACGGGAACGGGCTCGCCCATTTCGCCCATTTCGCCCATTTCGCCCGTCTCGCCCGTCCCGGCCAGGGTGTCAGGCGGCGCGGCTGTGGTCGCTGCCGTGCGCTCGCGCGCCAGCCGTTCGCTCGGCAGCCAGGGAAACCAGACGGCCAGGTAGCGGCGACGGTTCGTGGCGGGCGGGGTCGACAAAGGCCGGTTCGACAAAAGATCGTCGCTCACGGTCCCACTCCAAGGTCCAGGTACGGGGCGCATCGCCGTGGCGGTGGCGCAAAAGGGTGACGCAAAAGGTCGGAAGGCCGGGGGCATTGGCCTCCATCGCGCGGGACGGGGCCGCTGATACCGACCAGCGGGTCTCGGCAGCGCTGGGAGCTGGATCGGCACCCGTGCGGGCCAGGAACAGGGTGCTGCCCGAGGTCTGGGCGGCCAGGGCCAGGCGGCGGCTGGCGGTCAGGCTCATGGCCCGGCCCTCGCCCCAGCTGTTCAGCACCACCGCCCCGATGGCCGGGCTGTTCAGGGCCTCTTCGCCCACGGCCAGTAGGGAGCGGGTGTCGCGCACCCGCACCATCACCAGGTCGCGCACCGACAGACCCATCTGGTGCAGTCCCGGACCATAGGGCTGGCCCGCTTCCTGCCCGGTCATCTCGTCCAGCACCCAGACCACCGGTCGTCCGCCTGCAGCCCGGATGGCCAGCCCCAGGCTGAACCCGCCCAGGGCTACGCCGTCTGCCGGACAGGCGGCATACAGGTCATGCACGACCCCCGTCGCCAGGGGCGCGAACCCGTCCCCCGTCCGGGGCCGGGAAGGCAGCAGGGCCCGGCGGCCGGAGCCCTGTTCCAGGGTTTCCAGCTGAAGCCTCAGCCGGGACAGGGCCTCCGATCTGGAACAGGTGTTCTTCATTTGTTCCTTATGCGCCCGCAGGTGGGGAGGGAGTCAAGGCCTGGCCAGGAAAACCTCGAAACCTGTGAACGGACGTGGGGTGGAAAAATTGTCGAACACGGATACGGAAAATCCGGAGCGATCCGTCATACTGTTTGATGGAGGGCTCCAGGACCTATGCAAGAGGCACGGCAAAGGGTGATCGCCTGGGTGGGACGTGAAATCCTGCCCCACGAGGCTGACGTGCGCGCCTGGCTGCGTCGCAGCCAGATGCCTGCGCCCGATGTGGAAGACGTGATCCAGGAAGCCTACTGCCGCCTGTCCGGCCTGAGCGAGGTGGGCCATGTGGCCAATCCCCGGGCCTATTTCTTTACCGTCACGCGAAACGTGGTGATGGACCATGTGCGCCGCGCCCGCGTGGTGCGGATGGAGACGGTGGCCGAGATCGAGTCCCTGAACATCATCTGGGACAGCCCTTCGCCCGAACGGATCACGGCCGCCCGGCGGGAGCTGGAGCGGGTGCGGGGCCTGATTTCCCGCCTGCCGGAACGGTGCCGCCGCATCTTCGAGATGCGCAAGATCGAGGGCCTGTCCCAACGTGAGATCGCCCTGAAAATGGGCGTTAGCGAAACCATAGTCGAAAATGATGTCGTGCGTGGCCTGCGCCTGATCCTGAAGGCGATTGCAGAGGGAGACGAGACCGACAAGGACCCGGCAGAACCCAATCGGAGGCACGCCCATGCGCGAACCCGCAGACGCCATTAATGCGCGCGCCATGATCTGGGTCGCCCGGCTGGACCGGCAGGGGCTGGAGCCTGAGGCCGTGCCCGGACTCCAGGCCTGGCTGGCCGAGGATCCGCGCCGGCAGGGGGCCTTCCTGCGCGCCCAGGCGGCCTGGCAGGCGATGGACCGGGCCGGGACGGCGTCAAGCCTGATCGAGGCCGAGCCGCTGATGACGCGAAGGGAACCGGCGTCCCGTCCGGCACGGCGGGTCCTGATCCAGGGGGCCATGGCGGCTGCGGCGGCCGGGATCGGCCTGGTCGGCTGGCAGCAGTATCGGCAGATGGGGCGTCATCAGATCTCGACCGCCCGGGGCGAGATCCGTCGCGTGCCGCTGGAGGATGGCTCCCTGCTGGCGGTCAACACCCAGACGGACCTGAGCGTCGAGATGCAGCCCGGCCTGCGGGTGGTGAAGCTGGGCCGGGGCGAGGCCTGGGTCCAGGTGGCCACGGACGCCTCGCGACCCTTCGTGGTCCAGGCCGGGGACGTGCGGGTGCGGGCCATCGGCACGGCCTTCTCGGTGCGCCGTCTGGACCAGGGGGCCGAGGTCCTGGTCAGCGAGGGCGTGGTCGAGGCCTGGTCGGCCCAGGCCCCCGACCGGGCGGTCCGGCTGGCCCAGGGCGGGCGCGGGGTGATCGGGGCGGGTGCAGGGGCTGCTCCGGTCGAGAACCTGGGGGGCGGCGTGGCGCGGCGCCTGGCCTGGCGCGAGGGCGAGATCGTGCTGGACGGCGAGACCCTGGCCGAGGCGGCCGAGGCCTTCAACCGCTACAATGACGTCCAGATCGTGGTCGAGGGCACCGCCCTGGCCCAGGGCCAGTGGATCGGCCGGTTCCGCACAAATGAGCCCCAGGCCTTTGCGCGGGCCGTGGCCGTGACCACCGGGGCGCGAGTGCGCCAGGAAGGCCTGGTCATTCGACTGTCGGAGGATGCCAATCCCTCCGCCTAGAAATTAAAATCGGTGTCAGTTACGGAAATTTCCATGCCAGACGTCGTCCATAATAAGCGCGAACAACGCGCATCTGATCGGGGAGGATCAAATGGCGTATCCAGATTTCCGTCACGCCCTGTTGGCGTCCAGCGCCGTGGCCGTGGTGGCCGTGGCCAGTCCAGCCTGGGCCCAGACCCAGACGCGCAGCTTTGACATTGCGGCCCAGCCGGCCTCCAGCGGCATCGCCGCCTTTGCCCGCCAGGCGGATGTGCAGATCCTGGTCTCGGCGGACGATGTCGAGGGTCGCCGGACCTCGGCGGTGCGCGGGCAACTGACGGTGGATACGGCGCTTCGCCAGCTGCTGGCCGGATCGGGATTGGCCATCACGTCCGGCGACGGGCGCACCTATACGCTGGGGATTGCGACGCCAGCCCGCACCAGCCTGTCGGAAGACGCCGCCACCATCGACGACATCATCGTCACTGCCCAGAAGCGCGAGGAAGCCATCCAGGACGTCCCCATCGCCGTCTCGGCCTTTTCGGCGGAAAACCTGGACGCCATGAAGATCGAGGGCGGCTCGGAGCTGCTGCGGGCCATCCCCAATGTGGCCTTCTCCAAGTCGAACTTCAGCATGTACAACTTCGCCATCCGCGGGATTGGCACCAAGGCCGTGTCGGCGGCCTCGGACCCTGCCGTGGCGGTCAGCTTCAACAATGCCCCGCTGATCCGTAACCGCCTGTTCGAAAGCGAATACCTGGACGTCTCGCGGGTCGAGGTCCTGCGCGGGCCGCAGGGCACGCTCTATGGCCGCAACGCCACGGCGGGAGTGGTCAACATGATCCCCAACCTGCCGGGCCCCGATTTCGAGGCCATGGCCAAGGGCGAGGTCGGGAACTATGGCAGCCTGCGGGGCCAGGTCATGGTCAACCTGCCGCTGGGCGACACCTTTGCGGTCCGCGCGGCGGGGTCGATGACCAAGCGCGACGGCTTCGACTACAACAGCTTCAAGGACGAGGATGTTAACGGCCGCGACCTGTGGTCAGGGCGACTGTCCGCAGCCTGGGAGCCCAGCGAAAGCTTCCGCGCCAACCTGATCTGGGAGCATTTCGAAGAGGACGACGACCGGCTGCGCACCGGCAAGCAGCTGTGCACCCGCGCGCCGACCCAATACAGCTTCCGTTCTGCCACCATCAGCCTGAACGAGGTTGCGGGCCGCCTGAACCAGGGCTGCCTGCCCGGTTCCCTCTATGCGGATGCGGCCTATTCCAAGCCCAATGGCATCGGCCTGTCCCAGATCAACATCGCCAGCGGCGTGAACCACGGTTATCGCCGGACCCCGGAAGGTTTCCTGGAATATGTGCGGGTGCTGGAGGTCGAGGATCCCTACCTGGGGGGCATGCAATCGCGAAACCTGCGCGAGATCGAGACGGCCCATGATCCCGTTTACCAGGCCAGGAATGATGTCTTTCAGCTCAACCTGGAAATGGACCTGGACGCAGGGCTGACCTTCTATTCCCAGACCACCTACACCAAGGATCGCTTCAAGGCGTCGCAGGATTATGCGCGCTATATGTCGAACGAAATATTCAACGACTCCAACGGCCTGGTGGACGTTCTGGGGCGACCGATCAAGAATGCCATCGTGCCCGGCGGTATCTATACCGACCCGCAGCTGGGGCCGTCACGGCGGATGGAGACGGTCGACATGAGCCGGTCCGACAACCGGCAGTTCAATCAGGAGTTCAGGCTCCAGTCCTCGTTCGACGGTCGGTTCAACTTCAGCCTGGGGGCCAACTACCTCGACTTCAAAACCCAGGATGACTACTTCGTCTTCAACAACCTGTTCACCATGGTGGCAGAGTGGTTCTACAATCAGGTTGACTATGACAACACCGGCTCGTGGTGCACCGATGGCACCAGCTCCGAGTGCGTCTATGTCGACTATTCCCCGCTGGATGACCTGGCGGGTGACGGCCACAACTATTTCCGCAGCCTGAACGTCATCAAGACCAGGTCCTGGGCCGTCTTTGGTGAAGGCTACTGGGATATTGGCGACAACAAGCGCCTGACGGTCGGCCTGCGCTATACCGACGACCGCAAGGTCTCGACCCCCTACCCCAGCCAGTTGCTGCTGGGGGCGAATGATGAGCCCGATGCCGGTTCCGTGACCGGAGGCCGGGTCGTGCGCGGCTACTACGCCCTGCCTGACGTCGAGCAGGACTGGCAGGCGGTGACCGGTCGCGCCGTCTTCGACTGGAAGCCGACCGAGGCACTGATGCTCTATGCCTCCTACAGCCGGGGCTACAAGGGAGGCGGCACCAACCCGCCCCGGGCCGACCTTGATCCGACGGTGGTCCAGTATCAGCCCCTGGCCGAGACCTTCGAGCCGGAATACGTCAATGCCTTCGAGCTGGGCAGCAAGTTCCAGAGCGACGACGGGCGCTTCGGGCTGAACGCCACGGCCTTCTACTATGACTACACCGACTATCAGGTGTCGCAGATTGTCGACCGGATCTCGCTGAACGAGAACTTCGACACCACCTCCTTTGGCCTGGAGCTGGAGGGTATCTGGCGTCCGGTCCATAACCTGAGGCTCAATGCCAATGTCGGATTCCTGAAGACGCGCATCGCCGACGGCGAGTCCTCCATCGACGTCATGGACCGAACCCAGGGCAATGAGGACTGGGTTGTCCTGCGCCCCTGGCTGCAGGTGCCCTCCAACTGCATCGCCCCGGCCGAGCACGTCGAGACGGTCCTCAACAATCCGATCACGGCCAGCGTGGGCTTTATTGCCCTGTCCATGCTGTGTGGCGGGGCGCAGCGTTACGGCTCGTTCGACCCGGCCTTCGAGGGGCTGCTGCCCTTCTGGGCCTTTACCGGGATCACCTATAACCCCCTGACCGATGCTCCCAATGGCGGGCGGGGCTTTGCCGCCGACCTGTCCGGCAATGAGCTGCCCAATGCGCCGCGCTGGACCGCCAATGTGGGGGCGCAATACACGTGGAACCTGGGCGGTGGCGACCTGACGCTGAGGGGCGACTACTACCGCCAGGCCGAGAGCTACTTCCGCATCTATAATACCGAGTATGACCGCCTGAAGGGCTGGGACAACCTGAACATGTCCGTCACCTGGGAAAGCCAGGCCCGGGACATGGTGGTCCAGGCCTTCGTCAAGAATGTCTTTGACGATGCGCCGATCGTGGATGCCTTCACCAACAGCGACGACTCAATGCTGACGACCAATGTCTTCACCCTGGACCCGCGCCTGTGGGGCTTCTCGGTGACCAAGCGTTTCTGACGGACTTGCCCGGCGGCCTGGCTGCCGGGCAGAAACTGGAGCCTTCCCCTGTGCTCTTGGCCAGACGGCGCTGCCGTCTGGTCTTTTCTTGCGTCAGGCGGTCAGGCCCAGCGGGCCATAGAGCCAGGTAAGCCACGCCCCGATGGCCAGGAAGACGCCGAAGGGCAGGGCGTCCGTGCCGGATACCGGCTTGCGCAGCAGCACCCGGGCCAGGGCCAGGCTCAGGCCCGACAGGCTGGCATACAGCAGGACACTGGGCAGGCCGATCCACCCGACCCAGGCCCCGATCGCCCCGAACAGGATGGGATCGCCGCCGCCCAGGCCATCGCGGCCCCGCAGGCTCCGGTAGGCAAGGGCCACGAGCCACAGGCTGGCAAAACCGGCTGCGGCCCCGACCAGGGGCTCGACAAGGGCTTGGGTCAAGGCCAGCGGCAGGCCTGACGGATGAAGCAGGACCGCTGCCACCAGGCCGGCCGCGAACAGGGGCACGCTTAGGACGTCGGGGATCCAGAAATGCTCGCCATCGACCACGGCGATCAGCAGCAGGTTCCAGCCCAGCAAGGCGGTCATCAGGGCCGAGACCAGGTCGGGGCTGTGCAGGGCGGCCCACAGGCCGATGCCGGCCGAGGCCGCCTCGAACAGTGGATAGCGCAGCGGGATGGGGCTGGCGCACGAGGCACAGCGGCCCCTCATGACCGCCCAGCTCAACAGGGGCACCAGGTGCCAGGGGCGCAAGGTGGCCTCACAGTGGCTGCAGTGCGAGCGGCGCACGACGATGTCCTCGCCGCGCGGCAGGCGCAGGCTGACCAGACCCATGAAGCTGCCCATCACCAGACCGGTGATGGTCAGGATCGCTACCTGAAAGACCATGCGTGCGCCCCCTCAACGGCCGTGCCCGGCCTGTCTAATCCCTGCGGCGCACCTGTGCGAGCCGTTTGCATCGAACAACCCGAAATGGGACAGCCAGGCTGTAAAATCGGACAAGCGTGGCCGATAATCCAAGTACTATCTGGACGCGAACCCCGGATGTTCGTTACCAATAGGTCGTGGAAGACAGGATTTCTAAACCCGGACGGATACTGCAAGACCGACAGGTCGTTGATCTTGCTGGAAAACGGCTGGGCGACAGGGAAATCAGCCAGCCGCTGGGCCTATGGACACGGGCGGTTCGGAAGCCTCGTCCGGGCGGCGGCGGGACGTTCAGCCCCCACGGCCCCGACCGGGCCTGGCAAGGGTCGGATGATCCGGGTCCAAGGCTGCCGGACGCCTGTTCGCCCGGGCGTCATACCACCCCAGATGGTGAAATCCGTGCAGGCATGACCCTGGCCGTCGGAGGCCCGGTATCCTGATGGCCCGGTCCTGGACCCTGGAAGCGGCCCGTTGCCTGATCCGCCAATGGTGCGAACAGCGCGTCGACCAGGCGGTCGAGGTCGATGGCCTGACGGCGCGGCTTGAGGGACTGGAAACCTTCATCATCGAACAGCAGCCGGCCTCGCTGGCAGAGGCCGAGCGGCTCCTGGACCTGATCAGCATGGCCGAATCCCCGGCCCGCGCGGACCTGGAGGCCCTGTGCCGGGTGGGCGGGGCCGTGCGCAATGACATCGGCCGCAATGGCAGCCGCATCGAGATCAGCTTTGCCCCACGCGCCTCGGGCCCCTTTGCCGGTCGGGCCTGACCGGCAGAGCCTCAGGCCTTGTCGCTCGGCGGGGTGGTCGTAAAGGTCGCCTCGACCGCCTTGTGGAAATACTGCTCGGCCACCATCCAGCCCTTGAACGGGCGCAGGATGGCCAGGCACATCAGCGTCAGGATCGGCAGGGTGGTGACAAAATGCACCCAGACCGGCGGCTGGACCGTGAAGTCAAAGATCATGAAGCCGATCATGCCGACCAGGCCCACTGCCGACATCACGAAGAAGGCCGGGCCGTCGGCCGGATCGGCGAAGCTGTAGTCCAGGTCGCAGACCGGGCAGGTCTTGCGCAGGGTAAGGTAGCCCTGGAACATCGGGCCTTCCCCACAGCGGGGGCAGCGGCAGCGCGGGCCGGTTTTCAGGGCGCTGAGAACGGGATAGCCGGTGTCGGACACGATGAAACCTGAAGGCAGGGCTGGGACAATCTGGACCACAGGTGTCCGACTTTGGTTCGCCCAGTTCAAGCGGGTGTTTTGTCCAAGGGGCGATTTGCCGATTTCAGCCCCGTCTTTAGGGGACGTTAACCGCGATTAAAGCCCTTGGCGCGACTGTGCGCACGATGTCCGGGGCAACCGCCAGCAAGCGTGTTCTGAAGACGACCGTGGCGGCCGCCGCGGCGGGGGTGGTGGCGTTTGCGCCGCTGGCTCCCCTGGCCCAGTCGGGCGAGCGCTCTGCCGAGGCCACCAGCCCGGTCGAAATCCGCATCGGGGCCAACCAGGGCTTTACCCGGCTGGAGTTTGCCGGGGCCGTCGGTTCGCGCGCCCGGGTGCGCCAGGCGGACCAGAGCGTCATCGTGCGGATCGGCACCACGGCAGCGCCGGATATCAGTCGCCTCAAGGTCGATCCGCCCAAGGGGGTCGAAAAGGTCGAGACCCGCGCGGTGGGCGGGGCGACCGAACTGGTCCTGACCCTGGCCCCCGGGGCCAGCGCCCGCAGCGGCGTGGCCGATGGCGCGGTCTGGGTGAACCTGTTTCCGCCGGGCGAGGCTGCCCAGCGCAACCGGCCCTCGCCGGTCCCGGCCAGCGGCGTGGTGCCGATCCGGGCCGAGGTGCATGACTCCATCACCCGCCTGACCTTCCCCTGGGCCCAGCCGGTCGCGGCCGCGGTCTTCCGGCGCGGGGATGCGGTCTGGATCGTCTTTGATGCCGCCGCGCGCATGCAGCTGCCCGCCTCGGCCAAGGTCCCGGCGATAAACGGTGCCCGCTGGGCGGCGGGGCCGGACTTTACCGCGCTGCGCATTCCGGTGCCGCAAGGGCAGAGCCTGTCGGCGCGGGCCGACGGGTCTTCCTGGATCGTGTCCCTGGGCGGGCTGTCCACCAGCACATCGGGCGTCGAGATCGACCGCGACGACAGTGCCGCCACGGCCCTGGTCGCGCGGATGGCCGGGGCGACGCGGGCGATCTGGCTGACCGACCCCATGGTGGGCGATCGTTTTGCCGCCGTCACGGCCCTGGGGCCCGTGAAGGGTCTGAAGAAGGCCCGCCGCACCGTCGACCTGACCCTGATGCCGACGGCCCAGGGGCTGGCGGTGGAAAGCCGCGCCGACGACCTGAGCATCCGGGCCGAGGGCGACATCGTCTCCCTGACGCGGCCCAGGGGACTGGCCCTGTCCTCGGCCACGGTCGGGCTGGACGAGG
>JAEYQX010000046.1 GCA_023409795.1 Pseudomonadota bacterium
CGAGGAAGCCCTGACGCTCCACCGTGGCTTTACCGACAACACTGACGCTCCGGCGCTGGCCGAACACGCCCGGACCGTGGTGCCCAAGATCGAGTCCCACCTGGAAACGGCCCGCCAGCTGCTGGCCAGCCAGGCGGACACGGCGACCACCAACTAGGGCCCCGACACGGCCCGGGAAAAATGGTCCAGGATCGCTCCTGGACCATTTTTTGTGCCTGAAAGGCGGCTGGCCGTCGTCGGCAGGCATGAAAAAACCCCCGCCGAAGCGGGGGTTTTGGGGGTTTGCGATACCTGGCGCGTTCCTGGTCGATCTGGTCGACCGTATAGGGGGCTGCTGCCGGGTCGAAGCCGGTCCAGCCGGTCTCGCGGTAGAAGTTGCCGCGCGTGGCCGCGTCAAAGCCGCGTCGGCCATTCAGGATGGCTTCCACTCGCGACTGGTCGGTGTCGGGGCAGCGGACGCTGACCAGGGTGCCGCCGCGCCGCACGCTCTCGGCATAGACATTGGCCTCGTCGTCGTCATGGCCGGCTTCCTTCAGGGCCCCCAGCAGGCCGCCCGTGGCCCCGCCAGCGGCCGCGCCCACCGCAGCGCCAACGGCGGTGGAGGCCAGCCAGCCGGCGGCTACGACCGGGCCAAGGCCCGGGATCGCCAGCATCCCCAGGCCCGCCAGGACCCCGGCCCCGGCACCCAGGGCCCCGCCCGTGGCAGCACCCTTGCCGGCACCTTCGGCGACCTCGTTGTCACCATCGCCATCACGGTCGCCCAGGGGACCATCGCCGCGATCAGGGTGCCTGTGGCCAGCGTGCCAGTTGCTGGCATTGTTGGAGACGATGCTGATGTCGGTCGAGGAGACGCCGGCGGCCTCCAGTTCCGAAACAGCGGACAGCGCCTCGTCATGATGATCGAACAGTCGCGTGACAGTGGCCATGTTCTGGCTCCTTCAACAGATGGGGGGAAAAGGGAGAAGCTGGGTCGGATCAGCCCGCGACGACCGCGCCCTTGTAATCGACCGAGACCCTGGTCTGGGCTCCGTCCTTGGTGGCCGTGGCCGACCACACGCCCTGGGCGTCCTGGGTCAGGGGGCCAATGTCGGTATAGCCCTGCTTCTCGATGGCGGCCCGGGCCTGCCCTTCGGTGAACGAGCTGGCACCCGGGGTCAGGGGCTCGGTGGTCGCGGTGTTCTCGGTGTCGATGGCCGGGTTGCGCGGAGCCTCGGAGCTGGAGACGACGGGACCTTCGGTGCGGCCCTGGTCTGCGCTGTTGTCGCCGCAGGCTGCCAGCGAAAGCGCGGCAACGGCGACGGCCGGGATGAGTATTTTCATGGATTTGCCCTCGGTTGATGGCAATCAAGCGTGCACCTGCGGCCCCCGGTTCACCGCCTATCCGCCATGCGACATGGGGAACTTTTTGGCGTTCTGGGGCCTTGGGTGCCTCTGGCCCCGAGTCCGAATCCGGACGCTGCGGAACGGGGCCTGTTTCCTGCGATTGCCCTGACACCATCAGCGCAGGAGATGCCCATGAGCCCCCATGATCCTTCGCCCGCCCCACGGCCCGACACGCCGCCCCGCTTCACCGGACGGGCGGCGGTGGTAACCGGCGGCGCGCGCGGCATCGGTCGCGCCATCGCCCTGGCCCTGGCACGCGCGGGCTGCGACCTGGTGATCGGCGACGTCCTGGATGAATTGCCCGATGGCACGCCCTATCCGAAGGCGACGCGCCAGGACCTGGACCAGACGGTCGAGATGGCCCGCGCCTGCGGCGTGCAATGCGTCGGCGTCCAGATGGATGTCTGCGACCCGCAGGAGGCCGAGGCCCTGGTCCACCAGGCCCGCGATGACTATGGCCGGCTGGACTTCCTGGTCGCCAATGCCGGGGTCACCCTGGAGGGGCCGCTCACGGAGCTGTCGCCCGAGGCGTTCGATGCCGTCATCTGCACCAACCTGCACGGGGCCTTTCACGTCATGGCACCGGCCCTGCGCCTGATGACCGAGGCGGGCCGGGGGCGCGTGGTCGCCATCGGCAGCGGCGACAGCAAGCACGGCGAGGCCGAGGCGGCTCCCTATGTGGCCTCCAAGTTCGGCCTGGTGGGCCTGTGCAAGGCCGCCGCCCTTGAGGTCGCCAAAAGCGGGGTGACCGTCAACGTCGTCCTGCCCGGGCCGACCGACACGCCGATGATGTCCAGCCCGCAGCGGTTCGCTGAAGCCGTGCCGGACAAGGCGGAACCCACGAGGGAGGACTATCTGGAGGCCCAGAAGGACGCGACGCCCATGGGCCTGGCCTGGGTCAAGCCCGAGGACGTTGCGGCCCTGACCCTGTTCCTGCTCAGCGACGAGGCCCGGTTCATCAGCGGCGAGACCATCGGCGTTGATGCAGCGGACTCCGCCAACTGGTCATGACCAGCCAGCCGGTCGCCGCCTGGCCGGGCCCCGACGGCGAAGCGCCGCCAGTTCCGGTCGAGCGCGCACCGGCGGCGGCTTCGGGCCTGACCATTGCCATGGTGATCGGGGCGGTTGGCCTCTTTGCCCTGGCCGACGTCTTTGCCAAGATCCTGGCCGATGGCACGCCTGCGGCCCAGGTGGTCTGGGTGCGCTATGTGGCCATGCTGTCGCTGGGCCTGCTGATCGCAGGACAGAAACGGGAGCACGGGCAGGCCTGGCCGATGCAGCGGCCCGTGCTCCAGGCCCTGCGCGGGCTGGCGGTGCTGGCGTCCGGTGGCCTGTTCATCCTGGGCCTGCAGCGGCTGCCCCTGCCCGAGGCGACGGCGGTCTCCTTTGTCACGCCCCTGTTTGCCACCCTGCTGGCCATCCTTTTCCTGAAGGAGGCGGTGGCGCGCCGTCGCTGGACCGCGCTGATGGTCGGGCTGGTGGGCATCCTGATCCTGCTGCGGCCCGGCGGTGCCCTGTTCAGCCTGGATGCCCTCCTGCCGCTGGCCTCGGCCCTGTTCGGGGCGATCGCCATCATCCTGACCCGCCTGATCGGCACCCGCGATGCGCCGGCCACGACCCTGCTGTGCTCGGCCCTGGCGGGCTTTGTCCTGCTGAGTCTCAGCATTCCCCTGTGGTTCGAGCCGATGGGCCGCCAGGCTCTGGTGGCGGCCGGGGCCATGGGACTCTGCTATGCCGTGGGCCAGTTACTGCTGATCACCGCCTACGGCCGGGGCGAGGCGTCGCTGCTGTCGCCCTTCTCCTATGCCCAGGTCATTTTCGCAGCCCTGCTGGGGGCGGCCTTCTTTGGCTGGATGCCCGATGGCCCCGGTGCCCTGGGCATGGGGCTGGTGGTGCTGTCAGGGGCCTATATCCTGTATCGCGAGGGGGTCCTGGCCCGCCTGCGCTTCAAGGGAATGTCAGCTCGGCGCGCCCGGCACCGTGCCGTGCTGTAAGCCGGGCCGCGCGACCGCGCACCCACAGGCGCTCCACGTGGATGGCCGTCCAGCCTTCGGGCAGGACCACAGGCCGCCGGGCCCACTGCTCGGGCGGGCCATCGTCGACCTGAAGCCCGCACAGGCCAAAGACCAGGCCCATCAGCATACCGCCCAGGTTGGCAAAGAAGGGTCCCGCCGGTGGTCCTTCGGCGCTGTCCAGTCGATACTCCAGACACTGGTGAAAGCGCGGGTGGTCATAGGCCGCATAGCCTTCCTCGAACAGCTTGAGGGCCAGGGCGCGATCGCCCGCCATGGCCGCCCAGACGCAATAGAGGGCGGGCAGCATCGGCGAGCCGACATAGTCGGGCCAGAGCCTCAGGTAGAAGTCCAGGGTCTTGCGCTGCTGGGTCGGGGTGGCCGGAAACTCATAGGGGAACAGCCCCGCCAGGGGCGAGGGCGTCGCCCCCTTCTCCTCGCGGACATTATAGTCGTCGTGGGCGGCGATGACGCCATCGGAACGGACCGGCAGGTAGAGGCTGTCCAGCACCTCGCGCCAGCTCGGGGACGCCTGCTCGCCCAGTCGCCCGGCGGTCCTCAGCGCCCGGCGCAGGATGTCGGCCCCCGCCATCAGGGTAAAGGCGTCATTGTCCGGCGGCTGGGGCACCTCCGCGGGGCCCAGCGCGCAGGGCAGCTCATAGCCGCGCGCCGTCCGTTCCAGGCGGCTGACGAACCAGTCGGCCACCCCGCTCAGCACCGGCCAGGCCTCGGTCCTGAGGAATTCCTCGTCGCCGACCGCATCGGCAAACAGGGAAAAGCCCCGCGCGACGTGCAGCGAGACGTGGTCCTCGAAGTGGGCCGCATCCCCGGCACCGGGCGCTGCCTCCTGCGCCGTCGACGGGGCGGCCTGCCAGGGAAACTGCAGCCCGTCGCGTGACGACAGGCGGGCATTGGTCTGCGCCGCCTCGCGCCCCCGGCTGCGAAAGGCCAGCAGGCTGCGCGCGGCCTCCGGCTGCATCAGGACCAGGGGCGGCAGGCAAAAGGCATCCACGTCCCACATGACGTGCCCGAAATAGTAGTCGTAGTCGTGCCAGGTCGCGAGGCCAAAGACCGAGGTCGAGGCGGGCGAGGCCGGGTGGACCGAGGCGTTCAGGTAATAGAAGGCCGCGTCGATCAGCGCCTGGTGCCCGGCGCTCGCGCCCTCCACCACGACACGGCCCTTCCACAGTTCGGCCCAGGCGGCCCGGTTCTGTCGCCTCAGCTCATCTAGGCCCGTCCGGGCGGCCAGGGTGACGCGGCGCACGGCCTCGTCGTCAGGCCGCGCGTGCTGGCGCGACGAGACCATGGCGGCGAACTGGACAAACCGCACCGCGCGGCCTGACGTGGCGCGCAGGCGGTATTCGGTGCACAGCGCTCCGGCATGGTGGGAGGTGGAGACGCTGCGCCCGGCCGCCCCGGGCCCTCGGGTCGACAGGGCCAGGCCGCACTGGCCCAGGCCGCCGCGCGTTTCCCACAGCAGGCTGCCATCGCAGACCGGCTCGGGCTCGCCGGGCGTGTCGCACCGCCGCTTTACAAGGCGGCCCGTAGAGACGCTGGTGTCCACCAGGCTGCGAAAGCCCAGTTCGCACGGGCCATCGGCCGTCACCTGGACCTGCTGCATGACAATCGTCGGCATGGAGCGACTGGCAAGGGTCAGGATCTCGACCGCCACGGTCCGCTCGCCTGCGGCAAAGCTGAACCGCGACAGCAGTTCGCCGGTGGCGAAGTCATAGGCCTGGCTCAGGTCCCGGATCGCCCACGGCTGGTCGTGCAGCCAGACGCCGTCCACGCCCAGGTCCCCGGCCAGGGGATAGGGAGCCTCGGCCCCGGCCTCGATCTCGCGCTCGGGATGCTCGCCTGCCAGGCCGCTGACCAGAGCCATGCCCGCCACCAGCGGCACCTCGCGCACGCGCAGGCCGATCAGGCCATTGCTCACATAGGCCGGCAGGGCACCGTCGCGCGGGCCTTGTGCCGGCGGGGGACTGATGACCTCAACCACGGCGGAGTCGTCCGGCCGGGATGGTGTGGGCCTGGGCCCGATCGCGGCGCGCGGCGGGGCCTGGTTCGGGGGGATGTCGTCCTTGCATCGGCCTCTCCACGGCTGGTCCCCGTCAGAGCATTTCCGTGCCCGGACAGGTTCCCCATTCGGAAAGCGGCACCGTCCATCTGTCGGATGTCGAGCAGTGGCGAAGAGTTTGAAACGGGCGCCAGGGGCGTGGGTTCGGCAGGTGTCCCCCTCGGGGGCAGTAACCTAGAATGGGAGTAAACAGATGGCTCAGAACCAGCAGCAACAACAGCAGGGCTCGTCCAACCGCGGTTTCGCCGCCATGGACGACGACAAGCAACGCGAGATCGCCAGCAAGGGCGGCTCCAGCGTCAGTGCCGAGGATCGCAGCTTCTCCAGGGACCATGAACTGGCCGCCGAGGCCGGTCGCAAGGGCGGTGAGGCGTCCCACGGCGGTGGCGGCAACACGGCCTCGTCATCGGGCGGATCGGGCGGCGGCAACTTCGCCGATGACCCGCAGCGCGCCTCGGAAGCCGGGCAGAAGGGCGGCCAGAACTGAGCCGTCGCACCAGACGGGCAAAAGGGGTCGCGTCGCGGCCCCTTTTTTCTGCCTGTTCAGCGGTTCTCGCGGAGCCGGGGCAGGGGCCAGCCCCAGTCCTCGTACATCTGGTTGACCACGTCGAGCAGGGCCTCCAGGGCTGGCGATGGATCGCCCCGGCGGCACGTCAGTCGTGAGTGGCCTTCTACGCGTATTCACGCAGATCCCCCGCCGCCGCTGACATGGTTGTCAGTTCTACGGCCTATCATCGGTTGTCAAGCTGAGGGGCTGAAGCAGCCAGTTTGTCTGCAATACGGGGCCAGGGACGGTTCGACTGCGCACAGTTAACCTGACAACCCTCCCCAGCCCAGGTCTGCATGACACTCACCGGATGAAAGCGATGTTGCGGTTGTAGCGCAAACCTCGACCCTATAATGGTGGTGTATGATTTCATACGATCCCCAACAGCCTCTCATTTCCCTTCATATCCCGAAGACTGCAGGCACGAGCCTCGCACAAGCACTGAGGGATTGGTACGGTGATCGATTCTTTCTTCATTACCCTGGCGGCAAGTATTCGATCGGCGATGCACCCTGGGAGCCTGGTGTGTGCATACACGGGCATTTCAATAAACGGCACGGGGCCGGCATAGACGATTGCTATCCCCAGGCGCGCCAGATCATGACAGTCCTGAGGGATCCGTTCGAACGGATGGTGTCGCTGTGGCGGCATCTTCGGCGTGACCAGGAAACGGGCAGAAACAGTGTTCTCGCCGATTATCCCGATTTCGGCTCCTGGTTCGATGCCAAGGCGCGCCAGCTGGAATCAGACCCTGCAGCGGGCTTTATCGCGAACTTCTTCCCCCGTCGCGTCACCTCCGAAACAGTCCGAGGGATGTGCGATGATCAATATATCTTCGTGGGGATAACAGAGCGGTCCGGTGAAAGCATCAGC
>JAEYQX010000239.1 GCA_023409795.1 Pseudomonadota bacterium
ATATCCACCAAGGCTGACCGTTCGCGCCCACCGCCCGCCGCCCACGTGTCTGGATCCTCGGCACAAGGCCGAGGATGACGGGGGGAGAAGGTCACGCCATATTATTCGCTCGTTCCGCCGAAGATGACGAAGCGAGGGGCGCGGCTAGCCCAGGACCGCCCGAGCGGCCGCTGCGTCCTGGTCGATCTGGACCTTCAGTTCGTCCAGGCTGTCGAACTTCATTTCGCCGCGCAGGAAGGCGACCAGTTCGGTCTCGACCGTCTGGCCATACAGGCTGCCGTCGAAGTCCAGCAGCCAGACCTCCAGCAGGGGCGTCTCGATCTCGTACATGGGGCGGATGCCCAGGTTGGCGACGCCCTTGACCACGCGGCCATCGGGCAGGCGCGTGCGGGTGGCATAGACCCCATAGGCGGGGCGCATATAGTCGCCCATGGCGATGTTGGCGGTGGGCACGCCGATGGTGCGGCCGCGCTTGTCGCCGTGGATCACCTCGCCCTCGATGGCGAAGGGACGGCCCAGGATGTGGGCGGCGCGGTCCATGTCCCCGGCCTTCAGGGCCTCGCGCACAGCACTGGAGGACAGCTTCAGGCCAGAGGCATCGTCGCGCCGCTCGCTGACCGAGACCGAGAACGCCATCTGCTCGCCATGCTGACGCAGACCCTCGGGCGAACCGGAGCGGCCCTTGCCATAGGTGAAGTCAAAGCCGACGGCGGCGTGGGCGATGCCCAGGCCCTGGAACAGGACCCGGCGGGCGAACGCCTCGTCGCTCATGGCCGCCATCTCGGCGTCAAAGGGGATCAGATAGAGGCGCTCGACCCCCAGGGGCTCCAGCGCCCGGGCCATCTGGCCGGCCGTCATCAGGCGGAAGGGCGCGGCGTCAGGCTGGAACAGGCGACGCGGGTGGGGATCAAAGCTGACGACGCCCAGCGGCACACCCAGACGCCGGGCCGCCTCGCGCGCCGAGGCAATGACGGCCTGATGCCCACGGTGAACCCCGTCAAAGGCCCCCACGGCCACGGCGGCCCCGCGCAGCTCTGGCGGCAGGTCGCGCCAGTTGCGGATCACCTGAATCCCCATCTGCACCCGTCCTTTCGGGCTTAGCGGGCCGAAGGCTTGCGGCGGCGCGGCACGCGGACCACGGCCAGGCCATCCATGATCAGCCGGTCCCCGACAAAGCCCTCGCACTTCAGCTGGGCGCGCGCCGATTCCTGTTCCAGCTCGACCACGGTGATGCGGATGCGCACGTCATCGCCGATCCGGACCGGGAAGTGGAACTCCAGCGTCTGGGAGATATAGATCGAGCCCGCGCCCGGCAGGATGGTCCCCACCACAGCCGAGCCAAAGGCGGCGCTGAGCAGGCCATGGGCGATGCGGCCGCGATAGGCCGTCTTGGCCGCAAAGGCCTCGTCCAGGTGGACCGGATTGAAGTCGTCCGAGGCCTCGGCGAACAGGCGGATGCGCTCTTCGCTGACATGGACGGTCTTCTCGGCTGCCATGCCGACGTGGAGTTCGTCGAGGATGTAGCCGCCCGACGGATGCTGTGAAACGAGTTCAACCATAGGGGGCCTTTAAGCCAGCCGCGCGGAAATGGCGAGCCTCACCAGACCAGATCCAGGGTGGCATAGCGGGCGTGGGTGCCCTCTTCGGCCAGCAAACGCCCGGCTCCGGCTGGATCCAGCGCCCCTTCGGCATCATGGGCGGCATCGCCATGAATCCCCTGGGCAACGAACAGGCAGTCCAGTTCCTGCTGGTTCGCACCCAGAACATCCGTCACAACCCCGTCACCGATGCACAGGACGCGCGAACGCTGGACCGGACGCCCCATCAGGGCCTCGGCCTCCTTCAGGGCCAGCTCATAGATGGGGGCATAGGGCTTGCCGGCCATCACCACCTTGCCGCCCATGGCTTCATACAGGTCAGCGATCGCCCCGCCGCAATAGATGATGGTGTCGCCACGACGCACGATGCGGTCCGGGTTGGCGCAGATCAGCTCCAGCCCCCGCTCGACCGCTGGCACCAGACGCTCGCGATAGTCCTCAGGCGTCTCGGTCGTGCCGTCATCGGGCCCGGTGACGGACAGGAAGCCCGCCTCGCCCGCGGCCCCGACCGTGGCCAGGCCCAGGCCTTCATACAGCACCGAATCGCGCTCGGGCCCGATGATCCAGGCCGGCCCGGGGGCCCGCTTGGCCAGTTCGGCCCGGGTGGCATCACCCGAGGTGACAAAAGCCTTCCAGCTGCTGCGGGGCACGTGCAGGGAATCCAGCTGGCTGATCACGTCGCTGGACGGGCGCGGCGAGTTGGAGACCAGGACGACATGGCCGCCCTTCTCGTTGAACCGGGTCAGGGCCCCGCAGGCGGCAGGCCAGGATTCGCGGCCATTGTGGATGACGCCCCAGACGTCACACAGCAGGATGTCATAGTCGTCGGCGACGGCCGACAGGTGAGGCAGGGCAACGGGCAGGGTCATGGGGGCGTTATAGCCGCCACTGCAGCGGGGGAAAGTCACTGAGGCGGCAATCCAGAATGCTTTTGCCTCTTCGCCCCCGCCTCCCTTCCTGCTAACTCCCGTTCGACATGAAGATTACCCGCCACGCCTACCTCGCCTACGGCCTTGCCCTGGTCGTTATTGTGCTGGACCAGCTGACCAAGCTGCTGGTGCTGAACGCCATTGGCATCGAGCCGGTCTCGGCCATCCGTGACGGAACCCATATCGCCGAGGTCCTGCCGCCCGTCTTCAACCTGACCTATGTGCTGAACACAGGCGTCAGCTTTGGCCTGTTCGGCGGCGGTGCCGGGCGCTGGGTGCTGAGCGTCTTCTCCATCGTCGTCGCCATAGCCTTGGCGGTCTGGGCGCTGCGGACCCGCCGTGGCCTGCTGCTGGCCGCGATCGGCCTGATCATGGGCGGGGCTATCGGAAATGTGATCGACCGCATCCGGTTCGGCGGCGTGGTCGACTTCCTGGACTTCTCGGGGACGGGCCTGTTCCCCTGGATCTTCAACATCGCCGACAGCGGGATCACGGTCGGCGTGGTCCTGCTCATCCTCGACAGCTTTCTGTCCGAACGCCGCTCGACTGTTGGCGTGGCCACTGAAAAGTCGTAATCACCCTCTCTGAACTATCGTCCCGAGCCTGCGCCACAGGGCGCGCCTCCCGGAGCCGAGCTGACCCTATGACTAACCGTAGTGCCGCTACCCTGGCCGTCATCGCCACCGCCGTCCTGGGCCTTGGAGCCTGTTCGAGCGTGAAACAGAGCATCGGCCTCGCCAAGGTCGTGCCGGACGAGTTTCTGACCGTGTCGACGGCTCCGCTGACGGTGCCGCCCGAGTATGGCCTGACCCCGCCGTCGCCGGGCCAGCCGCGTCCGCAGGAGCTGGCCCCTGAAAGCGCCGCCCGCCAGATCCTGCTGGGCCAGCGCCAGGCCGTGACCCGCACCCCGGGCGAGCAGGCCCTGGCCAGCCAGGCCGGTGCCGACCGCGCCGACCCCCTGGCCCGCTTTGTCGTGGATGACGAGTTCGGCGACCTGGCCCACAAGGAAGAGTCCTGGGCCAACCGCGTCATGTTCTGGCGCAAGAATGACGCCGCCACCCAGGCTCCGACCCAGACCGTGGGTGCAGAGGGCATGCGCACCGTCGACGCCACCACCGAGCACGAGCGCCTGCAGGCCCTCACCGGCGGCCGCGAAGGCATCACCATCGTCCCGCGCCAGGACAACCGTCGCTTCAAGCTGCCGGGCCTCTAGGGCTCCAGCGCCAACAAGCCTCAAAGGGCGCGGCTTTTCGCAGGCCGCGCCTTTTTCGTGCGCCATCCGCGCCTGAAGACAGCGGATTGCCCGTCCCTGCGCTCAGGCCTAGGCTGCGCCGTCATTTGCTTTTCTGCCGGAGTTTCCATGATCGACAGCGACGTTCGCGCCACCATCGCGGCCATCGCCCTGGCCCATGCCACGGACAAGGCGATCAGCGGACTGTTCGACCACAGCCAGAACCGGCTGGCCAAGGTGACTGCGGTCTTTGACGGCCTGGCCTTTGACGGACTGGACCTGGCACGCCGGGCCAAGCTGTCCGGCACCTTGCCCGACATCTATGACCATGGCCGCTCCGGCTATATCCACCTGTCGCCGACGGGGGATCGCTACACCGTCTATGACCACAAGAGCGGCACCCATGCCTATGTGGTGGTCGCTGGCGAAACGGCCTCGCTCTATGACCACGACGCCGCGACCTGGAGCCAATACAGCCTCAAGCCGGTCGAGGGTCTCGCCGCCTTCTGATCAGGCCGGGGCAGTGCCCGGCACGGGGTCCTGCAGCACGCGCGGCAGCTTGAAGGTGATGGTCTCGCGCGCGCCGTCATCCTCGCTGATGGTCACGTCGAAGCGCTGGCGCACGGCCGCGATCAGGCCCTCAACCAGGGGTTCGGGGGCCGAGGCCCCGGCGGTGACGCCCAGGACATCCACGCCGTCGAACCAGCTCCAGTCCACGTCCGAGGCATCATCGACCAGGCGGGCATCGCGCGCCCCGGCCTTCAGCGCCACGTCGACCAGCCGGGCCGAGTTGGAGGAATTCCTGGATCCGACCACCAGCACCAGGTCACACCCCGCGCCCAGGACCTTGACCGCCTCCTGGCGGTTGGTGGTGGCGTAGCAGATGTCTTCCTTGTGCGGGTCAGGCAGTTCGGGGAAGCGGCGCTTCAGGGTCGCCAGGATATCGGCGGTGTCGTCCACGGACAGGGTGGTCTGGGTGGCATAGGCCAGAGGCGCATCGCCGGGGCGCTCGAAACGCTCGGCGTCTTCCACGGTCTCGACCAGGCTGATGGCATCCTCGGGCAGCTGGCCCATGGTGCCCACGACCTCGGGGTGGCCGGCATGGCCGATCAGGATGATGTGGCGTCCGGCGCGGAAGTTGCGCTCAGCCTCGACATGGACCTTGGACACCAGAGGACAGGTGGCATCCAGATACAGCATCTGGCGCGCCTTGGCCGTGGCGGGCACCGACTTGGGCACGCCGTGGGCCGAAAACACCACCGGACGGTCGTCCGGGCATTCGTCCAGCTCCTTGACGAAGACCGCGCCCAGGGCCTTGAGCCGCTCGACCACATGGCGGTTGTGCACGATCTCATGGCGCACATAGACCGGGGCCCCGAACTTCTCGATGGCGCGCTCGACGATCTGGATGGCGCGGTCTACCCCGGCACAGAAGCCGCGCGGCGTGGCCAGGCGCACTTTCAGCGGGCGGATTTCGGTCAGGGCGGGCGTCGGGGAGGCGTTCATGGGCAGAAACCTAGTCGTTTGAACGCCTAATCGCCACTGGGGGAATGGTCGCGTTTGCCGCGCCTCGCTTTAGCCGCTATCACCGGTAAGCGTGGCATGGTTGGATATCCAGCCGTTCTGTGCTCCCTATCGACTGCCGGAAGATTGATGATGCGTCGCGTCCTGACCGCCTTTGCTGCACTCAGCCTTGCTGCCACGCTGGTTCCCGAGGTCGCCTCTGCACAGGCCGGCCGTCCCGGCAGCCAGCAATCCGGGCAAGCCCCGGACCAGGGCACCTCGTCGCGGGCGCGCGAAGTGCGCATCGCCCCGCTCAGCCGCCGCGCCAATGCCGGTCCCTGCCCCTATGTGAAGGTGCTCTACGACGCCGCCCGCTTCGTCGAGATGACCGACTTCACCCGCCCCACCGTGGCCGGCGTCGGCTTTACCGGCGAGATCGAGGGGATTTCGGCGGACTGCGTCTATCGCGAGGATGACCCCATCCGCCTGGACATGAACATCCTGTTCGACCTGGGCCGTGGAGCCTCGGCCCAGGGCGACAGCCGCACCTATCGCTACTGGGTGGCCGTGACCGAGCGCAACAGCGCCGTCCTGGCCAAGGAATACTTCGACCTGCCGGTCAACTTCGCCGGTCAGGCCACGACCTCGGTCGAACAGGGCCAGACCATCATCATCCCGCGTGCCGATGCCACCACCAGCGGCGGTGTCTTTGAAGTCCTGATCGGCTTCGAGGTCACTCCCGAAATGGCCGAGTTCAACCGCTCGGGCAGCCGCTTCCGCATCACCGCCGGCCAGAACGACTAAGCCTAATGACTGACCTCAAGACTGTTCTCAGCGAAGCGGTCGCCACCGCCTTCGCCGCCGAAGGCGTGGACGCGGCGCTGGCCCGTGTTACCCCTTCCGACCGCCCCGACCTGGCCGATTTCCAGTCCAACGGCGCGCTGGCCGCCGCCAAGGCGCTGAAGATGAACCCGCGCGACCTGGCCGCCAGGGTGGCCGCCCACCTCGAAGGCCACCCCGCCCTCGCCTCGGTCGAGATCGCGGGACCGGGCTTCATCAACATGAAGCTGTCGGACGCCGCCCTGTCGCAGCGCGCGGGCGAAGTGGCCGCAGATAGCCAGAAGGCCGGTGCCGCCGTTGTGGCCGATGCCCGCAAGGTGGTGATCGACTACGGCGGCCCGAACGTGGCCAAGCCGATGCACGTCGGCCACCTACGCTCCTCCATCATCGGTGAGAGCCTGAAGCGCATCTTCCGCTTCCGTGGCGATGAGGTGATCGGCGATGCCCACTTCGGCGACTGGGGCTTCCAGATGGGCCTGCTGATCGTCGCCGCCGGCGACGAGGGCCTGGCCGACGCCTTCATGGCCGAGGGCGACGGGCCCTTCCCCGCGCAGAGCCCGGTGACCATCGCCGACCTGGAGCGGCTGTATCCCCAGGCGGCGGCCCGGGCCAAGGACGATCCCGAGTTCCGCGACCGGGCGCGCAAGGCCACCCTGGCCCTGCAGGCCGGCCGGCCCGGCTATCGCGCCCTGTGGCGGCACATGCACGACGTGTCGATGGCGGCGCTGAACCGCGACTTCGCGGCCCTGGGCGTGACCTTCGACCTGTGGAAGGGCGAGAGCGACGCCGACCCGCTGATCCCGGAGATGGTCGCCGACCTGGAGGCCAGGGGGCTGCTGGTCGAGGACCAGGGCGCGCGCATCGTCCGCGTGGCCCGCGAGGACGACAAGCGCGAGCTGCCGCCGCTGCTGGTGATCTCGTCCGAGGGGTCGGCCATGTACGGCACCACCGACCTGGCCACCATCCTGCAGCGCCGCCGCGAGCAGGACTTCGACCTGATCCTCTACGTGGTGGACCAGCGCCAGGCGGACCATTTCGAGCAGGTGTTCCGCGCCGCCGTCCTGGCCGGCTACGCCCCCGAGGGCAGCCTCGAGCACCTGGGCTTCGGCACCATGAACGGCCCGGACGGCAAGCCCTTCAAGACCCGCGCTGGCGGGGTGCTGAAGCTGGCCGACCTGATCGAGATGACGCGCGACAAGGCCCGCGCCCGGCTGCACGAGGCCGGCCTGGGCGAAGACCTGCCGCCGGAGGAGTTCGAGGACATCGCCGGCAAGGTGGCGGTGGCGGCGCTGAAGTTCGCCGACCTGTCGAACTGGCGCGGCACCAGCTACGTCTTCGACCTCGACCGCTTCACCAGCTTCGAGGGCCGGACGGGCCCCTACCTGCTATACCAGGCGGTGCGCATCAAGTCGCTGCTGCGCAAGGCCGAGGCCGAGGGCGCGCAGGCGGGGCCGATCGCCGTGGCCGAGCCGGCCGAGCGCGACCTGGCCCTGGTGCTGGACGCCTTCGACCAGGCGGTGGGGGAAGCCTACGACCGCCGCGGGCCCAACGCCGTGGCCGAGCACGCCTATCGCCTGTCCCAGGCCTTCTCGAAGTTCTACGCCGCCTGCCCGGTGCTGGCGGCCCCGGACGCCGCGGCCCGGGGCTCGCGGCTGGCGCTGTGCGGCGCGACCCTGCGGCAGCTGGAGCTGGCCCTGGACCTGCTGGGGATCGCCACGCCCGAACGGATGTGACGGCCACGCTTGCCTGATGGCGAGCCGTGGGACAACCTGCCCGAGAGTAACCGGGAGGGCGTACCCATGAGATCATTCCTGCTGGCGGCGGCGACGCTCGCCCTGGCCCTGTCGGCCGGGCGGGCCGCGGCCGAGGTCCGCATCTGCGAGGCGACCCTGCGCGGCCCGGCGGGCGAGCACACCGTCACGCTCCGGCTGGAGGACGGCGTCTTCGTCGAAGGCGAGGCCGCCTGGGCCCCGCCGCGGCAGAACGCCCGCGCCAATGTCGAATTCCCGCGGCTGGAGCTGCGCTACGACGTCCTCGACTTCGAGACCGGCGCGCGCAGCCCGCTGCGCTACCTGATGGTGATCCACGCCGTGCGGCCGACCCTGACGCGGGCGCGCACCGCCCAGGTGGCCCTGGGCCCTTACGCCGGCGAGGTCGAGCGGCGGGAGTGGGGTTTCTTCGCCCAGGTCCGGGATCCCGCCAACCGCGGCATGCGGAACTCGGACGCCATCGCCGGCGAGATCCCGTTCAGCTCGCGCGCGTCGCTGGAGGCGGCGCTGACGGCGGCTCAGATGGAGACCTACGTCCTGACCGACTTGAACGAGCGCCTGGTCGACGGGGTCTTCAACCTGACCGCCCGGCCGGCGCTGGACGCCTTGCTGGATCGCGCCTTCCAGACCGCCCGCCAGGCGGCGAACAATCCCCGGCGCGACTGCCGCGAGCTGCGGCATCACGAGCGCGACCGCCAGCGCCGCCGCTAGCCGCCGGCGCCTCGAAGGCCCGCTTCCCGGGCCCGGTTCACCGGGGGCTGCGGGCCCCTAGTTCCGGCGCCCGGCGCGGCCACAGCTCCACCCCCTTGCCGTCGGTGCCCGGACGCGGGCGCCGGCGAGC
>JAEYQX010000141.1 GCA_023409795.1 Pseudomonadota bacterium
CCGGCCTGTTCCACGCGAGCGCCCGTCTTGATGCCAGCGCCCGGCGCACGGTCGACACCACCACCCTTGATGCCCGCGCGGTCGAGCCGGTCGAGCAGCTGGCCTCCCGGCAGGCCTTTGCCGCCAACACCGCCACGGTGCGGACCGCCGACCAGATGATCGGGGCCCTGCTCGACATCAGGGCCTGACGACCCGCCTCAGCCGTCCACCTTGGGCGGCAGGTGGAACAGGTCGATGAACCGCTCGAACACGGCCCGGTCGCCCTCGATCACCATGTCGGCCCCGGCCTCCAGCGCCGCCAGCGGCACCTCGCCATAGATGGCCGCCCCAAGCACCGCCGCCGGGGCATGGATGATCGCCTGGGCATCCTGGGCCTCGCCCCGGCACGTCTCGACCCGGCCATCGGCGATGGTGACCACCATCTGGTCCTCGCCAAGGACGAAGCCCAGCCTCATCCGCGCCTGCCCTGCGCGCTCGGCATCGAACATGGTCTTGAGCGACATCATGATGGAGACGGCGCTGATAGGCAGGCTGGGGTCATGGCCAGGCGAGCGCGCCGCCCAGCGGCCCAGGATCATGAAGACCGGCTCGATCTCCTAGCCCCAGTCCGTCAGCTCATAGACCTGGACCGAGGCCGGCGGCGGCAGCTTGCGACGCCGCACGATGCCTGAGGCTTCCAGGCCCTCCAGCCTCTGGGTCAGGACATTGGCCGACAGGCCGCTGAGGTCGCGGCGCAGGTCGTTGAACCGGCGCGGCCCCATCATCAACTCGCGAATGACCAGCAGGGCCCAGCGCTCGCCGACCAGGTCCAGGCCGTGGGCCGCGCCACAGGCATCCTGGTAGCGGCGCGACCGAGCCTCTGACTTTGCAGTTATCTTTTCTAACTTCATGGTTGACTCATATAACAGCATGAGACAGGTTTTCGCCAGACCGGAGGCCCAACTCCCGGCGAACCGCGGCCCGAGCCAGGGCCTCCCCCTTGAGGAAACGACACCATGACCTCGATGATCTTCGTCAACCTTCCGGTGACGGACCTGGGCCGCTCGGTGGCCTTCTACGAAGCGGTCGGAGGGCGCAAGGAAGACCGCTTCTCGGCCGATGACGCGGCCTGCATGGTCCTGTCGGACAGCATCTTCGTCATGCTGCTGACCCACGAGAAGTGGTCCACCTTCACCGATCGCCAGATCCCCGACGCCCATCAGTCGGCCCAGGTCATGCTGGCCCTGGCCGCCGACAATCGCGAGGCGGTGGACGACCACCTGGACAAGGCCTCGAACGGTGGCGGCCAGCCTGACGTCAATCCGAAGCAGGACTTTGGCTTCATGTACAGCCGCGCCTATGCCGATCCGGACGGCCATATCTGGGAGGTCTTCTGGATGGACCAGGCCGCCGTCGAGCAGGGCCCCGAGGCCTTTGCCGCCCACATGGGTGGAGGCTGAGCCCGCCATGAGTGACAAGATCATCACCTGCCTCTGGTTCGACCAGGACCAGGCCGGGCAGGCGGCCCGCTTCTACATGAGCCTGGGCCTGCCCGACAGCCACATCGATTCCGTCACCGCCAGCCCCGCCGACACGCCCTCGGGCCCCGCCGGGCAGGAGCTGGTGGTCAACTTCACCCTCGCCGGCCGCGCCTTCATGGGCCTGAACGGCGGCCCGGCCTTTCCCCAGACCGAGGCGGTGTCCTTTGTCATCCAGACCGAGGACCAGGCCGAGACGGACCGCCTGTGGGACGCCATCGTCGGCAATGGCGGGCGCGAAAGCGACTGTGGCTGGTGCAAGGACCGCTGGGGCGTCAGCTGGCAGATCACGCCGCGCCGGATGCTGGAGTTGCTCAATGATCCCGATCCGGCCCGCGCCACCGCCGCCTTCCAGGCCATGATGACCATGCGGAAGATCGACATCGCCACCATCGAGGCGGCGGCCGAACAGGCCCTGCCCTCAAATCCCTGACCAAGAAGAACGGAGCCAAACCATGAGTTACGTGACCGGCTTTCTGACCCCCGTAAAGGCCGAGGACAAGGACCGCTACATCGCCTCGGCGGCCCGGTCCTGGCCCCTGTTCCAGAAGTATGGAGCCACCGCCCAGGTCGAGAACTGGGGCGTGGATGTGCCCGATGGCAAGCTGACCAGCTTTCCCATGGCGGTGAAGCTGGAGGACGGCGAGGCGGTCGTCTTTTCCTGGCTGGTCTGGCCTGACCGCGCCACGGCCGACGCCGCCTGGGCCGCGATGCAGAACGATCCCGCCTTTGCCGACATGGACATGCCCTTTGATGGCAAGCGCATGATGTGGGGCGGGTTCGACACCGTCTTCGACAAGGGCTCGATCTGAAGCCCCTGTCCGGGCGCTGACGATCAGCCCAGGAGCACCCGCCGCATGTCGGCGACGTCGGCGAACAGGTGGGTCGGGTTATGCCGGGCCAGGGCCTCGGGCAGGGTATAGCCCCAGGAAACGGCCCCGGTCCGGATGCCCAGGGGACGCGCAGCCTCGATGTCGCGGATCTCGTCGCCGATGCTGATGGCGTCGCGCGCCTCGACGCCCATGGTCTTCAGCACCTTCTTGAACTTGCTGGTCTTGCCGAACAGCGAGGCCCCGCAGTTCAGCAGGTCGACCTCGATACCCTCGCGGTCCAGCACGGCCTTGACCGATTCCGCCGTATCCGACGAGACGACCACGACCTTGATCCCGGCCGCGCGCAGGTCGCGCAGAAGCTCGGGGATGCCGTCGAACAGCTGGGTGGCATCGGCGGCCTTCAGCTTCTCGCGGCGGGTGTGCTTGACGATGGCCGGCAGCTTCCACGGCCGCACCTTCATGCGTCGCATCACCTCGCGCGCCGACAGGACGCGCATGCCCTCGATCTCGTCCGGACCCGGACGATGCAGGCGAAAGCGTGCGATCGCTTCGTCCAGGATCGACATGAACCAGTCGTAGGTGTCGGCCAGGGTGCCGTCGAAGTCAAAGATGACGAGTCGTGGTGCCGTCATGGGGTTCCTTGATCAGGCCCGCAACAGAGGACGGACCATGGGCTGGTCCGTCCCTCAATGGCCTGATCCGGTTCAGCTGTCGAGGAAGGAGCGCAGCTTGCGCGACCGCGACGGGTGCTTCAGCTTGCGCAGGGCCTTGGCCTCGATCTGGCGGATACGCTCGCGCGTGACTGAGAACTGCTGGCCGACTTCTTCCAGGGTGTGGTCGGTGTTCATGCCGATGCCGAAGCGCATGCGCAGCACACGCTCCTCACGCGGGGTCAGCGAGGCCAGGACGCGGGTGGTCGTCTCGCGCAGGTTCGACTGGATCGCCGCGTCGATCGGCAGGACCGCGTTCTTGTCCTCGATGAAGTCGCCCAGGTGCGAGTCTTCCTCGTCACCGATCGGGGTTTCCAGCGAGATCGGCTCCTTGGCGATCTTCAGGACCTTGCGGACCTTTTCCAGCGGCATGGCCAGCTTTTCAGCCAGTTCTTCCGGGGTCGGCTCGCGGCCGATCTCGTGCAGCATCTGGCGCGAGGTGCGCACGATCTTGTTGATCGTCTCGATCATGTGCACCGGGATACGGATGGTGCGCGCCTGGTCGGCGATCGAGCGGGTGATGGCCTGGCGAATCCACCAGGTGGCATAGGTCGAGAACTTGTAGCCGCGACGGTATTCGAACTTGTCGACGGCCTTCATCAGACCGATGTTGCCTTCCTGGATCAGGTCCAGGAACTGCAGGCCACGGTTGGTGTATTTCTTGGCGATGGAGATGACGAGGCGCAGATTGGCCTCGACCATTTCCTTCTTGGCCTGGCGGGCCTCGCGCTCACCCTTCTGGACGGTCTGGACGATGCGGCGATAGTCGTCGATCGGCAGGCCCGCCTCGGTGGCGACGGCGGCGATGTCAGCGCGGATCTGGGCGATCTGGTTGCCCTCGACCTCGCTGAACTTGGTCCAGCGCACGCCCATTTCCTTGATGCGTTCGGACCAGTTCGGATCCAGCTCCGAGCCGAAGTAGGCCTTCAGGAACTCGGGGCGCGAAATGCCATAGCTGTCGGCCAGGCGCAGCAGGCGGCCTTCCAGGCCGATCAGGCGCTTGTTGATGGCATAGAGCTGCTCAACCAGGGCTTCGATCCGGTTGTTGTTCAGCTTCATCGTCTTCAGACGATCCGAGATGGCCTCGGTCAGGCCCTCATAGGCCTTCTGGTCCTTGGCGGTCAGGACCTCGCCCTTCAGGCGGGCCTCGACCAGCTTGTCCTGCAGCTTGCGGAAGGCCCCGAAGTCGGCCGCGATCGCGTCCAGCACTTCCATGACGCCGTCGCGCAGCTCGGCCTCCAGGGCCGAGATCGACATGCCGCCGCCATCGTCGAAGTCGTCCTCGTCCTCGTCCTCACCCTCGCCTTCGCTCTCGGCCTTCTCGGGCTCCTCGCCCGGGGCCGGCTGGTTGTGCGGCAGGGACGACGGATTCAGGATGCCATAGGTGGCGTCCAGGTCGATGACTTCACGCAGCAGGATGCGGTTGTTGGCCAGTTCCTCGCGCCAGACCATGATGGCCTCGAAGGTCAGGGCGCTTTCGCACAGGCCCGAGATCATGGCGTCGCGGCCGGCTTCGATGCGCTTGGCGATGGCGATTTCGCCCTCGCGGCTCAGCAGCTCGACCGAACCCATCTCGCGCAGATACATCCGCACCGGGTCATCGGTGCGGTCATAGGCCGACTTGGCCGGGGTCTCGGCGACAGAGGTCTCGGCGGTGGTGGTGACCTCGGTGCCCTGGACGTCGGCCGCATCTTCCTCGGCCTCGACCACGTTGACGCCCATCTCGGACAGCATGGCCAGGGTGTCCTCGATGGCATCCGGCGTCACTTCCTCGGACGGCAGGACCTTGTTCAGCTCCTCCATCGTGACATAGCCGCGAGCCTTGGCCTGCTTGATGAACTTCTTGACGCCAGCATCGGTCAGATCGAGCAGGGGCCCGTCAGTATTGGTTTCGGTGTCCTGCGTCTCGGTCTGCGCGCTCATTCAGTCAGTCTCCAAACCGACAGGGGGTGATCAGGCCCCTGCGGCGAAAATACAACACCCGCCAACTTCGTTGCCTACGAAGAAGACGAGTCATCCCAAATCGTTCCGGTCTTTATGGCCCGTCGCAGTGCATCACGCTCTGCTTTCACCAGGGTGAAGGCAGAGTGATCGAAAGCCTTGTGCGCCTCCGACTTGGCGGATGCCAGGGCCTGTTCCAACGCCGCAACGCGGGTCAGAGCGTCAAGCGCCTGCGACCATCGGGTCCTTACCTCGGCAAGGGGCTTGTCTGCAGCCAGGAATGGCGCGCCGGACTTTGCCGCCGCCTTCTCGACCTCGCGCACTAAGGCATCATGACCCGAGTGAGCCAGATGGCGTCGGATGGCCGCCGAGTCAAGGCTTCGCCCCGAAAAGCGTAACCTGACCAGTTCCTGGGCCAGGTCATCCAGGGCCGGATCGCCAAAACCGTGACGAGCTATGGCTTCCAGGTGGTCATCCATCCGCTCGGGATCATCAATAGCCCCATGGGCCAGGGCCGCGGCGACCGGCTCGATCGAGCGGAACAGGGCCTGCATGGCCTGGGCCCCCTCCGAGGTCTGGCCCAGGCGCGGCGGCGGCCCCCAGCGGCGACCGCCCGGCCCGCCCTGGGGTGCCCGCCCCTGAGGCACCTGGCGCGGGAACAGGGCGTCGAACTTGTCAAACAAGTCGCGGCGATACTGCTCGGCCAGGTCCTTGTCCTGGATCGCGCCGGCGGCCTGGCGCAGCCGCCCCTTCAGCCCGGCCTTGCGCTCGGGTGTATCCAGGGGCTCGGCCTCGGCTTCGCGCCGGAACAGGACGTCGATGAAGGGCCGGGTCTCGCCCAGGGCCTGGCGCAGGGCCGGCGCGCCCCGGTCGCGCAGGATGTCGTCCGGGTCATTGCCGCCTTCCAGCAGGCAAAAGCGGAAGGAACGTCCCGACTTCAGCAGGGGCAGCGACCGCTCGATGGCGCGATAGGCAGCGCGCAGGCCCGCCGCATCCCCGTCAAAGCACAGCACCGGCTCGGCCGAGACGCGCCACAGCCGCTCCATCTGCTCTTCCGTCAGGGCCGTGCCCATGGGGGCCACCGCCGGCAGCCCCGCCCGCTGGCAGGCGATGACGTCCATATAGCCCTCGACGACGATGATCCCCTGCTCGCCGCGTGTCTCGGCCCCCAGGATCCGCCGCGCCTCGGGCAGGCCGTAAAGGGTCGTGCCCTTGTGAAACAGGCTGGTCTCGGGACCATTCAGATACTTGGCCCGGTCATCGGGGTTCATCGCCCGACCGCCGAAGCTGACGATCCGGCCCCGGGCATCCAGGATCGGGAAGATCAGCCGGTCGCGGAAGCGGTCATAGGGTTGCCCCCCGCTTTCCGGCGCGATCAGCAGGCCCGCCTCGACCAGGTCGCCGGGCCGGGCCCCGCGCTGGACCAGGGCCTGCTTCAGCCCCTCGCGGTCATTGGGAGCATAGCCCAGGCCGAACCGCTCCCACTGGTCTTCGGGCAGGCCACGCTTTTCCAGGTATTCGCGCGCCGCCTGGCCGACACCGCGGCGCAGGTTGGCGGCAAACCACTTCTGAGCCAGGTCCATCCAGTCGCTGAGGCCCTGCTTCTTGGCTTCGCGCTCGGCCGCGTGGGGGTCCTCGGCGGGCAGCTGCATCCCGGCCTCGCCCGCCAGCCTCTGGACCGCCTCGACAAAGCTCAGCCGCTCGGTCTCCTGCAGGAAGCTGATGATGTCGCCATGCTTTCCCGACGAGAAGTCGTGGAAGAAACCCTTGTCGTCATTGACGAAGAAGCTGGGCGACTTTTCCTTGGAAAAGGGGCTGAGGCCCACATACTCGCGGCCCTGACGCTTGAGCTTGACCGTCCGCCCGATGACATCGGACGGGCGAAGGCGAGCCTTCAGTTCTTCAAGGAAGCGGTCATCGAAGCGCACGCTCCTCTATGCCGCCATCGCCGCGTGAAAGGCCAGTGCCCGCCCGCCTGCCCTGCCCGTCCCCCCCGCTCCTGATCGCCGCCTGGGGATAAGATCGGGGACAGTTTGCAGGAACGGATGGGCATGGCGCGCCGACCATCCTGCCCCTGGCGCAGGGGAGGATGACCGGCCTGCGTCCGCTCATTGGCCGCGCGGTCGGGCCATGATCAGCCTTAACCTTTCATTAGGCTTGACGTCGATTTCGTGACAGCAAGAGCCTGAATTCAAACCCATTCTTTTCGGATAACGGCAAAACTGTCCACAGGTTGTGGATGGTAAAGCCTCGAGAAGGACCCGCCATGTTCATCGCCATCGCCCGCCCGGCGGTGGAGCCAACCGGCCCCGACGCCGTCGCCGTCCCTGGCTCTCCCGCCGTTCCCGCCCTGACTGCACGCGCCCTGCACGCGCGGCTGCTGGACAATGCGGCCGCGCGCCGTCGCCGGGGGCTGGAGCGCCGCCAGGCCCGTCGCGAGGACGACGCGCGCTACTGGATGTCGGCCGCGCCCATGGCCATTCGCAAGGCCAGCCAGCTGCGCAGCGACGCTGCCTTGGCCCACCTGCCCTGAGCCCTCTTTCCCGGCCCTGCCCTAGCGCAGTTCCGGCAGGCGCTTGCGGATCGAGCCTGCCAGCCTGAGCCGCCGCTGTGCCAGGGACAGGGGCGGCCGCGACCGCACCCGCCGCTCGACGCCCTGGCCCCACAGACCTTGCATCGCCTGCAACAGCGCCGGATGACGGTCATGCTGATGGACGATGGGGCTGGCGCTGCCGTCCGGGTTGCGGATCAGCGCGCCATCGAAATGCAGGTCGGAGGGCGCGATCAGGCCCAGGGTCGCCACCCGCCCGAAGTTCGCCAGCACCTCGGCCTCGATCAGGCCCAGATGCACCGCCAGATTGGCCGTCGCCTGGTCGGCCCCGAAGGCCCCGCCCACCTCCGAGCGGGGAATGGCCCCCAGCAGCAGGATCAGGCGGCAGAACCGGATCAGGGCCTCACGCTCGCCCATGACCGTGCCGACGCAGATGCAGGCCCGCTGGCCCATGGCCTCGGCCAGGTGCTCGCCGGCAATGGCGCGCAGGTGCTTCATGTTGAAGTCGTGGCCGTGCAGCGGGGTCTCGCACTCGGCAAAGACCTCCAGCGCGGCCGGCTCGGGCGCAAAGGGATCGCCCTGGAACACCACGTCGCGCACATCGGTCAGCAGCGCATGGCGCACCCAGGGCCGCTCGGCCAGCAACTGGCCAAAGCCGGCAAAGCGCGACACCACCGGATGGGGCTGCCAGCCGTCGATGGCCTGTGCCGATGCGGGTGCATCCAGCGCCTCGACCCCGTGCTCGGCCAGAAAGGCCCTCAACACCGGGTCGGGGTCCACGACCAGGGCGCAGGGCCCCTGGTAATGGGACCGCAGGGACCGGATGAACAGGGCGACGTCTGCGACGTCATAGCTGGTGGCATAGCCCAGCACGAGAGTCTGCCCGACCGCCGCAGTCAGCGAGGAGGCCCCCCTCTCGCCCGCGATCGCGGCGGCGAGCCAGCCCAGATAGGCTGACTTCACCGCCGTTGATTTCATTTATCCCCGCATGGATTCAGCAAAGCGGTTGAACAGATACAGGCTGTCCGTCGGCCCAGGCGAGGCCTCGGGGTGGTGCTGGACGCTGAAGACCGGCTTGCCGGTCAGGGCGATACCGCAGTTGGTGCCGTCGAACAGGCTGACGTGGGTTTCCTCGACGCCTTCGGGCAGGCTGGCCTGGTCCACGGCAAAGCCATGGTTCATCGACACGATCTCGACCTTGCCGGTGGTCAGGTCCTTGACCGGGTGGTTGGCCCCGTGGTGCCCCTGGTCCATCTTGATGGTCTTGGCCCCCAGGGCGATCGCCAGCATCTGGTGGCCCAGGCAGATGCCCATCAGGGGCTTGCCGCTGGCGACCAGCTTGCGGATTTCCGGCACGGCATATTCGCCGGTCGCGGCCGGGTCGCCCGGGCCGTTCGACAGGACCACGCCATCGGGATCCAGGGCCAGGACGTCCTCGGCCGTCGTCGTGGCCGGGACCACCGTGATCTTGCAGCCGGTCGAGGCCAGGGCGCGCAGGATGTTGCGCTTCACGCCATAGTCGATGACCACGACCTTCTTGTCGGTGGCGTCAACGCGCGGATAGCCGGCGGGCCATTCCCACACGCCCTCGTTCCAGTCGAAGGCCTGCAGGGTCGAGGCTTCCTTGGCCAGGTCCAGGCCCACCAGGCCGGTCCATTCGCGCGCCTGGGCCACCAGGGCGTCCAGGTCGAACTCGCCGTTCGGGTTGTGGGCGATCACGGCATGGGGCGCGCCCTTGTCGCGGATCAGCTGGGTCAGCTGGCGGGTATCGATCCCGGCCAGACCCACCACGCCGCGGCGCTTCATCCAGGCATCCAGGTCACCGCCCTGTCCTTCGGCCGCGCGCCAGTTGGCCGGATCGGTCGGCACGTCGCGGAAGATGGCCCCGCGCGCCGAGGTGCCGGCCCCCTCGCCCACCTGCTCCACGTCCTCGACGTTCACGCCGACATTGCCGACGTGCGGGAAGGTGAAGGCCAGGATCTGGCTCATGTAGGAGGGATCGGTCAGGATTTCCTGATAGCCCGTCATGGCGGTGTTGAAGACCACCTCACCAAGGGCGGAACCGACAGCGCCAACGCCCACCCCTTGCAGGATGGTGCCATCAGCGAGCGCAAGGACTCCGGTCGCGCCGGACAAAATCTGGGTCGTCATAGCGCGGGCTCCTAGCAATCAAAATGGGCAGACAAACGGCGGGGTAACTACGGACATGTCATGGCCGGGTCAACGGGTGGCGTGTCGTCGACCCACCCAGAGCCAGGCCAGGCTGGTCAGGACAAAGAAGCCGAGGCTGGGCAGGACATAGCCCCCGGCCGCCGCCACCACGGCAAAGGCCGAGAAGACGAGGCCGAAAATTCCCAGCAGCCGCCAGCCCCAGCTGCGCGCCACCTTCAGCAGCGACAGCGAGCAGACCGCATAAAGGCACAGGGTCAGGACCGAGGTCACGCCGATCAGCATCTCGAACTGCTTGCCCAGGCTGGGCTGGACGCTGACCAGCAGCAGCAGGCTCATCAGCAGGCCCATCAGCAGCGGATTGGTCCAGGGCGTCTTGCCGGCCTCGGCACCGCCGAACCAGCGCGGCAGCCAGCCCCGCTCGGCCGCCGCACGCGCCGTCTCGCCCCCGGTCATGGTCCATCCGACGATGGTGCCGCTGGTCTTGATCACGGCGCAGGCGGCCACCAGCCCGGCGACGGAGGCTCCCATGACCCGGGCGACCAGGTCGGCGAAGGGGCTGGTCGATTCCGCCAGGACCCCGGCCGGAATGACGCCAAAGACCGCCACGCAGGCGGCGACATAGACCACAAAGGCCAGCAGCACGCCGACCACCGAGGCCAGGCCGACGTCACGGCCGGGGTTCTTTACCCGCCCCGACAGGACCGCCGCGCTTTCGACGCCCAGGAAGGCCCAGAAGATGATGGCCAGGGAGGCCGGAACCGTGCGGATCAGGGGCTCGCCCGCCGGGCTCCAGCTGGCGGCAAAGATGCGGCCGTCAAAGGCCACGGCCCCGGCGATGATCGCCAGGATGATCGGCACCAGGCCCATGACCAGGCTCAGCGCCCCGAACCGCGCGGCCGAGCGGGTGCCCAGCGCATAGATGCCGGTGGTGATCCACAAAAGCACCAGATTGGCCAGGCCGCCCCACAGCGGCTGCTTCAGCACCGGAAAGAAGAAGGCCAGGTAGCCGACCGCCGCCACCGCCACGGCCACATTGCCGACAACGCAGGCCGCCCAGTAGAACAGCCCTGCCTGATAGCCCAGGAACCGCCCCAGGCCCTGGGAGGCGAAATCGGCCAGGCCATCGGCGCGCGGCATCAGGCGGCCCAGCCCCCCGAACACCAGGGCCAGGGTCACCGCCCCTGCCCCGCAGACCAGCCAGCCGATCAGGCTGGAGCTGCCGGTCGGGGCCAGGGTCACTGGCAGGAGATAGACCCCCGATCCGATCATGTTGCCCGCCACGACCAGGGCCGCCAGGCCCCAGCCGATCCGGCGCGGTTGCTGTTGCAGGATGTCGATCTGGCTCATGGCTGCGGCATAGACTCAAACGACGCGGTCGTCGCCCACAGAATGAAGGGATGCTATGCCCGCCCCTCCGACGGAGCCCTGCACATGACCATCACGACCATTGGCCTCGATGCCGACGACACCCTCTGGCACAATGAGACCATCTTCCGGCTGAGCCAGAAACGGTTCGCCGAGCTGCTGGGCGACCACGCCGACGAGCCGGTGATGATGGAGCGCCTGGCCGAGGTCGAGCGGCGCAATCTTCGCCTCTATGGCTATGGCATCAAGGGCTTCACCCTGTCGATGCTGGAGACCGCCATGGAGCTGTGCGACGGCGAGGCCCCGCCCCATATCGTGCGTGAGATCCTGGCCGCCGGTCGTGAGATGCTGGTCCACCCGGTCGAGACCCTGCCCGGCGTCGACGAGGTCCTGGCCGAGCTTGTCGAGCAATATCGCCTGGTCCTGATCACCAAGGGCGACCTGATGGACCAGGAACGCAAGCTGGCAGCCTCGGGCCTGGGCGAGCTGTTCGCGGCGGTGGAGATCGTCTCGGAGAAGGACCGCGGCACCTATCACCGCGTGTTCCAGCGCCACGGCTCGGGCGCAGCCGAGGCGGTGATGGCCGGCAACTCGATGCGCTCGGACGTCCTGCCCGCCCTCGAGGCAGGGGCCTATGCCTGCCACATTCCCTACGAAATCACCTGGGCCCATGAACTGGCCGACGCCCCCGAGAACCACCCGCGTTATGTAGGCCTGTCAAAGATTTCGGAACTGCCGGACTGGATCCGAACGATCACCAAATAAAACGTCGATACAAAACAGTATTAGCTAAATACCTGCGTATTACGGGCTCGATCAGAACACATTGCAGTCATTATCTGTACATTTATGTAACATTCACGCAACAAACTCTCATCTTTGAGCCCGATATACCCAACCACGTTTAAGCCGCACTTGACCGTCGGGCGCATGATTTTGCCTCTGAGGACCCTGTAGGTATTCCCAAAGGATCATGTTCATGCGTTTCAACCGCTCCCACCTGCTGGCGAGTTCCATCCTGGCCAGCACCCTGGTGGCGACGACCGCCCTGGCCCAGGAGGCCCAGGAAGCTCCGGCCCAGGACACCCCGGCTGCCGCAGCAGCGTCGGAAGAAGCCTCCCAGCTTGATGAGATCGTGGTCACCGGCTCGCGCCTGCGCCGCAACGCCGCCAACGCCCCGACCCCGCTGATCCAGGTCACCCAGGAAGAGATCCTGTCCTCGGGCCAGACCAGCCTGATCGACCAGCTGGCCACCATCCCGGCCCTGCAAAACTCGACCGTGCCGTCGGACACGACCGGTTCGAGCCTGAACGCCGGCGGCCTGTCGCTGGCCAACCTGCGCTCGCTGGGCTCCAACCGCACCCTGACCCTGGTGGACGGCAAGCGTCACGTCGGCTCGTCGGGCGGTTCGCTGTCGGTTGACGTTGACTCGGTCCCGCGCCTGCTGATCCAGAACGTCGAGATCATCACCGGCGGTGCCTCGTCGGTCTATGGCGCCGACGCCGTCTCGGGCGTGCTGAACTTCATCCTCAAGAAGGATTTCGAAGGCGTCGAGCTTGATGCCAACTACGGCCAGATCAACGACAACGGCGAAGCCACCCGCCGCGTCTCGGCCCTGGTCGGCAAGAACTTCCTCGACGGTCGCCTGAACCTGTATGGCCACGCCGAATGGGAAAAGATCGACAACGTCGATTCCATGGACATCGACTGGATCGCCCGCGGCCCGGCCCGCCTGAGCGTTGATGCCGACCCGACCAACGCCCCCTATGACGGCCTGCTGGACGCCGAGCTGTTCACCGGCCTGAACCGCCTGGACATCCTGCCGTGGGGCCAGACCACCCTGGCCAACATCCAGCGTCCCAGCGACCTGACCAACCCGAACATCCCGTACCAGAACTGCTTCCCGGGCGGCAGCTTCTGCTATGCGATGAACTGCTACGGCATCATGCCGGGCAAGACCTTCGTCTTTGACGGCACCACGGCCCGTGAGGCCGACTTCGGCGATCGCGTCGGCGCGGTCGGCATCAACCGCCCCTACAACGTCGGCGGCGACGGCATGCCGCTGGGCGAGGTTGCCGGCTACAGCCGCATCCCCGCCTCGGAATCGCAGCGCTACCAGGTCGGTGCCAGCTTCGACGTCACCGACAGCATCCGCCTGACGGCCTCGGCGAAGTACATCACCGAAGAAACCTTCATGCGTGGCCAGCCGACCTTCTTCGACGTCGACCTGGACAACACCTCCTACGCCGCCAACGCCACCAACTCGATCTGGGGCACCTCGGCCTTCGACCTGCGCTGGGATGATAACGCCTTCCTGCCGCAGAACCTGAAGGATGCGATCGCCAACAACCGCGTCGACATCTATTCGGCCCCGACCGCGACCTCGCCGGGCCAGCTGATCGAAAGCCGCGCCCTGCCGATCGCCCGCCACAGCTTCTTTGGCCCCGAGCGTTCGCAAAAGAACACCCGCGACCTGCAGCAATACAGCCTGGGCCTGGACGGCTATTACGGTGACCTGGCCTTCTTCAAGGACGTGAAGTGGGACATCGGCTACAACTACGGCAAGGCTGAGATCGAGAACCTGGAACGCGGCGTGGACAGCCAGCGCATGGCCCTGGCGGCCGATGCCGTGGTCGACACTGCCGGTATCCTGGGCACGCCGGGCGGCATCGTCTGCCGTTCGACCCTGCTGAACGCCCAGGGCCTGGCTGCGGCCGACCTGGTGCGCGGCGGCGACCTGGCCGACACCGAATACGGCCGCCAGTCCCTGGCCCAGTGCGCCCCGCTGAACATCTTCGGCGCTGGCAACCAGTCGGCCGAGGCCATGGAATACGTCGACGCCTTCGTCCGCGTCCACGACATCAACGAACAGCACCAGGCCATCGCTTCGATGTCCAGCGAGCTGTGGGACTTCTGGGGTGCCGGCAACATCGGCCTGGCCCTGGGCTCTGAATGGCGCAAGGAAACCACCTCGGGCATCGGCCGCTCGGCCTCGGCCGGCGACCGCCTGCTGTTCCTGAACACCGGTGCCGACTTCCCCGAAGTCAGCTACGAGTCCAAAGAGCTGTTCGGCGAGCTGTCCGTGCCGCTGTTCCGCGACAGCAAGCTGGGTGAATATGCCGAACTGTCGGGCTCCTACCGCTGGGCCGACTACACCACCGTGGGCAATGTCGACGTCTATGGCGTGAACCTGGTTTACCGCCCGATCCGCGACATCACCTTCAAGACCAGCTTCAACACCTCGGTGCGCGTGCCGAACCTGGACGAGAACTACTCGCCCTACGGCCAGACCTTCGCCAACAACTTCGCTGACCCCTGCGCCACGACCAACATCGCGGCCCTGGACGATCAGGAAATCAAGGCCAACCGCATCAAGAACTGCTCGGCCCTGGCGGCCCAGCAGGGCCTGGACTTCGACTTCGCCGGCGAAACCGCCACCAACACCGACGACTTCAACCCGAACTACACCTCGGGCCTGGCTGGCGTCTCGGGTGGCAACCCCAACCTGCGTCCTGAAGAGTCGGAATCCTTCACCTTCTCGACGGTGATCCAGCCGCGCGTCATCCCGGGCCTGACCCTGTCGCTCGACTACTACGAGATCCGCATCGACCAGGTGATCGCCTCGGTCTCGGTTCCGACCATTGCCGCCAACTGCGTCAGCGGCGCCGAGCTGAACATGGATGCCTGCGGCTCGATCTTCCGCAACAACCCGGACATTCCGTTCGGCGTTGGTGCCCCGTCGGGCGATCCGATCGGCGGCTTCATCCAGAGCGCCTTCAACTATGCCGCCCTGGAAACCCGCGGCCTGGACTTCGGCGCGGCCTATTCGTGGGACATGCTGGACTATGGCAAGAACTGGGGTCGCTTCGACT